>JBDTOZ010000238.1:0-24130 GCA_039932995.1 Acidobacteriota bacterium | reverse complement strand
GGCGTGACGCCGGCGGCGGTGTTGGTGGTCCACCAGAGTGCGAGGAGCACGCGGCCGTCCGGGAGGCAGGGGTCGGCGCACCGCATGATCAACTGGTGGCTGGTCCCGGAGGAGAACGAGACCGTGTTCTCGTCCACGGCCTCGATCAGCGCGCTATCGGAATGGTCCGCACCCGACTTCTCTCTCCGGGCCAGCAGAGAGGGGATCCGTCCGTTAGCCACGATCGCGGGGTCGACCACCAGTTTCTCGTCCCACCGCACTTCGCCAAAAAACGTGGGCGTCCCGTAGGTCCCGGTGTACGTCACGTAAACGTCCGGCCAGGGCTGCTCGTAGGTCATCGTGGCCAATTCGACGTCCTCGACTTCCTCGATGGCGGAGGAGGAATCGCCGAGACCACCCCGCCGCAGGACGGTGATGGCGAACTGCGCGTTCGTCTTGAAGGCCACCACCTCCGCAAGGGAGCGCGCGGCAGGAGTCTCCAGCGCGGCGATGGCATTGGCGATTTCCTGCCGGCCGGCGGTGAGCTCCACGGTCATCACGGCGGTATAGCCGCCATCGTCGTCGTGCCGATACTCGAGATCCGGGATGGCCACCGCCTGGCGTGACGTGCCGTTCACGAGGGTCAGCGTGGCGCCCCACTCGACGGTGGCGCCGTTGAACATCGACGCCACCGCGGACTCCAGCAGCCGGGCACGAGTGACTCCGAACTCGGTCCGCGCATCCTGCGCAAAGCCGAGGGGTGCGAGCAACAACAGAACGGAGAGTGCAAGGGTTCGGGCGCGCATCGTTTCCTCAGTTCTTCGGGTCGAACATCTTGCGGATCTCGTCGAAGGCCGGATAAACCTTTCCGAAGGGACGATAAGCGAGATAGCCGTGGGTCTGCACCTGCGTGGAGGATTCCCAGATGGCGTCCGCTGCCGAATCGAGACTCTCGATCTTCTTCGGATCCCCCGTGTAACCGGAGTACTCGCTGAAATTGGTGTGGCAGTCGTCGATGGTGCATTTCGTCCTGAACGGCGTGTCGAGCTCGATGGCACCCGCGGCGGATGCGGTGGCCGGGAACCAGAAGGCCAGCTCGCCCCACTGTCTCTTGATCGTCCAGTACTGGTCCTGCGGACCACCGCCGAAGACGGAATCCCAATGCCCCTCGGTGGGCTTGGCAGCGGCCCAGCTCTGCATGATCTGGTTGTCGCGATTGCGGGTGAAGCCGTTCAACCCGAGGATGGTGCGCCCCAGTTTTTCGAGAAGGAGCCGCCGGCCCAGGCCGAGAGGCTTGTTATCGACCTGATTGGACCGCCAGACCACCGTCAGAATGCGGTCGCTCCCGCTGAAGGTATTGAACAGCCGCGTGCGGTTCTTGTTCTCGGAGAACATGCCCCGCCACTGGCCGCGGTACGGAAGCACTTCGCCGCTCTGGGTGTGGTTGGGGACTCCGGACGGCAACCGGCGCATGCGCCAGCGCATCGTGTAGAACTCGCGCTCGTCGGGGAACACCAGCGGGGGTTGATTCTCGACCTGGTTCTTCAACTTGCTCAGCGAATACTTGAGATAGAGCTTGTGCGCGATGTTCATGGTCTGATCCCAATCTTCGATCCAGACGGCATCGCTCGGATATCCATAGTTCTCGGGGTTTCGCTCGCCCCAGAGCGAGAGAAAGTCGTTGTCGGCGGGAACGTCCGCCAGAGACTCGGCCGGGAAGGCGGCCTCGTTCATGACGTAGCGGTCGATCTGGCCACCCGCCAGCTCGGGCCGCGAGAGCGCGCTATTGACCGCAAGATTTCCGAGACTGTGGGCCACGACGCGAATGCGGCGTGAGGGTGTCTCGCGCTTGACCTCGTTCAGATACTTGGCAATGGCCGGACCGCTGGCCAGTGCGAGGTACTCGTCATCGGGGAAGAAGAGACCGGAGACCTTGTTGCGCAGCGAAGTGCGCATGTCGGCCAGAGGGCCGGTCTTGTAGCCTGGCTCGACTCCCGTGTCGTTTCCAGGCCAGGAGATCCCGATGGCCTGCGCACAATTCTTCACGCAGCCGGGGCTGTCCGCGTCATCCTGCTTTCGCCACTCCCCTTGCAGCCGATGCACGGGATGACCGACCCAGTACAGCCGCTTGAACCAGGCCGGCAGGAACTTGTTGCGCATGTCCGAGTCGGTGACGTTGAACCCGTGCACGATGGCCGTGATGTCGCGGGCGCCTTTCGGGACGCGGCTGGCCGTGAAGTTCCACCCGAACATGTCGTTCGACCACTTGCGGACGTTCTCGTCCTTCGGCTCGCGAACGTCGTCCTCGTACCAGGGCGCGTAGCGCGCGTACACATCGAGATAAGACAACGGTTTGAACTGACCGTGCGTGGTCGGACGTGCGGAGGCGTAGGTGATCCACTGGCGCAACGGACGGATGTCGGTCAGGGACTCGTCGATGCGCGTTCCGGCGCCGCCCTTCACCAGCTCGAGCCACATGGCCGGACCCTGATCCACGTCGTTGGTGTTCCGATTGAGGCAGTCGCGACAACGCACCAGGTACTCGTGCACTCCCGTGGCCAGGGGCGGCAGATCCACGAAGCCGCCGGCGGTAGGCCGGCACTCACCCGCCCCTTCGGGATGGATGAGCAATTCCGCGGGGCTGCACTCCGGGGTGAGGTTCAGATTCGAGCCCGTGCCCGTGATCTCGGCCACCTGCTGCAGCGCGGAGTCCTGATCGCGCAAGTAATCCTTCGGCCCTTTGAGCTTCTTGACGATCGTCCAGTCGGCATCTTCCGAGTTCCTACTGAGGTGCAAGCGGACCGCGCTCGCGCCGGCTCCTTGCCAGAGCTTGTTCACGGTGATGCGGACGGTGAAGTAGTCGGTGAGTCCCTTCTCCTCTTCCCCTGCGTCCGCGATCTTGTCTTTGTCTCCACTTGCTTTGAGCTTGGCGATCCGCTTCAGATCGTAATTGGGATCGGATTCCCAGAAGCCGAAGCGGCGGCCTTTGCGCGCGGCTTCGCGGTCCGTGGCGTCGATCTCGGTGTTGTTGTTCGAGTCGAGGTCCAGACGGACCCAGCCGAGCTTGATGGAGCGGGGCGCGCTGCGCAGCGTGCCGCTGTCGGAATCGACCGAGGCCAGGGCCACGAGGTCCGTGTCGTCGTATCGGGTCGTGGCCGGCAGCGTGAAGTACCCTTCGCCTTTGGCGGCATCGGTCCAAACGACCGGGTAGGGAGTGAAGGTATTGGCGCCGGCATCCGTGCCGTCCGGCCGCTGGAACCGGTTGTTCTGCACGTTCACGGTCCCATTCAGACCGCTGACGACCGGCACGACCTTGATCTTGACCTGCAGCTCCTCGAGGGCCGTGACTTTCTGCGGGGTGGTGACGGTGCCGGTCGGATCGCTGATGGTGATGTTGACCGGATCGGCTTTGCGGATGATGACCACCGGCTTGAAGGAAGCGACGTGCAATCCGGCGGCGGAGCTGCTGGTGGTGCCGCTGGAAACGAGGTAGCCGCCTTCCTGACCGATGGCGATGCGATAGCCCACGCCTTCGACGGTGCCGAGGTAGCGGGGACGGGCCGGGTCGGCGATGCTGAAGGTCATGGCGCCGCCCGCCGTGGCCACGACCGCCGTGGTGCCGGCCACTTCGACGTCACTGCCGGAGGGATCGACGATCACCGAACCGATCAGGTTCGGGACCAGCGGATTGAGGAGATCATAAATGTAGAGCGCCGTGCCGGTCTCCAGGTCACCGGCGGCATTGTTGGCCTGGCCCGTACCGACGATGAGCGCGAGGTCGCGATTGCCGGCCCGGGTGAGGGCGATGGCCCGGCCGAACTGCAGCAGGCCTTCGGCGGTGGGCGGCGCGCGGGTGATGCGCGGCGAGCTCTCCGTCGGATCGAGCACGACGAACGGCGTCGAGCCGGTGGCCATGACCAGCGTGCGCGAGCTGCCGCCGACGAGATACTCGCCCGCGACGAGGTCGATCAGATGCGCGCGGGAGCCGGTGTCGGGATCGAGCACCTGCACCGTGTTCACCACCGCGTCCTGTCCGAAGCCCCGGCCGGCCACGGTGATGTCGTAGCCCATGCGCACGCGCTGCGCGGGGTCGTTCTCGGCCGCGCGGTGAATGTCCATGGCCCGCTGCACGTCGATGACCTGAATGCCGTACGGGAAGGTGATGGTGTAGAGGAACGCCTTGCGTAGCGCGAGCCGCAGCACGATGCCCGCCTCCACGCTCTCGGCCAGCGTGATCACGCCGACACGCTTCGGCTGCTCGGGATTGCGCACGTCGAAGAGATAGGCGTTCGACGGACCGGGCGGCGTGTACTTGAGACCGGAGCCGACGGCCACGAGCGTCTCGCCGTCGTTCATCGGAGAGGAGGCCTCCGCGGAGAGATGCGTGGGCATGCCCAGCAGCCCGGCCCGTCCGACCTCCTTGAGGTCGTCGGGATCGGAGATGTCGTAGACCGCCATCACGCCGTTGCCGACGGTCTGTTTGGCCACATAGGCGTAGTCGCCGACGACGGCCACCGCCGGACTGTAGAACGCCTCACCGGCGTCGCCCAGAGGCTCGGGATCGATGGTCTTGAACACGAGCTCGCGGTTGGGGAAGTTGCGCGGCGTGGGGCCGGTGGGACCGGTGTCCGTATCCTGAATGGTCGAGGTCAGTTTGAGGGTGTACGTCGTGTTGAAGTCGAGACCGCCCAGCGGAATGAGGGTGATGGCGGTGACCTTGGTGCTGGCCGGCTCGAGGAACAGATCGTTGATGGTCTGCGGCTGCCCCTGCGCGTCGATGGCGGAGGCGGCGAGCTTGAAGGCCACGGGTCCGCTGCTGGTGGTGAACTGCAATCCGGCCGCGACGTTGACCACCGGCTCGGTGAAGACGACCTGCGGCAGGATGTCCACGGCCACACCGACGGCGTTGGGCTTCGGCACGAGCTTGCGCGTGATCCAGTCCGGCGCGACGTCGGGGATGCCGGCGTTGTTGGTGCCGCCGCCGGCCACGACCAGGAACGTGTGCTGCACTTCGGTCGGCGCACCGCCCAATGGATCGAGCGCGGTGGCCTTCACCTCGTAGGTGCCGGCGTGGCGCGGGGTGTACAGGGTGGAGAGGATGTACTTCATCTTCTCGCCGGTGCCGAGGCCGCCGTCATCGGCGCGCACCGGAAACTCCTCGCCATTGACCGTGGCGTTCTGAATGACGGCGTCGACGCCGTTGCGGAAGCGGAAGCCGATGAGCAGCGGCGTCTCCGCGGCCACGACGCCGTTGATGTCGGTGCGCAGGAGGTTCTGCGACTCATTCAGGCGCATGACGTTCACTTCCACGTCCGGCGAGGGCAACGGCTGGGTGGTGGCCGGGAAGGTGAGATTCACTTCCGCGGCGTAGCCGTAGGTCATGACCAGGTTGCCGAAGTTGTTGGCGCGGGTGTTCGAGGGGTTGGCTTCGAAGGCGGTGCCGACGGCGAAGGCGTCGCCACTGCGCGCCTGGACGTCGACCGTCCCGCCGGTGTAGTGCGGATCCCAGAGCGTGAAGGTGCCGTCGGTGCCGGTGCGGGCGATGGTCTTGATCTCCGAGGCGGCGATGTCCTTGACCTGCACCATGGCGTCGGCCACCGGCTCGTAGCGCGGAGCGCTGGCACCCGGATCCCACACGGGACGGTAGACGTGACCGGCGATCGCGCCCTGGATCGGCGATCCGGGAAAGAGTGCGTCCCAGGTGTACATCATCGCGAAGATCACCTCGGCGCCCAGGCCGAAGCCGACGCCGCCCAGGTCGGCCTTGGCGTTCCAGGCCACGGTGGAGTCCCTCCAACCGATGAAGGGATAGGAGGCGGTGACGACCTTGCCGTTCCCGTCTTCGAAGGCGTGATCGATCGTTTCGTACGCGACCTCTCCGTTGGGACCGGTGAGACGCCGATAGATGTAATAGAACGAGCCGGCCGGCGCATCGGCCGGGCGCGGGAAGACGAGATCGCCTTCTTTCTTCAGGGTCGGCTTCTGCTCGGAGACGATGCGCAGTCCGCCGCCGAAGTGCCCTCCCGGAACGGTGGGCTGTTCCGGAAACTCATCGGCGCCGAAGGCTTCGATGCGGAACACCGCACCCTGATCGAGCGCGCCGTCCGGAATGCGCAACTGCACGCCACCCGGACCCTCGACGATGCCTCCGCCAGGACCGATGGCCGTCTTGCCACTGCCGTCGGTGGCCACGAACTGACTGCGCTCGAAGTTCACCACGTTGCCCTTCGGATCGCTAATGGTGACGATGAGCCGGTCATTGATGGTGCAGGGGAACGTGCCGGTGAAGGAGCCGTCGTTGCCGACGGTGTACGAGACCACCACGCCGTTGCCGGCATTGACGATCAGGACCCGCGTGCCCGGCGGAAGAGATCCGGGCGGCGCGCTCACGGTGACCATGCCCGCGGCGTTGGGCATCGTGAAGACGACCTTCTGCGTGTCGTAGGCCGGCGGCGCGTCGGGCTCAGTGGTGAAGGTGACGGGTGCGACCGCCACCGCGCCACCATAGATGTCGGTCAGCCCGTTCACGTTCAATGTGTAGGTCTGCCCGGCGGTGAGCAACGTCTGCGGCACGACGGCCAGCGTGCGGCCGGTGCCGGAGAGGACGAAGCGCAGCGCGACGTTCACACCGCCTGCGCGGACGAGCGTGATCGTGCCCGTGTTGGCGGTGCTGGTGCGCAACGGCGCCGTGGCGGCGATCTCGATCTGCATCGAGACCGGGACGTGCAAAGCCCCGTCGGCCGGAGTGACGACGGCGGTGGTGGCCTGCGCGGTGAGGTTGATGTTGGCGGCGGCCACGGATCCGCTGGTCACCTGTGCGGTGGTCTCTCCCGACAGCGAGGTCCTGGGAACGGTGGCGGTGAAGTGCGCGGTGCCGGTGGGAGCGATGGTGGCGAAGTCGCCCTGGGCATTCGTGACGGCGACGAAGGGAAGTCCGTCGATCTGCACCACGGCCACGTTCGCCGTGGAAGGCATGTTCACGTTGCCGGCCACGAGACCCCACGGCACGGACAGCCGGTAGAACACATAACGGCCATCGTTGCGGAGGCCGGCCAGGGGGCCCAGGTCTTTCGAAACGTAGCGACCGCCGGTCAGGTCGGTGCCGGCCACGACGACCACGCGCGGCAGACCATCGACACGCACGACTTTCGCGATGACGACCGTATCCGTCGCCGGAATGGCGCCGGCGCGGATGGAGAGGACCGCGGAGGTGCCGAGCGACATGCCGCCGAAGTCGACGACCAGCTCGGCGATCGGGAACGCCGTCGCCGTCGACGGGAGGAAATTCGAAAGCGCGGCCGGCGTCGCGGAGATGGCCAGATCCTCCGGGAGCGATCCCGCCGGGACGGTCAGCTCGACGTCGCCCGAAGTCAGGGTCAGCGCCTGCGCGCCACCGGTCTTGCCGCGGACCGCTTCACGCCCCGCCAGGATGTCCAGATGGACGCGCCCTTCCAGGATCTCGCCCGTTTCGAAGCGACGCGACGGGACGATCGGGAACTGCGCGGTGAGATCCGCGCCATCCCGGAAGAGCACCAGGTCCTGCGTGCGCTTCTCTTCGGAAGCCGTCTGTCCCGCCGGCAGTGAGAACGATTCCGTCACTTCGGCCTGCACGACCGTGCCCGAAGGAAGCGCTGTCGTGGAGTGGACGGTCAACGTTCCGACGGCGGAGCCGCCTGTGGTGGGCAGCGTCGGAGGATTGACGTTGCCGCTGCTGGTGGCCGTGTCGGGAATCGGCTGCATGGCCACGCCGGCCAGCAGTTCGCCGGCCACCGGCGTGGGGACGGTGGCATCGTCGGCGATGGCCAGCGCGTAGGAGCCCATGACCGGCAGCGACGCCTGCACGACGCCGGCGCCGCTGCGCGCGAGGCTCGGCGTCACGGTGACCCAGGCGTGCGTCGTGATGTCGTAGCGCACGAGGTGCAGCGTCGCGTCCGGAGTCCCGCCCATGGTGACGGCGTAGGGACCATTCGCGGCCAGCTCGCCGCCCGGATACAGCTCGAAGGCGACGGCCGGTCGCCAGCCGAGCGGGAGCAGGTTGGGCAGGCCCTGAGCGCCGAGGAGCGTGAGGTGGATCTTCGTGGGCGCCGTGACGGTACCGCCCGGGATGGTGACCTGGACATTCGAGGCGGAGCTCGCGACGGAGAGCGTTTGCCCGCTGGGCGAGACGAGCGTGCCGGCGCCGCGCGGCGTGAGCCGGGCATCGACAGGGATCGTGCCGACCGCGGTCTGGATGGCCACGGTGCGCTCGACGGACGTCATCGGCTCGGCAGCATTGGCGGGCGGGTCGAAGAGCAGCACCAGGTTCTGGTCGTTGGCCGGCAGCGCGTAGCGTCCGCGGTCGTCGGTGAGTGTCTGCCGCGGCTGGCCGGCCACGCGCACGATCGCGCCTTGAAGGGGAAGGCCCGTCGAGTTCGAGAGCACCAGACCGCTGACCGCACCGTCCGAGGTGACGCGCAGCTCCTTGGTGACCGTGGTGCTATTGGTGGCCGTGTCGGTGGCGATGACGGTGAGCACGAGCACGTCGCCCGGCTCGGAGGTGGCGGGCGCGGTCACGTCCGCGACGAACGGCGCGGTGGTCTGCGTGGAGACGACGACGTCGCCGATCTTGAAGACCACCTCGCGCAAGGCGAGGTTCTCTTCGACAGCGGCGGTGAAGCGGCTCGAGCGCGTGCGGGTGATGAGGGACGGACCTTCGACGGTGACCATCGGCGCGATCGAGTCGCGCGTGACCAGCGTCGAGGCCTGGCCGGTGCGGCCGAGGGCGTCAGTGGCGATGGCCGTGAGCGTGTTGTCGCCGCCGCCGAGCGGCACACCGGTGAGGGTGAAGAGCTTCTCGTCCGCGTTCGCTCCCGGCTGCAGGGTCGCGGTGATGCCGGCCAGCGTGACCGTGGCCAGCGTCGTGTCGGTGACGCGGCCGGTGACCGTGGTCGTGGCCTCTTTCGTCAGCGTGCCGGAAGCGGGTGCGGTGATGGTCACGGCGGGCGCCGCCAGATCGACGGTGATCGTGTGCGAGAGCGGAGTGGCATTGCCGGCCGCATCGGTCGCCACGATGGAGAACGTGGCCGTCCCTTCGGTGAGGTCACTGAGGGAGACCTGCCAGGCATCTCCGGTCACGGTCGCTGCGGCGCCGTCCACCGTGACGGTCGTTGTGGTCGCGTCCTGCACCGTCCCGCTGAGCACGACCGGAACCGCACCCACGACCGCGCCGGAGAGCGGAGAGACGACCACGATCTGCGGCGCGGCCGTATCGCGCGTCACCTCGACCGTCTTGCTGCTGCTGTTCCCCGCCTGGTCGGTGGCCGTCAGCGTGACGCTCTTCTTGCCATCGCTGTCGAGCGACACGATGGTGGAAAAGGTGTCGCCGCTGAGCGCCAGCGGCGCTCCGTCGAGGAGGAACGTGACCGTGGAGGTGTCGGCCACCGTTCCTGTGAGCGTGAACGACGACTGCGCGGTGACCAGCCCGGGCAACGGCGAGGTCACGGTGATGAGCGGCGGATTCGAATCGACATTCACCGTCACTTCGGCGGTGCCGATGTTCCCCGCGGCGTCCGTGGCCATCGCGCGAATCAGGAGCGAGCCTTCGTGCGTGGGGATGGTGGCGCTGAAGCTGCCGCCGGAGGCCATCGTGGTCACGCCGTTGACGTCGAGATTGAGCGGCGAGACGTCCTGCACCGTCCCCGCGACCTGCAGCGATCCGCCGCTGTGCCACGAGCCGGCGGCCGGTGAGGTGACCTGCACGACGGGCTTGATTGCGTCGACCGTGAAGGTGGACGTCGCACTGGCGGCGTTGCCCGCCCAGTCGAGCACGGAGACGTTGAGGGTGTGCGCCCCATCGGTGAGCGCGGTCGCGATCGAGGCGGTGGTCGTGTCGGATGTGACCGTGAACTCCGCGGTCCGGTCGGTGCCGTCGAGGGTCACCACCACCCAGGCCGGGGCGATGCCACTGCCGCCTGTATCGGCGTGATGGATGGTGACGACGTAGGGTGCCGGACCGACGTATCCGCCGCTGGCCGGCGCGTCGATGGCCACGGTGGGAACGATCGTGTCGACCGTGAACGTCTGCTGGACGACGGCCGCGGCGTTGGTGGCCCGGTCGAAGGCCACCACGCGGATGGCGTGCGCCCCTTCCGCGAGAGCTTCCGCCGCTTCGAGCCGGCCCGTGGCGCCGGCGGAGGTGAGGGTGAAGCGCTCGGTGCGGTCTACCTCGTCAATGAAGACCAGCACGCTGGCCGTGGCCACTCCGCTGAGGGCGTCGCTCCAGACGATGGAGAACTGCGGCGTGGACGAGGCCACGTATCCGTTCGCGGCCGGGCTGACCACTTCGACCACCGGCGCCAACGTGTCGACCTCGAACGAAGTCTCGGCCGTGCTCTCGTTCCCGGCGCCATCGACGACGACCGCACGCAGGTGATACGTGCCGTCGGTGAGCGGCGCGGTGGCCGGCACGAGGCCCGTGGCCTCGTTCACAGTGATGGTCACATACGACGTCACGTCGATCGCGTCCTCACTCCCCCTGCGGAGCGTCAGGCGCAACGTGCTGGTATCGACGCCTGTGCCGTTCGGATCGTCATAGGTGATGCGGAACGGCGGAGTGGAGGTGTTGACGAACGTGTTCATCGCCGGCACGGCGATGGCCAGTTGCGGGGCCACGGTGTCGACGACGAAGGCGGTGGAGAGCGAGGCCGGGTTGCCGGCGCGGTCGCTGAAATCGACCTGCAGCGTGTGCGGGCCGTCGACGAGCGGCGTCACGAGCGTACCCGCGGCCGAGTCGGGACCGGGCGAGAGCACGTCCGCAATCAGGGCCCCGTCGACCGTCAGCGCCACCGACGAGGAGTCGATGCCGCTTCCCCCATCGGCATACTCGGCATTGACCAGCGGCGTGGCCGTACGGACGCGCGCGGCGGGGGCGACGATGGTGCCGGTGGGCCCGATCGTGTCGACGCGGAACGTCGACGTGATGCGGCCGGTGTTGTTCGTCAGGTCGAGGATCTCCGCGGCCACGGTGGTGATCCCTTCCGGCAGCGGAGTGACGAGGGTGGCGGTGGCGGCGGTGGGAGTCCTGGCGAAGAGCGCGGTCTGGTCGACGGTGTTGATCGTCACCTTCAGCGAGTCCGTGACCACACCCTGATCATCCGAATACTCGATGGCCATGGCCGGCGTGGTGGTCTTGATGTTCGCGCCGGCCGGAGGGGCCACGACCTGGATGGACGGCACGGTCGTGTCGACGATGAACGGGACGCTGGCCGTGCCGCGGTTGCCGGCGCGGTCGGCGACGCTGGCCGCGAACGTGTGCGAGCTGTTGGCGAGCGCGAGGAGCTCGACGGTCGCGCCGTCGTCATTGGCCGTCAGCGCCACGGCGTTCCCGTCGATGGTGGCCGTGGCGGTGCCGGCCACGACGCCCTGGGCGTCGGACCAGGTCAGCGTCACGCTCACGTCCTGGCTGCCAATGCGCGCGTTCGCGGGTGGCTGGGCGATGACGATCAGCGGATTGGTGACGTCGACGTTGAAGGCGATCGAGGCGGTGGCGGGATTGCCGCCCGCGTCGCGGATGGTTGAGGTGACCTGATGCGGGCCTTCGTCGAGAATGCCCGCGTCGATGGTGGCGGACGACGGTCCGGCCGTCACATGCGACCCGGCCAGCGCGAGGCCGTCGACTTCGACGAGCAGCGACTCGGGAGCGAGTGCGACGTCATCGCTGTAACTGAGGGAGACGCCGGGAGTGCGCGTCGCGAGATACGCGCCTGCGCCGGGAGCGGTGAAGGCGATGGCCGGAGGAGTGAGATCGACGCGGAACTCTCCGGTGATCTCGCGGCCATTGCCGGCCAGATCGGCGATGGAGGCCTTGAAGGTGTGCAGTCCCGCGGTGAGCGGGGACGCGGCCGGAAGGTCGGCGGACGCCTCGTCGGAGCGGCGGGTGAAGAGCGCGCTGCGGTCGGCCTCATCGATGAAAACGCGCAAGGAGGCCAGGTCGACCCCCGAGGCCGCCACCTCGCCCAATCCCGCGAGGTCGTCGTATTGCACGACCAGTTGCGGGGTGGCCGTGCTGATGGTCGCGCCGTTCGGAGGACGGACCCAGGTGAGGACCGGCAGCGTGTGATCGGCCGGAGCGCCGTAGAGCCAGAACGTGAGATAGGAAGTCGGCTTGCTGGTCAGGGTGACGACCAGCGTGGTGTGTGCGCTGAGGGTGACGGTGCGGTCGTACGCGGCGGCGTTCTGCTTGAAGTCGGACTGCTTGAGAATCTCGGTGCCGTTGATCGCGACGGTGGCCGAGGAAACGCGAAACGTGCCGTCCGGCTCCCCGTTCTGGACGTGCAGGCGGAACGGCGACTGCAGCCACGACGGCACGTCGATGGTCAGCGTGTAGACGTCCTTCGGGCCGGTGGTGCGGACGAATTTCTTCGGCCCGAAGAACGGCACCTCGGTCACGGAGCTGGCCGTGACACTCTGCGTGTCCACAGCGGGCCTGGCCAGCTTGCGCACCACGGGCAGCGGCATCTGCGCGTTTCCCGTTCCGCCGGTCTGCGCGCCGAGCAGGCTGGCCGGCAGGACCGACAACAGCAGCGATGCGATCAGCCGGTGCGACGTCGCCCAGCGGCTGCGAAAATGTTCTCGTCGATTGCTCATGCAGATCTCTGGCAGTTCCATCGATGTCAATTCGTGAGAGTGATGGCGAAGAGTCCACCCGACAGGGTCGCTCCGCCGTAAGCCGTGCCGTCGTTGCGGGCCGGAACGAGCTGGATTCGCGTGGTGTTGGGAGTGGCCGCGGTCACGCCCTGAGTCGAGTACTCGATGGAGATGGTGCCGCCGGTGACGGTGAACCACTTCCAGATCGCGCCCGAGGGAGAGGCGTTGCCGTTGAGGATGGTCCCGCCCGACGAGCCGTTGTAGCAACAGCCGGTGAAGGTGGCACTGTTGGTCACCGTCGCGGCCACGGCCGTTCCGTCAGGGACGATGTGGCCGGCCGCGTCGCGAATGTTCGTGAACGTGACCGCGGCCGTTCCCGGCATGCGCAGAGTGGCTGGGCCCGAGCCGATCGCCGAGGCCACGCCGTTGATGCGGATCGGGGCCACCCCCAGGGCGCGGATGGTCAGGACGTCGTTGGTGCTCGAGACCGGCACGACCTGCACGTTGGCCACCTTCACTTCGTTGTTGCCCGCGGCGATGGCGGTGCCGTCGTAGACCGCGTGGACCTCGCCTCCGGTGACCGTGAACACTTTGAAGTTCCCGTTGTTCGCGGCAGGAGTGCCGTCGTCAGGCAGCGTGCCGCCCGACAGAATCGTGCCGCCGACCGAGCCGATGTAGCAGCAGCCGACGAACGACGCCGAGCTGTTGACGGCGATGCCGACCTTGGTGCCGTCCGGCAACGGCAGCCCTTCCGCCGACTTCAGATTGCTGAGCGTGACCTGCGAGAGCTGTCCGGGCGCATGAGCGGTCAAGTCCGCCGGCGACACCGCCACGGTCACGCTCATCGGCCCGACCAGACGCACCGGTGCGGTGCCGATGGCCTGAATGCTGATGACCTGGCTCTGGCCGTTGATCGCCACGACGGTGACGTTGGCGATGCGTTCGTCGGTGACCGACATCCCCTGCGAGGAGTACTGCACGACCACCTGGCCGTTCGTCACCGGGAAGACCTGGAAGCCGGAGTTGTTGGTGGCCGTCGTCCCGCCCAGGATCGTGCCGCCCTGCGAGCCGATGTAGCAGCAGCCGATGAAGGCCACGCTGCTCTTCGCGGAGACGCCGATCAGCGTGCCGTCCGGGACGGCACGACCGAGCAGGTCCTTGATGTCGCTGATGGTGATCGTGGCCCGGTGGTCATTGCCGTCCGCGAAGATGACGGCCGGCGAGGCCATGACCTGCGCGGAGGCCGTGCCCACGGTCTGCACCGGGACGATTCCGAGCGCCTGCTGGCTCAACCGCTCGCCACTCGCGCCCGCCTGCGCCAGGACGACATTGGCGGTCTTGGTCTCCGTCGGGCTGGAGATGATGCCCTGGTTCCCGTACAGAACGTCGATGCCGCCGTTGGTGATGGTGAAGACTTTGAAGTTCGCCGTGGGCGACGGAGTGCCGTTGAGAATCTGCCCTCCGATCGAGCCGACGTAACAGCAACCGGCGATGACCGTGCTCGAGGCGGCGCTGACCACGACGTAGGAACCGTCGGGCAACGGATTGCCCTGCGTGTCGAGGATGTGCTCGAAGCGCACCGTGGTGGTCTGCAGGTTGCCGTCGCCGAAGAGGGTCGACTGTTCGGCGGACCCGCGGGAATTCATCGGTCCGAGAATCTTGATCTGGCGCGTGCCGAGGGCCTGTTGATCGATGCGCGCACCGGTGTTGTCGCCCGGCACGACCTGCACGACCGCGATCCGCTCCTGACCGGTGTCGACCTGCTGCACGCCCTGCTGCGTCCAGGTGGTGCGGAAGAAGTTGTTCACCAGCGGGAAGTATTTGTACGTGCCGTTCGTGGGAGAGACCGTGCCGTCGGCGATGGTCCCGCCGGCGGAGCTGACGAAGCAGCAGCCGAGGATCGAGGCGTTGGCGGATGCGGAGAGCAACAGGTTGGCGCCGTCGGGCACGAGGCGCGCGCGGGCGTCATGCACGTGATGGACGTCGACCTGGACCACGGGCGGATTGGGGAAGACGTACGGCACGGTCTCCGGCGAGACGTCGACTTCCGTCTTGGCCGCGCCGGCCAGGACCACATTGGCCAGACCGGTCGCGTTCTGCGAAGTGCGTGCACCGTTCGCATCCGCGGGCAGCACCTGGATGGTGGCGGTCTTGACCTCGCCCACGTTCGCGGAGATCCCGGATGCGGAGTACTCGGCGGTGACGATGCCGCCGCTGACCGTGAAGGCGCGGTAGATGGAGCTCGTCGGCGAGCTCGCGCCGCCAATGATCTGACCACCGGCCGACTGCACGAAGCTGCCCAAGGCGATCGAGCCGTTGGCTCCGGCCGTGAGCAGGACCTTCGTGCCGTCCGGCAGCGCGTTCCCCGCGGCGTCGCGCACCTGGACACGAATCTGGGCGCGCCGGTCGGCGCGGTCCGCGTACAACGAAGAGGGCGTGAGGTGCACGATGGCCGGATCGGTCGCCAGCCGGACATTGAGATAGAGGCTGGTGATGGCCTCCACGCCGAGGACATTGTCGGAAGCGTCGGCACCGAGCACCTGCACCGTCACGGCCGCTCCGTTGAGCGATGCCGGCACGACCGGAGCGCTCGAATACGTCGTGGTCACGGAGCCGCCGCTGATCGCGAAGACACGGAAGGAGGGGTTGTTGGCGGCTTGGACGCCGCTGGTGATGGCGCCGCCCGCGGATGCGAACGCGGAACCGAGAGCGTTCTTGGCCGCGCCGTTAGCCACGCTGATGGCGATCTTGCCGCCGTCCGGCACGAGGTTGCCCCCGATGTCGCGGATGTTGGTGATGGTGATCGTGGTCGTGCCCGGTTGCGCTGCCGTAGCCGTGACCGTGGCCGGTTCCGCGGAGATGTCGGCGGAGTGCGCGACGTAATTCGCGTCGTCACGAGGGACGATGTAGTACGTGCCCACGAACTGCGAGCCGTCCGTGAAGACCGCCTTCACGGTGTAGGTCGAGCCCTCCTGGATGAAGCCCGCGTCCGCGGCGAAGAGGGTCAGGGTCGTGCCGGACGTGACCGGGAAGTTGACCTGACCGGTGGCGTTGTTCAGCAGCGGCGAGCCGGGGTCCTGCGCCACGCCGAGAGGAATGGTGCTGGCGCGGGTGCTGCGCGTGCCCGGACCGGTGAGGTCGATGTAACTGATCGTGCGCGTGACGCCATCGCCGATGGCCAGACTGACCGTGAACACGGCGTCCGGAGTGCCGTCCGGCGTCATCGCTCCGGAGGTGCCGCCGACCCGGTCGACCAGCACCCCGTCGTAGTGCAGCGTGGTCGAGCCTTCCGACGGCGGGAGGGAGGGGGTGGAACGGATGGTGATCGTGGCGCTCTCGCTGCGGTTGCCCACCGCGTCGACGGCCACGACCGACAGCGCCTGGTCGATGGCTCCGGCAATGAAGATCGAGAAGCCGCCGTCGCTGGAGGCGCGCACGCTGGTGAAGGCGTTGGTGACCGTGTTCGTGATCTCCACGGTGGCGTTGGGCTCCACCGCACTGGAGTAGCCGAAGACGAGCGAACTGCCGTTGTTCGGCGGCTCGGCGGTGATGCGCGCCACGTCGGGCCGCGCCGGCGCGGTGCGGTCGACGACCACGGTGCGCGTGGCCTGCGCGGTCTCGCCGCTGCCCGCAGTGGCGGTGAGGGTGATGACCAGCGGACCTTCCGGCGCGCCGGCCAGCGCGAAGGTGGCCTCGTACGGCGCGGCGTCGTCGGTGACGGTCTGACCCGCGGCGGTGAAGACGATGGCGTTCACCGGCTCGCTGGCGGTGGCGCTGGCCGCCACTGCATCGCGGACCTGGGTATTGACGGCCGGAGCGCTGAAGGTCAGCGTGAGCGGCCGGTTGTTGACGAGCGCATTCACGCCGGTGGAGCGGCTGCTGACGTTGCCGGCCACGTCGTTCGACTGCGCGCTGAAGACGTGCCAGCCGTCCGCGAGACTCTGCGTGTTGTAGCTGGTGGAGAAGGCGGCGGGGAAGACGTCCAGGAAGTTGCTGTTGTCGACGTAGAGATCGATCCGCGACACGCCCGAGGTGGCATCGGACGAAGTCGCGCCCAGCGTCAAGGTCCCGGCCAGTGTCGCGCCTTCGCTGATGCCGGTCAGCACGGGCACGGACGGCGCGGTGGCGTCGAGCTTGAACGTGCTGTTCCCGAAGCCGCGATTGCCGGCCCGGTCTTCGATGGAGGCTTCCAGCGCGTGCGTGCCTTCCGAGAGACCGGCCGCGGGCGTGAAGAAGAGGGTCGCACCCGAGACCTGCGGCGTGACGCTCTGCCCGTCGATCTTCAACGTGCCGGTGTTGCTGGCCACGCCGCTGGTCGGGTCGACGGCATTGACCTGAATGGACGGCTGGAGGTTCCGGCTCCACGAGTCGTTCGCGGGCGAAGCCACGGTCAACACCGGCGCGATGGTGTCCGTCGTGGCGAACGTGGACGTGAAGTTCTGCGTCTGCACGTTGCCGCTCACGTCGCGCGCGCCGATGGCCTTGACGGTATAGATCGCGTCGTTGTTCAACGGCGCGGTGGGAGTGAAGACGAACGTCGCCGGCGAGGTCAGTGTTGCCGTACCGGCCACGCTGACGTTTGCACGCTCGAGCGTGAGCACGGCCGCGGGGTCGTTGCTCGCCGCGAGCGGCTCGTCGTACGTGACGGTGACGGTGGCATTCGCGGCCACCTGGATCGTGCCGGCGGTTGGCGCGATGGCGCTCACCTTCGGTCCGCTCGTGTCGATGGTGTGGAACATGGTGGAGACGGCGGAGAGCGGATGACGTCCGAAGATGTCGGTGACCGAGGTGCTCACGCTGACCGTGATCTCCGCGGAGTCGGGCCACGTGCCGGTGAGGGTGACGGTCTTCTGATCCGAAGACAGCGCGGACGAGGCGCCGAGGCCGCTGGTGCCGCTCTTGATGGTGATGCCGGAGGCGTTCTGCAGCGGATCGCTGAACGTGACCACGATCGGCTGCGTGAGCGAGACGCCGATGGCGCCGTCCGCCGGCGCGATGGAGACGACGTTGACCGGCTGATCGTCGAGCACGAGCGAGCCGAGGTCGAGAGTCTGGCCGTTGGTGGCGATCGAACCGCTGGAGAGGGCCAGACCGGTGGAGATGGGATCGGTGATGCGTACGACGAACGTGCTGAAGGGCACGCCGCGCGCGGTGAAGCGGCCGTCGTTGCCGGCCTGCACGGTCACGGAGCCGCGGTTGCCGTCGAGCTGCAGGACGACGTTGGCGCCGACCGCGGGCGTCGTACCGTCGGAACGAAGCACGAGTCCGGTCACCGTGCCGCTGGGCTGCACCTGCACCGTCACCTGAGTGTTCTGATTCGGCGGGACGCTGCCGCTGGCGGTGCCGTAAAGCGTGAACTGGCCCGACACGGCGCGCAGCGTCACGCTGAACGGGCCGGCCAGCACCTGCGGTAACGCGAAGGTGCCGTCGGCCTGCGCCTGGACGGTGAAGGTGTAAGGGAGGCCGCCGTTGCCGGTGACGGTGACGTCGCCGGAAGTCGGCGCGCCCGTGGAATCGAGGGCGTGTCCGCTGATGGAGCCGACGCCGTTGAGCATGAGCGTGACGTCGGTGGTCTGCGACCCGACCACATCCGCGACGTTGTTCGCCTTGTCGATGCTGCCCAGCACTTCCGCGGTGAGCGTGGCGAAGCCGGCCGGCACGCGCTCGAACGCGAACGCGCCCGCGACGTCCGTGGTGGCTTCCAGCTTCGCGCCGCCGGTGCCGCCGACCTGCACGGTGACGAGGGAGATCGGCGCGGCAGTGGCACCCACCGCCGTGACCACGTGCCCGGTGATGCGTCCCGAGTCGCGCAACGCGACGTTGAGCGTCAGCGTCGCCGCCTCACCGGTCAGGTTGCCGCTGCTGGTCCCCGCCAGGAAGTTGCCCGAGAGACTGGCCGTGGAGGTGACGAATCCTTCCGGGACGCCGTCGATGCTGTACCGTCCCGCGGAGTCCGTGAGGGTGACGGTGCTGAACTGGTTGCCGGAGGTGATCTTGACCAGGGCGCCCGGCTGCGGCGCGCCGTTGCTGGTCACGAGTCCCTCCACCCGTCCCACGCCCTGCGCGGTGACGTTGACTTCAACGATCTGTCCCTCGGACGTGAGCGTCCCGACCGCGATGCCGGACCGCGCCGTTTGCGGGTCCTGCGCTTCGATCCGGAACGAGCCCGCGGGCACGTAGCTGAACGAGAACGCGCCGACGTCTTCGCTGCCCGCCGTCGTGGCCTGCCCGATGGTCTGTCCGTTGGCCACCAGCTTCACGCTGCCGAACGGAATCGGGGACGTGCCGCCGGCGCGGTAGAAGTGTCCGCGCACGGTGCCGGTGGTGGTCAAGGCCACGGTCATCTCGAGCGTGGCGCCCGCGGATGCAAGAGTGGATGACGATCGTCCGCCGCGCGCGAAGGCGTCGCTGGCGCGGGCCGTGACCGGCCCTTCGAACACGCTCGAGAAGGTGGCTACGCCCTGATTCGATGCCGCCACCGCCGCTTCGTACACGCGGTTCGGATACTGCGTCTCCTCGAGCCGGACGAACGCGTTCGTGACCGGCTGATTCGCGCCGTCGACGACGCGCACGTTCACCGTGCCGCGTCCCTTCAGGCGGATGTCGTGCACGACATCCTGCGCCGGAGTGAGCGTGACGTTGTCGCGGCGCAGTCCTCCCGTCACAGAGTCACTGGCGGTGAGCGTGTAGTTGCCACCGGGGAAAATCTTCGCGAACTCGAAGCGCCCGTTGATATTCGTGGACACGGTCACTTCCGGCAGCGGTCCCACGGCCGTCACTTCGACGCCCGCGCCGGCCGGCGTCACGCCGTCCGGCAGGTAGACCGTTCCGGAGAGCACACCGGAGATGGTGTTGACCAGGCGCAGCGGCGTGAAGTCGATGGTGGCCCCGTTCTCGGTCAGCGTGCCCTGCGCGCCGATGGAGGTGGTGAAGAAAGGATGCGTCACGGTCACGCTCACGGCGCCGACGTTGACGCCGGTGAAGCGGAACTTGCCTTGCGCGTCGGTGCGCATCCGTTGCGCCTGTCCCGAGGTGAGGCTGCAGATCTCGTCGTCGAAGACTTTCGCGCGCAGGATCACATCGGCACCGAGGGCCGGCGAACCGTCGGGATTGAGCACGGTGCCGATGACCGTGCCCGCGCCGGGGAAGATCAACACGCCGAAGGCCGTGCTGCCGTCGGACGGCAGCGACACCTGGGCGTCGGCCTGATCCCAGAATTCGCCGGAGCTGCGCAGGGCGCGCGCGTACACCGTGCCGAGGTGGATGTTGGTGAAGGTGACCTTGCCCTGCGTGTTGGTGTTCTTCGCCGAGCAGCCGCAGAGATTCGCGCAGGCGCCGAGGAGATCGACTTCCTGATTGACGACCGGGTTGCGGTTGGCGTCGAGGACGGTGAGCTCGACCGTGCCGACGCCGGAGAGTGTGATGGCGATGTTGGTCAGCACCTGGCCGGGCTGGCTGATGAGGACTCGGGTCGACCCTTCGCGCAGACCGTCGCGCGATTGTGCGCGGATGGACTGCTGCGTGTCGGGCTTGACGGCCAGACCGACCAGCTCGAACGAGCCGTCGGCGCCGGTCAGGACGCCGCTGCCGTCGATGGAGACCACCACGTCCGGCGCGGCTGCACCGTCCGGGAAACGGACCACGCCACGGACGGTGCCGTAGCCTTCGTTGCCGATGACGATGTTGATGTCGCGGTTGAGATTGTCCCCCGCCGCGGCAACGCCGGTGGCGGCACCGCGGTCGCGCGAGTTCAACGCGGCCTCGATGCGGTACTCACCCGTCGGCAGGCCGGTCATGAGATACGACCCGTCGTCCTCGGTGTCGGCCAGCGCCACCGGAATGAAGGTCGTACCGTCGTTGGCCTTGACGCGATAGACGACCTGCTGATTCGGTACGGGCTGCGCGTCACTGCCCTGCACGCGGCGCACGATGCCGTGCGCGGTGACGGTGCCGCCGTCGAGGGTCAGGTCGACGCTGGCCACGCTGCCGGCGCGGTCGATGCGTCCGAAGCTCTTGCCCAGCGCCGCGTCCTTCACGGCACGCACGGTCACGGCTCCGACCACGAGGTCATCGACGCGATAGCGGCCCTGCGAATCGGAGGTCGCGGTGCCGTGACTCTGTGTGTCGGTCTGGCTGAGAACCACGACGGTGGCCCCGGCCACGGGCGAGCCGTTCAAGCCACGCACGACGCCGCTCACCGAGCCGCGCCCGAACATGGCGATGTCCAGCACGATCTGTTCGCCGGCGGCACGCACGGAGCTCGAGACCTGACGCAGCGCGTCGGTCACCGGCTCACGCGTGCCGATGAGGAAGGCCATGCCACAACTGTCCTGCCGGACGTAGCGCAGCTCGTAACGCCCGTCGTCTCCGGTACGGATCTGCGTGAGGCCGCGATAGTCGCCAAACGGCGGGATGCAGAGAAACTCGGGATTCTGCGAGTAGGTGACGAGCGCGTTCGCCATCGGCAGTCCGTCCGCCGAAAGCACGCGGCCCGAAACCACCGCGCCGATGTCGGTGAGACGTGAGCCGAGGGCCACCGTCGTGGACGGCCCCGGCTCCCCGCGCAGGTCGCGGATGTCGTTCACCGAGATCTGCCCCGGCACATACGGCCCTTCCGGCTGTTCGAGCGAAGCGAAGACGATGCGTCCGGACAGTTGCCGCCGCGCCGAAACGACGCGGTTGCCGGTCATCGTGTAGTGAAAGAGGTTGCCGGCCGAGGCCGCGTCGACGATGCGGTCGAAGAGCAGGGCGGTCTGGAAGCCGAACGGCGCCGCGCCGGCCAGGGTCTCCGGTCCAACTACATTCACGGAGATGAGCCGCGGCCCTTCGGCGGAGAGCGTCTCCGTGGACAGGTTCTGTTGCGAGTCCCAGGAGCCGTTGCCGTTGGCGTCGATGTCGACCGTCAGCTCGTCATCGGCGACGATGCGATAGCGCCCGGCCGGCGTGACGTTGATCTGACCCGTGCCCCGCAGGAAGTGGTCGCCGTCCGGAACGGTGACGCTCACGTCGAGCGTGCCGGTGCCGGTTCCGAGAAGCTCGAGTGTGTAAGGACCGTTGGAGGGATTGGGCAGAAGCACGAGGCGCGAGGCATTCGCGGACGTGCCGAACGGCACGGCCACCGCCGCACTCACCGCACCGTTCACGAACGTGTTGCTGGTCGCGTCGGTGATGCTCTCGTTGCCGCTGCGATCCGTCAGTTTCACGGTGACCGGCGCGCCGCCGGCGTTGCCGAAGGCGAAGGCGACGAAGGCCGGTCCCGAGGCTCCGACGCGCGAGACCGTGCGCTCGTACGCCGCCGCGCCGCCGGCCAGATCGGCCGTGGGCTGGAGCGCGTTGCCGATGGCCCGCGCGAGGTCGCTTCCGGCGTTGGTGGTGCGCAGCAGTTGATCGAAGCCTGCATCGACGGTGGTGCCGGCTCCGGATCCGTAGAAGTCGAAGAGCAGATCGCGTACGGCATCCGCCACCGGCTGGCCCAGCTCGACACGCAATCCCGCCTCGGCCAGCGCCAGCGCCTTCTCCGTGACCACGTTGCGCGAGGTGCGGATGACGTTGCGGGGCAACGTGCCCGAGGGTGCGTTCGAGATGCTCCAGGCCTGGCCGAGCACGCGCATGGCCGCGGCCACGACGGTGGGCGGCAGGCGATCGACGGCCACCGGCAGGACGAGCGTGTCCGGTGACAGGGGGATGCCGCGCTCGCCCACGCCCAGCGTGAACTTGAGCGTACCGGTGGAGCCGTTGTTGGTGTCGGTGTTCAGGTAGGTGGCCACGACCTGCCCGGTGCGCTCGGCGATGAAGTCGAACTCCAGCGTCTTGGCGTCGCGGGCCGGCAAGGTGTCGATGGACTTGGTCGCATCGCCGCCGAGCCGCGCGCCGGACATGCGCGCGCCGTCCAGCGTCACGCGCACATCGTTGGCCAGCGACTGGCTGATGTTGTTGACCGTGACGTAGAGCTTGAAGGGTTCGCCCTGACGCACCACCGCCGGAGCGGTGAAGGTCATGTCGAAGTACGGATTGCGGACCAGGACGCCGCCGCTGCCTGCACCCTTCACCGTGACCGGACCTGTGACGAGACCCTCCAGCGTGGCCTCGATGTCGAAGTCGATCTGGTGGAAGCCTTCCTTCTCGCCGCGGAGGACGAACTCCACTTCGCCCTGTTCGCCGGGGCGGAAGGAGACGATGTCATCGGCGGTGCCGGGTAACCCGTCGGGTCCCGGGGCGGCCACCGGCATCGTGAAGGGCTGCGGCCCGCGGGTGGTGTCGGGCAGCATGAGCGGATCGTCGCTCGTGCCCGGAACGTGATCGCTGCCGAACGGGAGCTTGATCGTGCCCTGCACGTCGTGCACGGTGAGGTTCGACGAGCCGGGCGCGCCGTTGGCGACGAAGAGTTTCGCGGAGAAGAACTGCTTGAGGTACCCGACGTTGCCCGGGATGACCAGGACGCTGGGGATGCGCACCTCTTCCATCTTCCCGTTCGGAAGACGCACGGAGGGCATGCCGCCGTCTCCCGACGGCTTGAGGAGCATCGGCACGATGGTGGTGAGCGGCGGCATGGTGGCCCGATCGGGCTCGCCGCCCGGAAGCAGCGGCTGCGGAACGGCCACGCCGCGATTGTCGAAGACGACCGGGAACGAGAAGTCGACGCGCTTGGAGTCGAGAGAGAGGCCGAGCGTGAACTCGAAGCCGAGGTAGGAGTCGTCGTCCAGGATGATGCCGCGAGCCTTGATCTCGTCGAGCGTGAGAGGCCGCGTGGTGACGGAAGTGATCAGCACCTGCTCGATCACGTCCACGTCCACACGGGACGGTGTGATGTCGAGCGCGGTCGAGCCATTGACGGTGACGCGCAGGTTGGAAAGTGTGTAGAGACCCGACTGCGGGATGGGCGGGATGTTCACCAGCAGGGGATCGGCGGGAGCACTCTGGGGCAGGCGGACCGGCACCGGCAGTCCAGGTCCGGCCAGGTCGCCCTCGACCACGAACGCTCCACCCAGCAGCCGTTCGGCCTCGGCGACGCTGAGGTCGCCGGCGCCGCTGCGGATGGCGATGCGCACGCCCGAGGCGGTGTTCTTCGGAACGGTGACGCGCACCGGATCGACCGTCGCGGACAGGCCGCTCAGGAGCAGATCGAGCTCACCGAGCTTGCGTGGGCGCAGGTTCTGCGCGGACACACCCGAGGCCACGGACAGGCACACCACGCCCGAGAAAATGAGAACAGCAAGACGACGAAGCGATGGCAATCAAGCCTTCCTTCTGCCGGGGCAGACCCACCCACCCGCCAGCCGGCGGAACCTTTGGACGATCGGCCGGGAGGATAGCACTTAGTTCCGGAAAGACACCGGGAGTTTACTGGCGGCCTGGTGCGCAGGGTGTAAAGCGGGTAGAGCCCACCGCGGGCAGGATGCCCATAGGCGCTAACTTTGAGAAGAGCGCTGCGGGGAAGCCTCTGTGGAGCGGTGGACTTGAGTCCACCGGGCACTTGCGAGACACTTCCCCTCTGCCGTCGCGGCGGCGTCACTGAACGAGGCTCCCG
>JBDTOZ010000237.1:0-7094 GCA_039932995.1 Acidobacteriota bacterium | reverse complement strand
AGACGCGGCGTCGATATTTTGTGATCCTCGACACAGAAGTGCACGGTACGGGGTACCAAAAAGGGGCGTAGAGCCCCTTTTTCATTTTCCGAAAAAACTGTCGATTCAAAAAATGCCCGGGAACGGGCCACGGGAGGGGTGTGTCTCGAATGTCCCGACAAGACCGCGAACGCGGGGCCGCGTTGATCCTGGTCATCTTCGCGGCAACGCTGATCCTGCTGTTGCTCTCGACGACGCTCATCATCACGCGGTACTCCGGGATGGCACTGGGTCGCCAGCTCATTTCACAAGGCCAGGCCAGCAGCGCCGCCTCGGCGGGTTTGACGGAAGGGCTGTCCTGGTTCGTGCGCCAGCGCCAACAGCCCGTGACGACCTTCAATCCGGTCGTCGACGCGAATGGTGTCTGCACGCACACACCGAGGCACGTCCCTCCTCTTTTCGACTCCGAGGATCCGAGCATCGGCATCGTGCGCTCCTTCGAGGTCAACAACCTTGGCAATCTGTGGGCGCGGTACGAGGTTCGGCGGTCAGCGGTCACGGACGTGAGCCTGCGGCGCGGAAAGGCGCAGGCAGGCACCATCTGGCAACTGGAATCGGAGGGGTTGATCTACGTCCGCAACAACGCGGCGCAACTGCCCTCCGTCTCGCCCAACCTGATCCTGGCCCGGCGGACGATGCGCGTCGACATTCAACGTCTCGGACTGCAACTCCCCACGGCGAACGCCGCGCTCTCCGCCATCCGGGGCAACAACATCAACGTCATCCGGCCCTCCCGCGTGCAAGGCGGCTCATCCGGAATCGGAGCTTCGTACCCGGTCTCCACTGGGACACCGGGCGGAAATGGCTCGATCACGGGCAGCCCGGCGCAGAGCTTCACGAGCGGCGCATTCACCATCGACCAGATCTTCGGCGTCACGCAGAACGAGTTGATCGCCATGGCCGACATCGTCGTCGACGACGAGTCGCAGCTTCCCAACCCGCTGCCCGACATGTCCCTGATCGTCGTCCGCGGCAACGCCACGTTCAATGGACAGCGTCCTTTGCAGGGCAGCGGAATCCTGGTGGTCCTCGGCAACCTCATTCTGAACCCGCAGTCGAACGCCTATTTCGGCGGTGTGATCTGGGCCGGCGGCAATCTCGTGCTCACTCCGCCCGGCACGATCAACGGCGCGGTCGTGGCCAACGGCAACGTCCAGATCACGGGTGGCTCGGACGTGGCCGAAATCAACTACGACGCGGCCATCCTCGACCAGATCCGCCAACAGATGGGGAACTACCTCTTCAGCCGCAGTCCTTGGGTGGTGACGCAATGAAGACACGCGAACGGGGCATGAGTCTGGCCGAGGTCCTGGTGGCGCTGGGGATCGTGGGGATCATCATTTACTTCTCCACGTCGATGGTGACCAGCTCTCTGCGGAGAACGCAGGACAACGTCAACAAACAGTTCGCCACGCAGAAAGCGATCTCCATGCTCGAAGAGCTGCGGGCCCTGGTGCAGACCGAGAGCGGCGCCACCACGGTGCTCCTCGACGACTACGACGACGGCACCACCAATCAGATGCTCCTGACCACGCGCAGCGGGATCACCGATCCGGCGCATCCGGCCAGCGGCAACACGCGCACCGGGGGACGCTGGCTGTTTCAACGCCGCATCACCGTGCAGCGGGTCAAAGGCTCCAACGACGTCCGTCTGGTCAACGTGAAGGTGTACGTCGATGACGCCGGCGGAGTGCGCGTGCTGGCGGAGGTGGCCAGTGTGCTGAGCACCATCCCGCAGAACATGCCTCCCACGCAGGTCTACGACGTCTACCTCATCGCAATCGAGAACGTGCCCGGATGGTGGCTCTACATGCAGAACATCGTTCCCTTCGTGGAAGGGGCGATGGCGGATCTTCAGGCCAGGCACCCGGGCCTGGAGTTCCGCAAGCACTGGATCCGCAAACTCTCCTACGGCCGTGACCCGCTCTACACGCCCTTCGTGAACAAGGCCCTGCCCTCGACGAGCGCCATCAACTCCGTCTACTTCTATCCCGGACTCTTGCCCACCGGATCGGCAGTCGAGAACTACTATCCGCCCGATTTCTTCAACGGCCGCATCTCCGTGGACGGCACGGTCACGAACGGCTTCGACGCCGTCACCAACCCCTTTCCGTACGCGCTGGCGGATCAATACAACAACGGCATGCGCCACCCCGAGGAGCAGGCTCTCTTCACGGCCCGCGTCGGGGCGGGCCTCGAGAGCGCCGACGCACCGACGTTCCGCCTCCTGCTCGACGACATGGTTCTCCGGCCGGATCGCTACCGCAACGCGATCATCATCAATCTGCACGGAGAGCTCTTCCCGTTTCCTCCGGTACGCAACTACTCCGATGCCGCCAGGAAGCCGGCCACGTACCCCTACGTTCGCGCCGTCACGCATCCCGAGTACCTCCACTCGGGGAACACCAGTGCCGTGGCCCTGCGGGTCTACTCGTACCACACGAACGTCGCCAGTCCCGCCTCCGTCGCCAACTGGCTGACCGACCCCATCACCGTCATCCTGCGTGGCGTGGCCTGGAGTCCGGCACCGGGAGACATCGCCGCGCTCCCGGGCGGTGTGGACGTCAACGCCAACGGCTCCCCCGATCCCTATGTCTACGTCAGCGCGTCGCAGACGCCATCGGCAGGCGCGATGTGGTGGTCCTCCACGGTCAGCGGGCCGGACACCGTGATCCGTCTCTACAACTCGCCCCTCAAGACCCCGTGCGCCACCACCAGTACCGCCTGCGACGCCGGCGGTCTGGATCCCGGGGCGCGCCTCTACGGCCTCGAGTACATCCCCTCGCCGGTCGAAGATCTGCCGACCTCCACGTCGCCCGCCCCCTTCACCGCCAACCTCGCCTCTACCGGCACGGGTACGAAGAACACCGCTCGCTGGATCATCAACATTCCCGCTTCCGTGCTGCCCGCGGACCGGCGCCTGAGCTTCGAAACCCGCCTCGGCAACGACGTCGTCAGCGAGTCTCCCAACGTTTCCCGCACCTATGTCTGGCGCGGGAGCGACCTCTGGTTGTTCGGGGATGCCACGCACAATCCCAACATGCCCCTGACCGAGCGCTTCCAACTGCTCGGCGATCCGCGTCACTGTCCTTATGCGGATCTCAAGCTGCCCCACGATGCGTCGGGCCGGGTGCGCCACGACCCCCTGGGCATGGGCTACAACCGCTACTTCGACGACTTCCACGCCGCGGGCAACAACGCCGCGTCCCGCTGGCCGGGCTGGTCGTACGACGGTCCCCCCTCGAGCGGAACGTGGTTCGGGATCAAGAACAACACCTCCGACACCAATGCCAGCAACGACGGGTGGAACTCAGGCGCCGGGTACCTGGAGTTGGACGTCTCCCGCATCTACCAGATCCTTCGCAGCGCCCTCGTCCGCACTAACGCCGTCTACACCACGATGACCGGCTTCTCGTACTACTACGTGGGCATCGGCGGCGAGATCGGCTACGACACCGACAACGGCTTCCCCAACAGCATCCCCGTTTCCTCACGGCCCTTCGACGGCAGCAACGGCACGCGCAACGAACAGTCCATCACCAATGCACTCAGCGGAGGCGTGAAGTACATCCGCGAGAACTCCGCCGGCACCGACTATTGGTGGTCCATGAGCTGGCTGGGCGAGCTCTATCCCGATTCGGCGTGGAACGTCTGGAACACCACCGGCAACCTCCCCACCGGCACGGGAGCCGGGACCTTCTCCCGTGTCCTGCGCGCAGCGATCGGCACGCGTCTTCCGGCCGGAACGGTCTTTCTCGACGCGACGCGCCGCCCCGAGGAGGAGGGCAGCACGACCTTCTTCTGGAGCGGCAGTGCCAGCTCCACCTTTCACCATCGCCCTTCCAACAACTCCACCGGAGACCTGGCTACCGACGGGCAACACATCGCCGATACCTACGAGCTGGCCATGCCTCCGACGATCTCGAACAACCGGCCGTTCGACATCAACGTGAACGACCCCGGCATGAACCCCGATCACTTCCTGCAGAACGTCTACGGGCCGGCCACGTCGCTGACGCGCCTGGCGGAGTTCTACCACCACTCCTCGAACATCCCGGGAAGCGGTCTCCTGGCCCTGCGCGATCAGAGTGCAGCGGCCTTCGTCGTGGTCAACGGCCTGTCCCCGACCGGTCAGTCCGGCGTCACCTTCATCTCCCGCTGGTCGTTCCTCAGCCTCATCCAGAGTTTTCTCGTCGCGGGCCGCTACAGCGTCTCCGGAGTGCTCGATCCCTCACGCGTGCGCGAGCTGCCCAGGCTCGTGATCACCACACCCAACGACGAAGTGGACATCGTCGATCCGACCACGTTGAACATCGCCTGGGAGATCACCTGGCGGCGCTGGGACGGTCTGCCCTACACGCCCACGTACCCGGCCAATTTCACCGAGACCACGACAATGCGTTACGCCACGCTCTACAGCCGCGACAACGGACGCACCTGGCTGCACATGCAGGACAACTCCGCCGCCACTCCCGGAGTCCGGCCCGACCCTCCGTACCTGCAGACCGCCACCACCTACGTCCTGCCGGTGTCGCAAGCCTCTTTCCCGAAGGGGAACTACGTATTGCGCATCGAGGCCTACCGCGACGAAGTTCCGCTGCACTACTCCTTCCACCAGTACCGCGCATTCATCAAGAGGTCGTGACCATGCACCGCTCCCGGCAACGCGGCTTCTCACTCATGGAGATCACCATCGTCATGGCCATCGTGTCGGGCCTGATGATCCTCGTCTACACCCTCGTCGAAGAGACGATGCGCACATCGATGTTCAACGAGAGTCATAACGACCTGGCCATCCTGAGCCAGAAAGCCGTGAACGACGTGCAGTCCGCAGTTCTGGAGGCGCGCGTGGCCTTCGAAGAGAACACGACGGGCGCGAGTTATCGCACCGCGTTCACGCTCCCTTCCACCGTCACCGTCTGGCCGGGGTCGCTGCTTCCTGTGTTCGACGCCACGGGCGAGATCGAGCCCGACCTCCCCGCCCAGCGCTTCACCGGCAACTCGCTGCTGCTGGCGCGCCAGCTTCCACCGCTCTCCGTCACCTATGACCACGATGCGAACAGCGCCACACCGGAGATCGAGCTCCTCGTCGATTGTTATCGCTTCGACTATTTCTACCTGGCCAGAACCGGCGTGGTCTCGTTCTCCGGGAGCGGCATGAGTCTGGACTTCATGACCAGCCGCTCGAACGCGTACGCCGACTACTTTCAGATCGCCTCGCTCGGGACCACCGCCATTCGCCGTCTGACGCCGAAGTTGATCGCCGCCGGGCTCACATTGGCTTGGAATCCCGGCCAGCCCATCGACAATTCGGTCTACACCGTGGCTGGGGCGCTCGACGGGGTCTTCGATCCACCGCTGCGCACACCCACCATCGCGGCCACGACGACACAGACTCTCCTCCGCGGCCTCCTCGGCGGCAGGATCTCCGGCAAGATGAATTACTCGGTGGCGTTCGGCACGTACCCGATCCGGACCCCGGTGCGTGTCTTCGCACCCTCCATCGTCGCCAATCCCGGGTTCCCGTCCGGCTTCGAGGTCAAAGTCACAGGACCTTCACGCAAGCGCAAGGTCATGACCCGGCTCGTCCTCATGTCCCACTACGGCGCGCGCAGTTACGAATCGCAGCAGGCCTTCGTCATCACCGCGGCACGGTTTTGAGGGGACGATCAGGTCGTCTCTTCTTCGCGACGCTCTTTCCAGCGATGCCAGAGCCAGAACCCGAGGGCCACGGCCACGATCACGATCAGCCCATACTTTTCGATGTGCTCGACGCGTCCAAGCACACTCTCGATGGCCCGTCCGAAGTAGTAACCGGCGGCGGTGATGACCACCACCCAAGCCGCAACACTGAGGGCTTGGTAGAGGAAGAACTTCACCAGGGAGATCTTGGACATCCCGATGATCACGGCGCAGGTGATGCGCAGACCGTAGAGCCACTGCGTGATGATGATCGCCGCGGCTCCATAGCGCTCGAAGACGCGCACGCCTTTGCCGAAATGGCGCTTCAGCCGGGGAAAGCGGTCCAGGAGGCGGACCCCGTGCGCGCGACCGAGCCAGAACCAGAAGATGTGACCCGCATACGCACCAGCGAACGCAACCGCGGCCACGCCGAAGGGATCGATGTACCCGCGCGAGGCAAAGAAGCCGGCCGTCACGAGGATGGCCTCACCCTCCAGGAAACAGCCGATGAAAACGGCCAGGTAACCAAAGTCCTGCAGGAGCGATTCGGGCGACATTCAGTTCTCGCTCGCTGCAAGATTCGGGGCGATCTGGAAATTGTAGCGGCTCAGACGCACATTATGGACAGCATGAGACGCGCAATCTTCGTGGTGATGGCTCTGGCGCTGCCGCTCGCGGCCCAGGAATCGGGTGCCTCTGCTCAACCGGCCGCCACCGCCACCGTGAGTGCGGCCGCTCCGCAGGCGGACTCGCCTCTCGTCGCCGCGGCCAAGCGGATGAAGCGTAAGGGAAAGAAGCCGACCAACGTCATCACCAACGAGTCGCTCCGTCAAAGCGGAGGTTCCGCTCACGTGACCACCACGGTGAACCAGGGCACGTTGAACATGCCCAAGGCGGTCCCGCCGCCCCGCCCCACTCCGGAGATGGAAGCCGCGTGGGCAGCGGAGGCGCAGCGGAAGGATCTCGAGAAAGCTGCGGTGGCGAAGAAGAAGGCGCACGAAGAAGCGATGCTCGAACGAGCCCGCACCGCGGCAGCCGCGGAGGACGGTGCCGAGGGTCGCGACGACGCCGAGGAAATCGTGGGGGGCACCCCTCCACCGCCGCAGTTCTGAGTCGGCCGGACCGGCCTCTCCCTCGTTCGATCGCCGATGCACGGCGCAATCGTAACGCACCCGGCATCAGGCGACCCGACTCCATCGCGCGTCTCCATCGGGAGGAGGTTGCTGGTTACTGGTTGCTGGTTGTCTGCGGAGCATTGCGGAACCGACTGTCCCCAGTCCCTGCAAGCGAACCTTCTCGCGAATCACAATCTTTGGCGAGAATGACGCCCAGGCGAGACACCACAGACAACCAGCAACCAGCAACCAGCAACC
>JBDTOZ010000236.1:0-1834 GCA_039932995.1 Acidobacteriota bacterium | reverse complement strand
GGCTGTGCGGCGTCCTCGCCGCGGGCGGGGGAAGGCGTGCGAGGGGCAGCAATCATCGCTCTCGCAGGAAGGCTCGCGGGCGAGACGCCCACGGGCCAGCCGGCGAGGACGCCGGCGCTCCATGCTCCGCTCGCAAATCCTCGCGTCGCGCGAGAAACTCAAGCCGAAGGCCCCCAGACAACCAGCAACCAGCAACCAGCAACATCACGCGCTACCGCGAGACCACCACGTCGATCTTCCTTGCCGCCAGCTCCTCCATGAACGCGCCGGGCGGAATGCACCGTTCCTGGGGGAGTGCGCCCTTCGAGGTGGTCTGGTTGCGGGCCATCATCAGAGCCACGATGGATGCGGGGAAGGCCGTGGTGCGCATCATGGCGGAGAGCCCGGTCTCGGGATCGAAGCGGTCGATGATGTCGTAGCGAAGGCTCTTGCCCGCGCCGGCGGTCTCGACGCGCACGAGCACCACGTCGGGCTCGTCGTGGGGAAGGTTCTTGACGAGGAGCTCGCCGAAGAGGCGACGCGGCTTGACCGCGGCGCCGTCGACCCCGACCGGCTCGGAGCTGCAGAGGCCGAGGTCGATCATGGTCTTGAAACGGTCGCAGTGGCCGGGGTAGCGGATGGTCTTGTAATCGAGATTCCTGGCCCGTCCGAGAAACGTCTCCACCAGCGTCGAGGTCCCCCCCGACGTCTGAAAGGCCTCCATCTCGCCGAAGGGAGCGGCGAAGCTCAACGACTCGATCTCGGTCATCGACTCCACCACGACCACCTTGCCATCGCGGATGATGCGCGCCGGCTCGATGTACTCGTTGATGAGACCTTCCACGGAAAAGACGAGCTGATAGTCCAGCGGCGGCTTCGGATTCTGCGGCAGGCCGCCCACGCGAATGTGGATCTCCTCGATGCTCGCACCGGAGCTCTCGAATTGCTCCGCCTGATGGGCCACGAGGACGGCCACCATCCCAGGGGCCAATCCGCAATCGGGGATGATGTTCACGCCGGCCGCACGAGCCTCGGCATCGAGCGCGAGCTCGGCATCGACGACGTCGTTGTTGCCGCCCAGGTCGCAGAAGTGCGTGCCGGCCTCGATGGCCGCGCGGGCCAATCGCTCGTTCAGCCAGTAGTTCACGCAACTGATCGCGGAGGCGTGCCCGCGCATGAGCGCCACGACGGCCGCGTGATCGTTGCAGTCGATCTGCGCCGCCCGCACGCGGTCGCCATAGCGTTGGGCGATGGCCTCCGCGCGACTGAAGTCGAAGTCCGCTACGGTCACGCCGGTGACGTCGGGCTGGTGGACGAGATCATGAACGGCGCCCAGGCCCATCCGGCCGGCGCCCAATACGAGCATTCTCATGGGGCGGGGATTGTACTCGGACCCGCTGCTCCCCGCGCCCTGCTACAAGTACCGCTGAATGGAAGCCACGAACGTCTTCACGTCGATGGGCTTGGAGATGTATCCATCGCAGCCGGCCTCGAGGAAACGGTCCTTGTCTCCGCGCATGGCGTGAGCGGTGAGAGCGAGGATCGGAATGCGTGCCGTGCGGGCGTCGTCCTTGATGGCCCGGACCACCGAGAGCCCGTCCATGCCCGGCAGATGAATGTCCATCAGGATCAGATCGAGCGGAGCACCCTGATCGCGCGTGACCGCCAGCGCCTCTTCGCCGCTGGTGGCCTTCACGAGGTCGTATCCCTCTTCTTCGAGCAGATACTCGACGAGCTGCATGTTCATGTCGTTGTCTTCAACGACCAGGATTCTGCGCGCGTTCATGGTTTGGAGTGACCATCGACAGTGTACGACGAACCTCGCTCAGCTCGCTGCGTTGTTGCCGGGTCACTC
>JBDTOZ010000235.1:0-27892 GCA_039932995.1 Acidobacteriota bacterium | reverse complement strand
CTGTGGTGAACGTCCCCGGTCCACGTCTGGTAGAGAAACGTCCACCTCCCGCGAACCTCCGGCAAAATAGGGGCGTGCTCACACCCGACACCGAGATCCAGTTCATCAAAGGCGTCGGCGCCGGCCGCGCGGAACTGCTGCGGGGAGCAGGCATCGCCACCGTTCGCGACCTCCTCCTGTTCTTTCCTTTTCGTTACGAAGACCGTCGCCATCCCGTCCGCCTGGCAGAGTTGGGGCGCTTCCTCGACCAGCCCGTCCTGTTGCGGGGGCGGATCGTTTCCGCGCAGGCACGGGTCTCGCCGGTAAAACGGATGCGGCTCTTCGAGGCCGTGCTCGACGACGGAACCGGTTCGGTCAAATTGATCTGGTTCAACCAGAACTTTCTCGCCGACCAGATCAAGCGCGGCGATCGCCTGGCCGTCTACGGGGCGCCGCGGGTCAGCGGCTACGGCCCGCTGAGTATCGAGAGTCCCGACTGGGAGAAATTCGAGGGGGACGAGGACGAAGAGGGGGCTATCGTCCCGATCTACTCGAAGATCGGGAACATCCCTCCGAAGGTCCTCCGGCGCATGGTGGCCACGGCGCTGGAAACCCTGCCACAACTCGACGATCCGCTGCCCGACGATCTTCGATCGCGGTTGGGTGTCGGCGATTATCAGGGCGCCCTGTGCGCCCTCCATCAGCCGGCCGAGCTCACCCCTCAGTTCCTGGCCAATCGCTCGCCCGCTCATCTACGCATGATCCTGCAGGAGTTCTTCACCCTGCAGTTGGCTTTGCGCGTGAGGCGGGCCTCCGAAGAGACCAAGACCAAAGCGCGGCCCATCGAGGTGGGGGAAGAGCTGCGCGACGAAGTGCGGCGGGTGCTTCCGTTCCGGCTCACCACTGCACAGAAACGTGTGCTTCGCGAGATCGTGGCCGACCTCCGTTCCGGCAAGCCGATGTACCGGCTGCTGCAGGGAGACGTGGGCAGCGGCAAGACCATCGTGGCCCTGATCGCGGCCCTGATCGCCATCCGCAACGGCCAGCAGGTGGCCTTGCTGGCCCCCACCGAGATTCTGGTGGAACAGCACTACCAGCGCATCCGTCAACTAGTTGACCATTCCCTCATCGTGGCTCGCGCCACCGGCTCCATGAGCGCCGGCGAGCGGCGCACTCTCGTGTCCGGCCTGCGCGACGGGTACATCCAACTGGTGGTGGGAACGCACGCGCTGCTGGAAGAGAAGATCCAGTTCCGTTCGCTGGGACTGGCCATCATCGACGAGCAGCACCGCTTCGGCGTCGAGCAGCGCCAGAAACTTTTCGCCAAGGCAGAGATGCCGGACATTCTGGTCATGACCGCCACGCCCATTCCCCGTTCCCTGGCGCTGGCCATCTACGGCGATCTCGAGCTCTCCGTCATCGACGAGCTCCCTCCCGGCCGGCAGCGCATCACCACGGCCGTGCGCACGACGGCGGAAGCGGAGCGGGTCTACGAATTCATCGACGCGCAGATCGACGAAGGAGCACAGGCCTACATCGTCTATCCGATCATCGAAGAATCGGAGAAGCTGAATCTCAAGCCGCTCTCCCGAGGATTCGAGAGCATGCAGCAACGCTTTCCGAACCGGCGCGTGGCCATGATGCATGGAAGGATGAAGTCCGACGTGAAGGAAGAGACGATGCAGCGCTTCAAGCGCGGCGAGATCGACATCCTGGTGGCCACGACCGTGATCGAGGTGGGCATCGACGTGGCGAACGCGTCCATCATGATGATCGTCGACGCCGACCGTTTTGGCATGTCGCAGCTCCATCAGCTCCGCGGACGCGTGGGACGTGGCGAGCGAAAGTCGTATTGCATCCTGCTGCGGGAGGAAAAAGTGCCCGGAGAGACCAAGGATCGCCTGGCCGCCTTCGCCCGTTCGCGCGACGGGTTCGAAGTCGCCGAGCAGGACCTGCAGATCCGTGGCCCGGGCGAATTCCTGGGCACCCGCCAGTCAGGAGCGATGCGTTTCCGCATGGGCCACATCGTCCGAGACTACGAGCTGATGGAAAGAGCGCGCGATCTGGCCATCGAAGTCGTGAACGCGGACCTGGCCCGCGCCGACGAGGTGGCGCGGACGCTCTTGGGAATGCCGGTCCCGGTGGCGACGGAGAAGGACTGATCCGGGCACGCGGTCAGGCAGGGAATCGTCGTCGCGCTATCATTGCTATCATTACCGCCAAGGAGGACGCTGTGGCACAGCTCATCGTTCGGAATATCGAGGAAGACCTCGTGCGGGAGCTGAAACTTCGCGCCGCCAGAAATGCGCGGTCCGCAGAAGAAGAGCACCGCCACATTCTTCGGCGCGCGCTTCGGCCAGGGGAGCCTCGCACTTCTCTCAAGGAACTTCTCTCGAACATGCCCGACGCCGGGGAAGACCACGATTTCGAACGGATTGACGATCATGGGAGAGACTTCAATCCGTGGGGATGACCTCTCGAGGATGACAGTCGTCCCTGGCTACTGTGGGCGTCTCGCCCTCAGCATGGGACCGAGGTTGGCGCTCGCGACCTTCGTTGCTACACTGCGCGCTCGTTTCTCAAGGCAACCATAGCGTGAGCTCTCAGTGAATCAGTCTCTTCAGTACGTCCTCAGCGGCCTCCGTCCGACGGGTCGCGTCCACCTGGGCAACTACTTCGGTGCCGTCCGCAACTGGGTGCAGTTGCAGGATCAATATCGCTGTTTCTTCTTCGTGGCCGATTGGCACGCGCTGACCTCGGATTACGCCGACCCCTCCAAGATCCGGGAGTCGACGTTCGCGGCGGTGGCGGACTGGCTGGCCGCCGGACTCGATCCGGCCAAGTCGTCGATCTTCGTCCAGTCCGAGGTCAAGGAGCACGCCGAGCTGCATCTGCTCCTTTCCATGGTCACGCCCTTGCCGTGGCTCGAGCGCGTGCCCACCTTCAAGGATCAGCAGCAACAGCTCGAGGACAAGGAGCTCAACACCTACGGCTTCCTCGGCTATCCGTTGCTCCAGACCGCGGACATCATCGTCTACCGCGCCAACCTCGTGCCGGTGGGCGAAGACCAGGCCTCGCATCTCGAGATCTCGCGCGAGATCGTGCGACGCTTCAACAACTTCTACGGTCCGGTTTTTCCCGAGCCCCAGCCACTGTTCACGGCCACGCCCAAAGTCCCGGGGCTGGATGGACGCAAGATGTCGAAGTCGTACGGCAACACGATTCCTCTCACGGCCAGCGCCGATGAGATCCGCGCGCTGGTCATGACCATGTTCACCGACCCGAATCGCGTGCGCAGAAGCGACCCGGGGAACCCCGACATCTGCAACCTCTTTCAGTTTCACAAACTGCTCTCCGACGACGCCACCATCGCGCGCGTCGATCACGAGTGCCGCACCGCGCAGATCGGTTGCGTCCAGGACAAGAAACTCCTGGCCGAGATCATGATCGAGTCCTTGGCGCCGATGCGCGCCCGTCGCGAAGAGATCGAGCGCGACCGCTCCATCGTCTGGGACGTGCTGCGGCAGGGGAACGAGCAGGCGCGCCAGCGTGCGGCAGAGACGATGGACGCCGTGCGCGAGGCCATGCAGATCACCTATCCCGAGTTGCACGCATGAGCGACGAGGAGCAGAACCAGGACTTGGAGCCGGAGTCCACCGACGTGGAGCAACCTGTCCAGGATGGTCCGGCCGAGAGCGCCTCGTTCCAGGAAGCGGACGAGCCGGCGGCAGCGGCCTATCAGTTGACGCTGCCCTCCTTTCATGGACCGCTCGACCTCCTCCTGCACCTGATCCGCAAGCACGAGGTGGACATCTACGACATCCCCATCGTGCTCATCACCGAGCAATACAACACCTACCTCGAGGCGATGTCGGAGCTCGACCTGGACATCGCCGCCGACTACATCTACATGGCCGCGTTGCTGATCAACATCAAGTCGCGCATGCTCCTGCCGCGGGAAGAAGGGGCGGAAGGCGACCCCGGAGATGACCCGCGGCGCGAGCTGGTGGACAAACTGCTCGAGTACCAGCGCTTCAAGGCCGTGGCCGAGTCCTTTGCGGAGCTGGACGTCGTGCGCATGGGCATGTGGACCCGCCCGCGCGTGCCTCCTCCGGGAGCGGATCAACAGGCCGACGTGGACATGACCGACGTCGGACTGTTCGACCTGATCGATGCCTTCCGCACCGCGCTGGTGCGCTACCGCCAGAATCATCCCCAGGCCATCGAGTTGCACCGGGTGGTGCACAAGGTCTCGGACAAGATGCGCGAGATCTACACCAAGCTGCAGGAGAAGTCTCCCATCCGCCTGCACTGGTTCCTGGAAGGACGCGATCGCAACGAGTTGATCGCCGTCTTTCTGGGCATGCTGGAGCTGGTGCGGCTGGGGGGCATCGGACTGCAGCAGGGAGAGGCCTTCGGAGAGATCCTCATCCGCCGCTCCGAGCAGGAGATCGACGAGGAGACGTTCAAGTTGTTCGACAATTCGTGAGGCGGAAGGTTGAAGGCGGAAGGTTGGCTCGCCTGGCCTCCTTCATCTCTCAATCCCTCGACTTCATCCTTGCCCCGGTGAAATCATGACTATGGAAGCAAACGAGCTCCGCGCGGCCCTCGAGGCCATTCTCTTTTTGAGCAGCGACCCCGTGCGCGTCGATGATCTGGCCGAATCGCTGGACGAGACCGTGGATGCGGTGGGGGCGCAGCTCGACGCCATCAAGCGCATTCTCGACGAGCAGGTCGGTGGGTTCATGCTGGAACAGGCCGCGGGAGGCTGGCGGCTGACCACGCGCGCCGAGCATGACGGCGTCTTGAAAAAGTATTTCGCCAAGAAGGGCGAGAACCGGCTCTCTCTGGCCGCATTGGAGACGCTGGCCATCGTGGCCTATCGCCAGCCCATCACCGCTCCGGAGATCGGCGAGATTCGGGGTGTGAATTCAGGAAGCGCCATCCGCACGCTCCTGGAGCGCCGCATGATCCGCGTGGCCGGACGAAAGAACGTGGTGGGCAGTCCGTTCCTGTACCGCACCACCAAAGACTTCCTGGTGCACTTCGGCCTCAATGACATTCGCGACCTGCCTCGTCTCGAAGAATTTGGTGACCTCATTGGTGAGAACATCAACGACGATCTGGTGGCCGCGATCAATGCCTCGGAACCGAGCACGGAAATGATCGTCGAAACCGCCGACGAATCATCCGACGCGGCATCGTTGGAGAGCGACGGCATGACTTTCGTAGAAGAAGCCGCGGTTGCTGATGAAGAAAGTCAGCTAGAATCGCCGGCAAGCAACACGATCGAAGAGTGATGGAACTGGAGCGACTGCAGAAGATCATCGCGCACGCGGGATTCGCGTCTCGCAGAGAAGCCGAGGCGATGATCCGGGAGGGGAGAGTCACGGTCAACGGCCGTGTGGTCACCGAGCTCGGATCGAAAGCCGCGCCCGGGGTGGACCACGTCAAGGTCGACGGCAAGCTGATCACCCGTGCCGAGACGCATCGGTACATCCTTCTCTACAAGCCGCGCGAAGTGATGACCACGGTGGAAGACCCGCAGGGCCGGCGTACGGTCATCGATCTGGTCAAGGGCATTCGCGAGCGCATCTATCCGGTGGGCCGGCTCGACTTTCATTCGGAGGGCCTCATCCTCCTGACCAACGACGGCGACCTGGCCTTCAAGGTCTCCCATCCAAAGCACGGCTCGGTGAAGACGTATCACGTGAAGGTGCGCGGCGTCCCCGAGGACCGGCTGGTGGGCAAGCTCGAGCGCGGCATCACCCTCGACGGCAAGCGTACCCTCCCGTGCGAGATCGCGCGGATGAAGACCACCGGCCGCGGCGAGGATGAAGGCAATTCCTGGTTCGAGGTGAAACTGCGCGAGGGACGCACGCAGCAGATCCGCAAGATGTTCCAGGCGGTTGGGCATCCGGTCTCGAAGCTTCGTCGCGTGGCCATCGGGCCGCTCGCCGATCCGCGCCTCGGCCCTGGCGACTATCGCGAACTGACCAAGGGCGAAGTGAAGATGCTCGCCTTGGGACACGAGCCGGTGAAGGTCAAAGAGAAACCAGTTCGCCGTGAGTCGGCGCGCCCCTCCACCTCGAAAAAGAAGACGGCTCCCTCCAAGAGTTCGGCCTCTTCGAGGAAGAAGGCCGCGGCTCCGGCCAAGCGGCGAGCGACCGCGGCCGCACCCGCGAAGAGACGCGCCACCGCGAGCGCCCCCTCGAAACGGCGCACGGCAGGAGCGGCTCCCCCAAAACGACGCGCCTCCACCGCCGCTCCGGCCAAGCGCCGCGCCTCCACGTCCGCCCGCGAGCCACGCAGGGGACGGGGATAGCTTCGTGGCCCTGATCGTCGCCATCGACGGTCCTTCCGGAGTCGGCAAGTCCACGACCAGCAAGCTCGTGGCTCGCGCCCTCCACCTTCCTCACATCGACACCGGCGCGATGTATCGCGCCATCGGACTGGCGGCATTGCGGAAGGGGGTCGACTTGCGCGATGCCGTGGCGGTGGAGACGCTGGCCGGACGCGCGGACATCGAATTCGTCCCCGGCGATCCACCGCGTGTGCATTTGGATGGCGAGGACGTCACTCCTCTCATCCGCACGCCGGAGATCAGTATGGCCGCCAGCCACGTCTCCGCCGTCCCCGCCGTGCGGCGTTTGCTGGTGATGCTTCAACAACAACTCGGCCGCCGCAATGGGGGGGTGCTGGAAGGGCGCGACATCGGAACAAAAGTGTTCCCTGAGACGCCACACAAGTTTTTTCTCACGGCGCGTCCCGAGGTCCGTGCACGGCGTCGTTATGAGGAATTACTGGCCAAAGGACAGCCCGCAGATTTCGAGACAGTCCTGGCGGATTCGCTTCTCCGCGACGAGCAGGATTCCACCCGGGCTGATTCACCATTGATGTACGACCACACCTATACAGTGGTGGACACCTCGGATCACACCATTGCCGAAGTGGTGGACGCAATCGTAGACGCGGTGAAAAAGCCTCATTGAGGGCGCGGAAACTCCTCGGGAGCCGGCAGGCGCAAAAGCCGGGCGCACTCAATCGACCCCAATCCTTCCAGACCCTGATTTCTTGACGTCGTTTGAGGCGCAGACTACACTCCCGATTTCGGCGTGTATCAACAACTTAGCGCTGATTCGGCTACGCGCGCATCGTCGCGTGAGCCGTCGACGAATTTTCGCAGGGGGTTCCCCAGTACATGGCGTCCAGTGACGAGACCAAGAAGCCCAATTCGGCGGCGCGAGCGGACGCCAACAATCTGGAGAACCTCGGCATGGACGAGCTTCTCGACCTCTACAGCAAACCATCGCTGACCGAGGGCGAGATCATCCGTGGCCGCGTCATCAAAGTCACCCCCTCGGATGTGGTGGTGGATATCGGCTACAAATCGGAGGGCCTGCTGCCGGTCACCGAAGTAACCGGATTCGACGGGCAGGTCAAGGTCAAGCGGGGCGACGAGATCGAGGTCTTCGTCGAACGGCTCGAAGACTCGTCCGGCTACGTGGCCCTCTCCCGCGAAAAAGCGGCTCGCATGCGCGTCTGGGACGACATCGAGTCCGCCTTCAATGCCGACGAAGCCATCTCCGGCCGGGTCGTGGATCGTGTCAAAGGCGGTCTGGCCGTCGACGTGGGTGGGGTCAAGGCGTTTCTGCCGGGCTCGCTCATCGACACCAAGCCGGTCAAGAACCTCGATGCCCTGCGCGGCCACGAGATGAAATTCAAGATCGTCTCCTTCGACAAGAAGCGCAGCAACATCGTGCTCTCGCGCAAAGCGATCGTGGAAGTGGAGCAGGTCGCGGCCAAGGCGGCCACGTTCGGCCGCCTCAAAGAAGGCGAGCTCACCCACGGCATCGTCAAGAACATCACCGACTACGGGGTCTTCGTGGACCTGGGTGGCGTCGATGGTCTGCTGCACATCACCGACATTTCCTGGGGCCGCGTCACCCATCCCAACGAGTACTTCAACGTCGGGGATGAGATCGAAGTGATCGTGCTCAAGTTCGATCCGGGCTCGGAGCGCGTCTCCCTCGGCTACAAGCAGAAGAGTCCCGATCCCTGGTCGGACGTCTCCGACCGCTATCCCCTGGGCAGCAAAGTGAAGGGTCGCGTCGTTTCGCTCACCGACTACGGCGCATTCATCGAGCTCGAGGAAGGAGTGGAGGGCCTGATCCACGTCAGTGAGATGTCGTGGACCAAGAAGATCCGCCATCCGGCGAAGCTCATGAACATGGGCGACGAAGTGGAGGCGGTGGTCGCCGACGTCAATGTCCCCAACCGCCGCATTTCGCTTTCCCTCAAAGCACTCGAACAGAATCCGTGGGACACGATCTCCGAGCGTTATCCGGTGGGCACGGTCATCGAGGGACGGGTCCGCAATCTCACGGATTTCGGCGCTTTTGTGGAAGTGGAAGAAGGCATCGACGGCCTCATCCACATCTCCGACATGTCGTGGCACCGCCGCCTCAAGCATCCCAGCGAAGTCCTCAAGAAGGGAGATACGGTCAAGGCGCGGGTCATCAACGTCGACGGCGACAACCAGCGCCTGTCCCTCTCCATCCGCGAGTTCCTCCCCAATGAGTGGGACACTTTCGCCAAAGGACACAACGTGGCCGACGAAGTGGTGGGGGTGGTCTCCAAGATCACGGACTTCGGACTCTTCATCCGCCTGGCAGACGGGGTGGAGGGGCTCGCGCACATCTCCGAGGTGCAGCGCGATCCGCGTCAGAAGCTCGACAAGACCTTTCACGTCGGTGAGCCGATGCGCGCACGCATCATCAAGATCGACACGGGCGAGCGCAAGATCGGGTTGACCACGCGGGACGTGGAGCCACTCACCGAGGCAGAGCTGGCGCAGCATCAGCCGGACGGTCACCTCGCCGAGGCCGATTCCCACGAACCGCACGACGAGCCACACGACGAACAGCACCACGAACAGCACGACGAACAGCACGAGCTGGAGACGGGAGCGCCGGATTCGGGAGCGCCGGATTCGGACTCGCACGAGAGCTAGACGATCATGTCCGAGCTCGAGACTCCGACTGCGGAAGGGGTGGAACATCCGGCGGACCCGCATGCCGCCGTTCCACCGCCTCCTCCCGTGGTCATCACCCCGGTGCTTCCTCCGCCGCCGCGCCGTTCGCGCGCCGGGATGTTTTTCGCGGGTGCGCTGAGCGGCTGTCTGCTGGTGCTGCTGGCCTTCCTGGCGCTGGCCGTCTTCGTGGCCGCCGGCTCCGACGGAGCGGACCTGAATCTCTCCTCGGAAAAGGTAGCGGTCCTGCCTATCGAAGGGGAGATCCTCGAGGCGCGTGAGACGCTGGAGCTGCTTCACCGCTATGCCGCCAACGACAACGTCAAAGCGATCGTCGTGCGCATCAACAGCCCGGGCGGCGCCATCGCCCCGTCGCAGGAGATCTATTCGGCCATTCTCGAGACCCGCGCGGCCGGCAAGCCGGTGATCGCCTCGATGGACAGCGTGGCCGCGTCGGGCGGCTACTACATCGCCTCCGCGTGCGATCCCATCCTGGCCAACTCCGGCACCATCACCGGCTCGATCGGTGTGATCCTGCAATGGTTCGACATGAAGGAGCTGGTGCAGTGGGCCAAGCTCAAGCCCGAGACGATCACCAGTGGCGCGATGAAGGACGCCGGTTCTCCTTACCGCGAGTTGACGGACGGGGAACGGCAGTATTTCCAGGGAATCGTCACGCAGTTGCATTCGCAGTTCGTGCGCGACGTGGCCGCGGGCCGCAAGAACAAGATGAAGCCCGAAGAGGTGGCGCGCATCGCGGACGGGCGGATCTTCACGGGGGAGCAGGCTTTGGCTCTCAAGTTGATCGACGAGCTGGGCACGATGGACGATGCCGTCCGGCGTGCCGGGAAGCTCGGTGGCATCAAGGGCGAACCGGCCAGACTCTGGCCGCGCCGCCATCAGCCCGGCTGGCTGGGCCTGCTCGGCGAGGATCGCGCGGAATCGGTTCTGGAAAGAATCGTCAGCCGTCGCGTTCCGCAGTTCCTGTTTCGATGGTGATGATGATGAGTCGGCAGTCGGCAGTGGGCAATCGACAGGAGGTGGGCGTCCGGCAGCGGTCTCTACTGCCCACCGCCAAGTGCGATGCCGGCTGACCCCAGGAGGGGACTTTGAACGAACACGATGATCTCGATCGCGACGAGACCCTGGACGACGGAATGGGCGACCCGCTGGACGACGGCGCCGGCGTGATGACCAAGGCCGAGTTGGTCGACGAAGTGGCGCGCGTCGTTCAACTCACCAAAAAAGATGCCGAGAAGATCGTCAACATCGTCTTCGACTCCATCGTCGACTCTCTGCGCGGCGGTCAGAAAATCGAGCTGCGCGGGTTCGGCAGCTTCCGCCTCCGCAGCCGCAAGTCGCGCACCGGCCGCAACCCCAAGACCGGTGAAAAGGTCGAGGTTCCGTCGAAGAAGATTCCCTATTTCAAACCCGGGAAGGAGCTGAAAGAGCTCATCAACAAGACCCTGGGCGGCGAGCCGGAGAACGCGGCGGCTTCGGGCGAATAGCGGCCTTGGACACACTCTTCACTCCCTGGAGATACCCCTACTTGACTTCCCCCAAAGGCGATCAGCCGCAGGGCTGCATCTTCTGCATTGCCGCAGGTCCCGGCGAGCCCCGCTCCACGCTCACGTTGTTCCGCAACGACTCGGCCCTGGTGATGTTGAACCGCTATCCCTACACGAACGGCCACCTGATGGTTGCGCCCGTGGCCCACGAGGCGCGATTGTTCGAGTCCGCGGACCGTTCGCTGCGCGCACTCATCCGGCTCACCGCCGAAGCGCAGCGCATCCTCTCCGACGTCTACCGCCCGGATGGCTTCAACGTGGGGATGAACTTCGGACAGATCGCAGGAGCGGGAGTGGCCGATCACTATCACCTGCACGTCGTTCCTCGCTGGAGTGGCGACGTGAACTTCATGACCGTCACCGCGCAGACGCGGCTGGTTCCGGAAGAGCTCGAGGTCACCTACGACAACCTCGCGCCCCATTTCCGCGAGATCCGCGGAGAAGCGCTGGACGCATGAAGAGGCGGGCCCTGGTGGCCATGGCTTTGGCGGTCCTCGCGCCCGGCGCGGGCCACTTTTACCTGGGGCGACGCGCCAGAGCTCTGGCGTTTTTTCTCATCGTCGGCACCATGTTCGCGACAGGCCTTTCCATCGACGGCACTCTCTACACCGTGGCCGGGAGCGGAGGCCAGATCCTTCCTCGCCTGGCCGCATTGGCCAGCATGGGCTCCGGCCTGCTCTACTTCGCCGGCCTGTTTTTCGGGTCGGGAGGAAGCATCTGGTCCGCAACCTACGAATACGGCCGGACGTTCACGCTCACCGCGGGACTCATGAACCTGCTCCTGATCCTGGACTGCTGGGACCTTGCGAACGGCGCGCTCGCCACCGAGCCCGTCGATGCGCAGGAGAAGGAGAGCTCCGCCTCCCGTGATGCCGAGATCCCGGCCACGGAACCTGCACGTCCGTTCGACGAACCTGGTGAGCCCCCTGCATGAAAAGTCACCTCGCGCTCATGTTTCTGTACGCCGCCTGCACGGCAGCGTTCTTTGCCCTTCTCTGGCGTGACGAGCGGCGCGAACGTGTGCGGATGTTCCTGATCATCTTCTGCTCTCTCTTTCTCGGCGCCATCGCCATCGGTTGGGCGATGTACGGGTGGGCGCGATGAGGTGGCAGCCGGCCATCGGCAATGGGCATGGGCTCGAGCCACGACGCCGCTTCGGCGAGGAGGGCTCTCATGCTCCTGGCGGCCGGAGGCGTGGACGGTGAAGATGGCGGTCGTGGCCGGCGAGGCCTCCGGCGACCTGCACGCGTCCGAGGTCGTGCGCGAGTTGAAGACGCTCGATCCTGCGTTGGAGCTCTTCGGAATCGGGGGAGACCTCCTGGCGCGGGAAGGGATGACGGTGCTCCATCACGCGCGGGAGATGGGCATCGTCGGATTGTTCAACGTCCTCCGCCACCTGCCGATGTTCCGGCGCGTCTACAACGAGCTCATCGAGCGCATCCGGGTGGAGAAACCGGATGTGGTCTTCCTCGTCGACTACCCTGAATTCAATCTCCGCGTTGCCCGTCGCTGCAAGAAGATGGGCATCCCAGTCGTCTACTACATCTCGCCCCAGCTCTGGGCGTGGCGGAAGGGGAGAGTGCGGCAGGTCGAAAAGTACGTCGATCGGATGATCGTGATCTTTCCATTCGAGGAAGAGTTCTATCGAAGGCACTCCGTGCCGGTGACGTACGTCGGCCATCCGCTCGTCGAACAGCTCGCGCACATCCGCAAGCCACCGTCCGACCCGGCTGTCCTGCGCATCGCCCTCCTTCCCGGATCGCGGCGCATGGAAGTCCGCTCCCTGCTCCCGCCGATGCTCGACGCCGTGCGCATCCTCCGCGCGGAGCGGCAGGTCGAGGCCTCGATCATCCAGGCTCCGACGATCCGCCGCGAGTTGCTCGACTCGATCGTCACGGCCAGTGGCATCGACGTCCCGATCCTCGCGCACGACGGAGGGGAGGCGGTCGCCGCCGCCGACGTCTCGCTCTCTTCGTCCGGAACGGCCACGCTGGAGTCCGCGGTCCTGGGCACGCCGGTGGTGGTGATGTATCGCCTGAGCCGGGCCACGTACGCGCTGGGGCGACGCCTGGTGCGGTTGCCACACTTCAGCCTCGTGAACATCATCGCGGAGAAGGAAGTGGTCCCGGAACTGGTCCAGGAGGACGTGAACGGACCTCGCATCGCCGCCGAGGTGCGGAAACTGGTCGCACCGGAAACCGCGCCGAGACTGCGCGGAGAGCTCGCCGCCATCCGTGAAAAACTGGGAGCCCCCGGGGCCAGCCGCAGGGCCGCGCTCGAAATCTATAGGATGATGATGGGCACGTAGCTCCATCCCGCCGCGACGTTGGGTTCCTCATGCCGGTATCACCCGAGATCCTGCGTCGAGGCGCGGGATAAACTCTCCCCAAACTGACGAATGGCTGCCCTCCGACGACTCTATCGATACCTCCGGACGTACCGGGCCTGGGCTCTGGTGGCCTTCGGCTCGATGATCGTCTTTGCCCTCACCCAGGCCACGCTGGCCGCCCTCGTGCAGCCCTTGTTCGACGTCGTGCTCGCGCCACCCGGAGTCCACCGCCAGGTCGCCCCCCGGACCAACCCTCGCGAACAATTCGTGCAACGCCAGCTCGATGCGCACCTTCCTTCCCTGGGCCAGGCCAAGCAGCGCTTCGAGCACTGGTGGAGCGGCGATCCGTCGCAGAAGGCCCGCCGCGTCCTGACGCTGATCCTGATCGTCTTCGCCGTTCGCGCGGCGACGTCGTTCTTTTCGGAGTACGCCTTTCAGAAGGTCGGCTTGTCGACCGTGCGCGATCTGCGGAATCAGCTCTACGAGCGGATGATCCATCAGAGCCACCGCTTCTTCACCGAACGGTCGACCGGGGAGATGGTCAGTCGGGTCGTCTCCGACGCCGATGCCATTCAGGCCGCGGTCTCCACGCGCATGGGCGACCTGCTGCAGGAATCGGTGACGCTGGTCCTGCTCATCGGCTACGTCTTCTATCTCAATCCACTGATGGCGCTGGTGAGCTTCGTAGGCGCGCCGCTCATCGTCATCCCGGTCGTGCAGTTCGGCAAGCGGCTCCGTCGCACCACGCACCATTCGCAGGAGCGGATGGCCGAGATCGCCACCATCCTCGAAGAGACCATCCGCGGCGTGCGCATCGTCAAGGCCTTCACCATGGAGCGCTTCGAGATCGGGCGCTTCCGCGAGGCCACGCGCAAACACCTGCGCTGGACCCTCAGTGCGCAACGCACGCAGGCCATGACTTCGCCGGTGATGGAGCTCCTGGCCGGCGCCTGCATGGTCCTCCTCTTCGGGTACGCGCAACGGCGGATCTCCTCGGGCGCGCTGACCACCGGCGAATTCATCAGCTTCCTCACCGCGCTGGGACTCATGTACGCGCCGGTCAAGAAACTGAACAAGGTCAACCTCTCGCTCAATACGGCGCTGGCCGCGGCCGAGCGCGTCTTCCACATGCTGGACGTGGAAAACGACGTCGTGGAGAAGCCCACAGCCGTCTCCCTGACGAGCGTCGGCAGCGGTCTGCGTTATGACCATGTGACCTTCACCTACGGCGATGCGCCCGTGTTGCGGGACGTCGACCTGGCCATCGCGCCGGGAGAGATCGTCGCTCTGGTCGGCGGCAGCGGCGCGGGCAAGTCGACGTTCGTGAACCTGCTGCCGCGCTTCTACGACGTGAGCTCTGGGGCTATCACCATCGACGGCGTGGACGTGCGCGACGCCACGCTGCCTTCGTTGCGAGGGCTGATGGGGTTCGTCACGCAGGAAGTGATCCTCTTCAACGACACCGTCCGAAACAACATCGCCTATGGCCGCGCGGACGTGCACGAAGACGAAGTCATCGCCGCCGCGCGAGCCGCGAATGCGCACGAGTTCATCACCGCCCTGCCGCGCGGGTACGACACGACGGTGGGGGAGGCGGGAGTGCTTCTCTCCGGAGGACAGCGGCAGCGGCTGGCCATCGCCCGGGCCCTGTTCAAGGATCCGCCCATCCTGGTCCTCGACGAGGCCACCTCCGCTCTCGACACGGAGTCCGAACGCCTGGTCCAGCAGGCCCTGAACAATCTGATGCGTGGCCGGACCACGCTGGTCATCGCGCACCGCCTCTCTACGATTCGTAGCGCACACAAGATCGTCGTGCTCGACAAGGGCCGCATTGTCGAGGCGGGAACGCACGAGGCCCTCCTGGAGCGCCGCGGGGTGTATCGCAAGCTGTACGATCTGCAATTCGTGGATGATGAGGTTGCGGTTGACGGTTGATTCGCGAAGCGCGACCTCCAGTCACCCGGCCAACACCCACCGCCAACCCATGATCGCTTTCCTCGGCTATCTGTTCATGCGTACCCTCAACCTCACGCTTCGCGTGCGGCAGGTACGTGCGCGCAACATCGAGGAGTCACCCCGCTACATCCTTGCCTTCTGGCACGAGTGCATTCTGCAGTCTCTGCACTCGCTCTGGCGGAGGCCGACCACGGCCATCATCTCGCGGTCGAAGGATGGGGAGATCGTGGCCAGGGTCCTCCAACTCTACGGCGCGGAAACGGCTCGCGGCTCCTCGACACGCGGCGGCGAGGTGGCCTTGCGCGAGGTCCTGCGTGACGTGCGCAAGGGGAAGAACATCGCCCTCACTCCGGACGGTCCCAAGGGGCCCAGGCGTGTCGTGAAGGACGGGGTCGTGTACATTGCGCAGGTCACCGGTCTGCCGATCGTGCCGTTCTACTTCACCGCCAGGAGGAAGAAGCGGCTGCGCTCCTGGGACCAGCAGATCTTTCCGATTCCCTTCAGCAAGGCCATCTTTCTCTACGGTGAACCGCTCTTCGTGCCCCGGGACGGGGAGGTCGAGGAGTGGCGTCTGACCATCGAGACCTCCATGAACGATCTCGCCGACGAGGCGGAACGTGATTTCGACGCACTCTGGGCCGGGGAGGCCCGCACACGATGATTCACTCCATGACCGGATTCGGGCGCGCCGCCGGTGCGCTCTCCGCCCGTTACTTCGCCACGGTGACCAGCAAGAGCGTGAACCATCGCTTCCTCGAGGCGACGGTGCGCCTGCCCGAGTACATGTGGGACATGGAAGCGCCGCTGCGGGCCATCGCCGCGGAGGTGTTCTCGCGCGGCAAGCTGGACGTCTCCATCCGCATCCAGCGAACCCAACAGCCCGAGTACAACGTGCGCATCAACACGCAGATTGCGAACACGGTCATTCCTCAACTGCGCTCCATCGCCGAGGAGCTCGGGTTGGGCGCGACCCTCACCGGCAGCGATTTGATGCGCGTCCCCGATTTTCTCCAGGTCGAGGCGGTGGAATCCGAGATCACCGACGACGAGCGCGAGACCCTCGTGCGCATCGTCCGCGAAGCCTTTGCCCAGATGACGATCATGCGCGATCGGGAAGGAGAGTCGTTGCGCGATGATGTCCTGGCACGCACGACCCGCATCCGGGAGCTCACGGCCGAGCTCTCGCGGCATCGCGACGGGGTACGGGCCGAGCTGCTGGCCAGCTACCAGTTGCGGGTCCAGGAGATCGCGGCCATGGCCGGAGTGGAGGTGGCCCCCGAGCGCATCGCCCAGGAAGTGGTGGTGATGGTCGAGAAAGGGGACATCGCGGAGGAGCTGACGCGTCTCGCGCACCATGTCGAGCAGACCGAGAAGGCCATCGCCGGACGAGAAGCGGCGGGCAAGAAGCTCGACTTTCTGTCGCAGGAGATGCTGCGCGAGATCAATACGATGGGCTCGAAGTCGCGCTCGGCGGCGATCCGGACCCTTGTCGTAGAATTGAAAACGGAGCTCGAGCGGATCCGCGAGCAGGTACAGAATGTCGAGTAATTTCCACTCGGACGGGACACTGTTCATCGTCTCGGGCCCGTCCGGCGCCGGGAAGACCACGCTCATCCAGGGCGTGCGCAACCAGCTCCAGAAGGTGGGCATCGAGCTGTACTTCTCGGTCTCGCATACCACCCGCCGGGCCCGCACCGGCGAGATCCCCGGACAGAGCTATCACTTCGCCGCCGACGGGGAGTTCGACCTCATGGTGCAGCGAGGGGAATTTCTCGAATGGGCTCACGTTCATGCCCATCGGTACGGAACCTCTCGCGCCGAGGTCGTGGAACGGCTGCGAAAAGGCCAGGACGTGATCCTGGACATCGATTACCAGGGTGCGAAACAGATCGACGGCGACCCGGAACTGAAGCCGCGCTCGCTGAGCGTGTTCATCTTCCCCCCGTCGCTGGAAACACTGAAAGTCCGGCTGCGGGACCGGGGCCTCAACACCGAGGACGAGATCCACCTCCGGCTGCGCAAAGCCATCGGCGAAATCGACGAAGGCAAGGGCTTCTACGACTACATCATCATCAACGACAATCTGGAGGTCGCGACCGAGTGTCTCAAGGCCGCGATCATCGCCAGAAAGCTGCAGACCAAGACTGCGCTCGAGGCCATCGCCGTGATGGCCGAGCGACTCAAAGAGGAGGATCGCAATGGAAGGAATGCCTGAAGGGATCGACAGCAAGTTCCGCTATGTGCTGCTGGTCTCGAAGCGCGCGGAGCAGTTGATCCAGGGAGCGCAGCCGAAGATGAAGCCGAAGCACTTCAAGCCGACCCGCATCGCCATGGAAGAGGTGCAGCGCAACGCCGTGAAGTGGCAGCTCACCGCGCCGGTCGAAGAGACCACCGCGCTGGATACCACCGAGTAGCTCGACCGCCGCGCAGTTCATCCTTCGGCGGCTCGATCGCCGGATCGCCAAAAGATCCTCAGGCAGTCCGCCTGAGGATAAACTGCCGGCTCCATCCATGAACATCGTCCTGGGCGTCTCTGGCGGCATCGCGGCCTACAAAGCGCCTGAGCTGGTCCGCCGGCTCCAGGACGCGGGTGCCGTCGTTCGGGTGATTCTCACCCCGAACGCGGCCCGCTTCGTCTCCCCGCTGTCCCTGGCCGCCGTCTCCAAGCACGGAGTCATCGTCGAGCAGTGGGGCGATTCGGAACGGGGAGGCATCGATCACATCGAGCTGGCGCGGTGGGCCGAGTTGCTCCTCATCGCTCCCGCCACCGCCAACGTGATTGCCAAGCTGGCCGCGGGGATCGCCGACGACGCCCTCACCACGTACGCTCTCGCCCATCGCGCCGAAGTGCTGGTGGCGCCGGCCATGAACACCTTCATGCTCGCCCATCCCACGGTGCAGCAAAACATCGCCACGCTCCGGGCGCGCGGAGTGGGCATTCTCGAGCCGGTGAACGGTCTGCTGGCCTGCGGCGAGGAGGGGGCCGGGAAGATGCCGGATGTCCCCGAGCTGGTCGACTTCGTCCGCAACCGATTCACGGCCCGCGACCTGGCAGGCCAGCGTGTGCTCGTCACCGCCGGACCGACGCGGGAACCGCTCGACCCGGTGAGGTACCTTTCCAACCGCTCCTCGGGAAAGATGGGATATGCCATCGCCGACGCCGCCCGCCGTCGCGGCGCCGAGGTGACGCTGATCACCGGACCGACCGCGCTGATCGTTCCGGCAGGCGTGACGGTGACGCGCGTGAACACCGCCCGCGAGATGCATGCCGCCGTGCTCGCGGCGGCGCCGGATCACCAGATTCTCATCAAGGCCGCGGCCGTGGCGGACTTCGCGCCTGTGACCGTGGCGGAGCGCAAGATCAAGAAGAGCGACGACAGCGAGGAGCTGGTTCTGACCCTGCGCAAGAACCCGGACATCCTGGCCGACGTGTCCCGCCTGCCCCGCCGCCCTTTCGTCGTGGCCTTCGCCGCCGAGACCGACGCCGTGGAAAAGAACGCGCGTGAGAAACTGCAGCGCAAAGGCGCCGATCTCATCGTGGCCAACGACGTCGCCGACATCAGCATCGGCTTCGACTCGGATCAGAACGAAGTGCTGGTGATCGCCCGGAACGGTCAGGTGACCCGCATCCCCAAAGCGGACAAGGGCGCCATCGCGAACCGGCTGTTGGACCTGGTCGTGGCCGCGCGGTAGTTCCTGGTTCCTGGTTGCTGGTTGCTCGCGGTTTTCCGTGAGAGGGCCACGACGACGAGAGCGATGGATGCGGCTGCCGGCTGCTGGCAAAGCCTGCGACGACGAAAAACCGCAGACAACCAGCAACCAGCAACCAGCAACTAACTCATTCGTAGCCTTCGCACTCCAGGAGCTCAGCGTCGGTGATCTTCCAGTAGGAGCTGTCCGCGCAGAGCTCGGCGGCCTCGATGATGCACTCGTCTCCGTCTTCGTCGATGACCTTCACGTCGTACGTGTCGCAGGGGATGTTGGTCAGAGTCAGATTCTCCCCTTTGGCCAGAACGGTCTCGCCGAGCTGATCCGGTCCCCAGTGACCTTCGGAGGTGGGGGAGAGGAAGAGATGGTGGATCTCCCACTTGCTCTGATTGATCACTTTCACCGTTGCCTTCTTCGCAAACAGTGGGGTTGAAAATGCGCAGAGCAACATCAGGACACACGACACCTTCGTGATTGTTTTCATGGTCGACTCCTCAGTCTGGGGATGGTTGGACGCGAGGAGTATAGAGGATAATCCCGGGATGACTGACGAGGTACTCGCCGACCTCGCGCTGCTGCGCGACTTCGGATTCACGCACCTGGATTTGAATCGGCGAGTCTCCGCGTCTTCGAGTCTTCCAGGGAACGAAGCCCAGGATGTGAGCCCCTCGACGACTCGGTCGCTCGACGACTCGACGACGGATTTCGCCGCCCTCCCGCCGGCCACCGCCAACCCGGAATGGGATGCCCTGGCCGCGGAAGCGCACGACTGCACGCGATGCCGGTTGTCGGCCTCGCGCACCAACGTCGTCTTCGGCGTCGGCGATCCGAACGCGGACCTCATGTTCATCGGCGAGGCGCCCGGACGCGATGAGGATCTCCAGGCCGAGCCCTTCGTCGGCCGCGCGGGGCAGCTACTCACCGACATCATCAAGGCCATGCACCTCTCCCGCGAGCAGGTCTACATCGCCAACGTCATCAAGTGCCGGCCCCCGGAGAACCGCAATCCCGAGCCCGACGAGCTCGATCAGTGCCGCCCCTTCATCCGCCGCCAGGTGGAGATGATTCAACCGAAAGTGATCGTCACCCTGGGTCGTTTCGGCCTGCAGAGCCTCACCGAAAAGTCCTACGCCATCTCTTCCGTCCGCGGCCATTGGCTCGACTACGAAGGCATCAAGCTCATGCCCACCTACCATCCTGCCTATCTGCTGCGGACCCCTTCGGCGAAAAAGGACGTGTGGACCGACATGAAGAAGGTGATGGCGGAACTGGGCCTCACTCCGTGAGTCGCTCTCGCTCGTCACTTCGTGAGTTGCCGGGTGCGGGTTGCTGGTGGCCTGCGGTGTTCGGCCCGGGCGACCGTTCGCACGCCCGCGGCGCGGGACAGAATGCACACTCACGGGCGTTGGTCCGCGAGTGACGACCGCGGATCCAAGCCCGACGTCCGCCAGGCGAAACACCCCAGACCACCAGCAACCCGCAACCAGCAACAAGATGCCAGGCCTCTCCGACTACGCCGAAATCGCAGTGCCTCTGGCATTGCACCAGACGCTCACTTACCGAGTGCCCGACGCGTTGAAAGACGGCGTCCGTCTGGGATCGCGCGTCGAAGTGCCGCTGGGACCGCGCCTGACCACCGGGTTCGTGGTGGCGCTGCTGGACGAGGCCCCGGTCGACGTCGCGAAGATGAAGCCGATCCGCGCGGTGCTCGATGAGGAGGAGCCGGCCCTCATTCCCGAGATCATCGATCTCTGTCGCTGGGCGGCCGAGTACTACATCGCCCCGCTGGGAGAGATGCTCAAGGTGGCCCTGCCCGCCAACATGGCCGCGCGCGGGAAACGCCAGGCCGTGCTCACGGCGGACGACGGGATGATCGCCCGGGCCCGGGCCGCGAAGCAGATATTGGACACGGACCTCGTGCTCCTCGACGAGTTGCGCAAGCGGGCGCTTCCGGTGGCCACGATCTTCGAGGAGCTGAAGATCAGCCGCTCGGCAGTGGCGCGCCTCCGTGACGCCGGCATCCTGGCGCTGCAGGAACGGCTCCGCGACAACGAAGGCGTGCGCTTCGACCGCTTCGTCGTCCTGGAGAGCGATCCCGGCGGCCTCACGCCCAAGCAACTGGCGGCGGTGAATCTACTGCAGGCGCGCGGCGGAGAGTTGTCGGTACGCGCCATCGAGCTGGCCGGCGTCAGCGCCTCGGTGCTCTCGGCCCTGGCCAAGAAAAGCATCGTGCGCATCGAGCGCCGGCCGCGAAGACACACACTCGACGCCTTTCTGGCCGGGCTGGAAGGAGTGCCTACGCCGGAGATCCACTACTCGGCGGAACAACGCGCGGCCATCGCGGCCGTGCAGGCCACGCTCGGCACGTTCGCGCCGTTTCTCCTCGAAGGGGTGACGGGCAGCGGAAAAACCGAGGTGTACATCGAGTTGATGCGCGCCGTCGTGAAGCGGGGAGAGCAGGCGGTGCTGCTCGTGCCGGAGATCTCGCTCACGCCCGTCTTCGCCTCCCGCTTGAAAGAGCGCTTCGGCGAGCGCATCGCCATCCTGCACAGCAACCTCTCCGCGAGCGAGCGTTATGACCAGTGGTGGCGCGCGCGCAGGGGAGAAGTGGACGTGGCCATCGGGCCGCGCTCCGCGCTGTTCACTCCGTTCCAGCGACTGGGCCTCATCGTCGTCGACGAGGAAGGCGACGGCGCGTACAAGCAGGAAGAGACGCCGCGTTACAACGCCCGCGACCTGGCCGTCGTGCGCGCGCAGTTCCGCAAGATCCCGGTCATCCTCGGCTCGGCCACCCCTTCCCTCGAGTCGCGCGAGAACGTGACCCGCGGCAAATACACGTTGCTGCGCATGGCCAGCCGCGTCGAGGAGCGGCCGCTCCCCGCCGTCGAGACCATCGACCTTCGCAAAGAGACCGGGGAGAAGGAAGACCGCGGCTTCGTGATCCTCAGCCAGACCCTGCGCGCGGCTCTCCGCGAGACCTTCGACGCCGGCGAGCAGGCCATCATCCTCATCAACCGTCGCGGCTATTCGCCCTACCTGCTCTGCCGCGAGTGCGGCCACGACTTTCGCTGCCGCGATTGTTCGGTGACCCTGACCGTGCACCGCCGGGAAGGACAGCTCATCTGCCACTACTGCGGCGCACGCAAGCCCATCCCGGCAAAGTGCCCGTTGTGCAGTGGCGAGGTGCTGCAGCCCATCGGCTTCGGCACCGAGAAGGTGGAAGAGCGATTCCACCGCGAGTTTCCCGACGTGGCGGTGGAGGTGCTCGATCGCGACTCCACGCGGCGCAAGGGCTCGCTGGTGCAGATCCTGGAACGGTTCCGCCGCGGCGAGTCACGCGCGCTCATCGGAACGCAGATGCTGAGCAAGGGCCATCACTTCCCCAACGTCACCCTCACCGGCGTGCTCAATGCCGACTCGATCCTCGGCTATCCCGATTTCCGCGCCGCGGAGAAGACCTTCTACCTCCTCACGCAGGTGGCCGGCCGGGCCGGCCGGGGCGAGCTGCGGGGAAAGGTGATGATCCAGACCGCCTTTCCGACGCATTACGCCATCCAGCATGCGCTTCGCCACGACTACGAGTCCTTCTACGCCGCGGAGATCGAGTTCCGGCGGACATTTCACTACCCGCCGGTCACGTCGATGATCGCGCTGCTTTTCCGCGGCGAGAACCTCACCGAGGTCGATCGCGCTTCATCGGAATGCGGGCGACTGCTGGAGGCGGCGCTGGAGCCCGTCGCGGGAACGAGGATCCAGGGGCCGGCCGCCGCGCCGATCGCGCGGATCAAAGGGGTCTGGCGCTTCCAGATCCTGCTCCGTTCCCCGCATCGCACCCATCTCCGTCGCGCCGTCGAAACGGTGCTGCTGCCCCGCAAGTGGAAGGGGGTGGACGTGGCCATCGACGTCGACCCCATCAACATTCTCTAGGCGGCATGTCTCACGTGCCCCGAAGAAAGGGGGCACCGGGCATCCTGCCCGCGGTGGACTCTCGTCTGGTGGAGCGGTGGACTTTAGTCCACCGGGCACTCGCGACGCGGGTGCCGAAGCTGGGTGAGGCTCTCGGAACGACCGCGCCGGGAGAGCCTCGTTCCGGGCCGCCGCCGCGACGGCAGAGGGACGTCCTCGCGAGAGCCTCGGTGGACTAAAGTCCACCGCTTCGGTGGACTAAAGTCCACCGCTCCACAGAACCGCGGGCAGGATGCCCGCGGCCCCTTACCGGAGGTGAGGGAACCGGCATCCTGCCCGCGGTAGGCACTGGCCCGCACATGTTGAGACCACTCCGGGTAGGGAATCGCCGCACGCGGTCACTCCTACGTTCGAGGAGAGTTCCATGACGCGGACGCGGAGAGATGTGTGGAGTCTGTCGAAGGTCGACGTTTGGGAAGAGACCCTGCTGTGGTACGCCAAAGCCGTTCGGGAGATGCAGACCCGCCCGCTCGATGACCCGCGAAGCTGGCGTTATCAGGCGGCCATTCACGAGTTCAATGGCGACGGCTCTCCCGCCGAGCAGCCCGCCGACAAGGACATCTACTGGGACCAGTGCCAGCATCACTGCTGGTTCTTCCTTCCCTGGCATCGGTGGTATCTGTTGTACTTCGAAGAGGTCGTGGCCGAGACCGTCGTCGCCCTGGGCGGACCGGCGGACTGGTCGCTGCCATACTGGAACTACAGCGACACCAGCAACGCGGACGCCCGCCGTCTGGCACCCGCATTTCGGGAGCGCCAGTTGCCGGATGGCTCCCCGAACCCTCTTCGCATCGAGGAACGAACCTCCGGAAATGGGGGAGGCAACGTCGGTAGCGTGGGTGCCATCGATCTGGTCTGCCTCGAAGAGCCGCGCTACCAGGCCGATCCTCCGGGCGGACGGGCCGGCTTCGGTGGAGTGAAAGTGAAGTTCAACAACCACCGCGGCGGCACGCCCGGCGTGGTCGAGCAGACACCCCACGGATCCATGCACGGCGCCGTCGGCGGGTTCATGGGAGCCTTCGATACCGCCGGTCTCGATCCGCTCTTCTGGCTGCACCACTGCAACATCGACCGGCTCTGGGAAGTCTGGCGTCAGCGTGATGCCCGGCATCTCGATCCGGTGGATCCGGATTGGCTCGACAATCTCAGCTTCCCCTTTCACGATGGGACGGGGGCTGCCGTGACCAAAACCGTGCGTGGCGTGGTGAACACAGTGGCCATCGGCTATGAATACGAGGATGTTTCGGACCCCCTCGCCGCGTTCGAGGGTGTGGCGCCGAAGGAGGCCCCCATGGCCATGCAGCGCATTCCGGAGATGGTCGGCGCGAGCGAGCACCCGGTGCAGTTGGGCCGCGCTCCTGCCACGACTCAGGTGGAGATGACCGCGCCGACGGGACCGGCCGCGCCGGAGGCGGTGAGCCTGGATATGGAGCCGCCACGAATCATCGTCACGCTCGAGAACGTGACCGGCGACGGAACGCCGAAGAATTACTCCGTCTACGTCAACGACGTGTACGCCGGCTTGCTCCCGACGTTCGGCGTGCCGGAAGCAACGCACAATGACAAGCATTCCGGCAGTGGTCTCGAATATCGCTTCGACGTCACGGACATCGTCCGGCTCACCCAGGCCGACCCCGGCAATCTTCGTGTGACCTTCATTCCCGAGGAGCAGGAGCCGGAGGAGAAGCCCGAAGGTGCCCCTGAGGCGGTAGAGCCGGCTCCGAACTTCCAGGTCGGCCGCGTGAGCGTCTACCTCTCGTGAGCGCGGTCGCCCCACTGTCCGCCATGGCCGGCCGGCCGCACTTGCGGCGGCTGGCCTGGCGCCATCCGGAGTGGTGGACGCTCGTTCTCAGCGCTGGCGCGTGGATCTCGATGTTTCGCCCGCACGCGCATCACGCCCATCCGCTGACGAGCTGGCTGGTGATGACGCTGGCCATGATGCTGCCGATGGTGGTGGACCCCGTGCGCACGACGGCCGAGCGCAGTCTCTGGCGCCGCCGGCACCGCGCCATGGCCCTCTTTCTGTTCAGCTACGTGGGCTGCTGGATGCTGGCCGGGCTGGCGGCATCCTTCATCACGATCTCTCATCCCTTCGCACCTGCGATCGCGTTCTCGCTGGCGGGTGCCTGGCAGCTCACACGCTTCAAACGCCTCTCTCTCGTAGCCTGTCACCGCACCCGGCCGCTGGCCCCGCGCGGCTGGCGCGCCGACCGCGACTGCCTGCTCTACGGCGCAACCATCGCCAGATCCTGCGTGACCAGTTGCTGGGCCCTCATGCTGGCCTGCTCGCTGGCCGGCCACTCCCTGCCCGCCACGCTCTTCGTGACCGCGATCGCCCTCACCGAACGCTACACGGCCCGCCCCGACCAACGCCTGCTCAGCGCAGCCCTCTTCGGAGCGGCCCTCTGGTCCGGGTACGGGGCGCTGTAGGCATTCCATATCAGGGTGCCTTGTGCTTCGCGCGGAAACGGGCGGCACTTCGCAGACCAAACTCGGCACCTCCCGCACCACCTCGAATCGCCTGATTGTCCGTCTTCAACGCTCTGTCGTAATACGTCTGGACGAGCTCGTAATATCGGGCTGCTGAAGCCACGTCATCGCGACGCTCTGCCGCCGTCGCCTCATACAGGGCAGCGTCGCCGGCCGCTTTCAACAGGTAGGGATACGCGGGGGAGTTCGTGAAGCGCTCGGCGGCCTCCAATAATGGGGCGATATCGTCCTTCTGTTTAAACTCGCTGCGGAGGAGAAGCGCATAAGGGTAGTATTGCGACGTTGGATGCAACAGAACGATCTCATCCGCCAGCGCTACACCACCTTTCGTCGTTGAGAATGACGAGTCGGTCCATCGCTGGCCGGCCAGGTGTTGCATTCTTTTCCATAAAATCTCGTCTTCGCCGACGGGCATCATCCTTTCCAGATGGGCGCTGGACGTGCGCAGTACCCCTACATAGTTCACATGATCGTTGTATTGATCATCGCCGAATCCTCTCTCGAGTTTCAGCCCAATTTGGTAATTGCCAGAGCCGGAGAAGGAGGAGCTGTAATGGAACCAGTTGGGGATTGACCCGCGGTCCCAACCAGCCACCATTCGCACCGACTCTCCGGGTGCCAGTTGAAGCGAACTGTCGCTATTAGAATTTCGGTCGAGGTTCCAGTGGTCGTTGGCATCTGCCTGTTCAAGAAGAATCGTCTGCCCGTCGGAAGTAGTCACGACCAGGTTCGCGATTAGGCCGACCGTTGCCGGCCGTGCCGAGACGTTCGTGAACGTCACTTCGATGTCGAATGGCACCCCTGGGAGCACTTGCGCATGTGGAAGTGTCACCGTGGCCACGATCGGAGCTGTTTTCGGATCGTGCTCCGCAAACGCCACGGTGGCTTCAAGAGCCATCAATACAAGGACCAGAACTTGTCTCATCGTGATCTCCTTGCTCTTCACGGAGTGAACGGATCCGGCTTGCGGCGGATTTCAAGGTATTCGCAGTGCGGGGCACCAGTTGGACTCTGGAGAAAGTGAAATTTTGCGATCCCATTCGACCGCTGGGTCTCCGATCTGGTCGGATCGGCGTCTGCCAGAAGACAATAGATGCCCGGATCGTCATAGGCCGTGGAAGTGACTGGACAGTGGTCGCCCGCTCCCCACACAGCATTGGGTTTCCACTGGTGAGCTATCTCGTGCGCAGCGGTCTTCATCGCCCAAGCGTCGGCGTTGGCCGATCCGCCCCGTCGGCGAACTTCCTCTTCAATGGTTCCTCGGAACACCCAAGAGGAGGTCTCGCCCACAACCTGCGAGACTGTCAGTCCCGCCCGTTTTGTGGTGACGTTTGGATCCCCTGAATTTCCAATCAAAAGTAGCTGATGATTCGATGCGGCGAGACGGGCGCCGCCGCTCCGCTTCACAATGCTGCTCCACTTGTCGGCAAGTTGTTGCAAGAGCTCCTCGTCATCTGACCGCACATGCGGCATGGGAACATTCGCGCCGGGCGTCGTTGAGTCCGGTAGAAAGACATACTCCGTGAAAGCGCCCGCAAACAGACTGCCACTCACCAGATCATTGCTGGCGTCGAAGACATCTGCCGAAGTAACCGACGCTCCTGAAACTCCCGTAATTGCATCACCGACGAGCGGTATTTGGGAATCAGGCCCGTAATCGTGAAGTAACGCTTCCCGGTTCACGTTGCCGCCCTTGAGGCGGGTTCCCAGCTCCACGATGTACTCGTTGGAACCGCTCCCCTGGGTCACGTCCAGGATCGTGTGGGACTCCATGTACCAGCCTGCGGCGAGGTTTGATCGGTCGAGATCGGGTGCATGCACCAGGACGATCTGATCCCCGCGACTGAGCCGGTCGTGAGGCCGGTTCCCTCCGTAGCGATTGCCGCGGACGACGATCGACGTCGCGCCGGCGTTGGCCCCTTGCGCGATGAACATGCCGTTCCGAAGCATGCGTCGCTTTTCGACGTACATCCTCTTCCAGGCCGTGAGGACGCCGCTCTTGTAGCAGTTGTTCGTGGCATCGCACTGCTGCCTGAAGGCGAAGCCGGGAAGGGTCGTGGCTTCGATCTGGTAGTTGTCGCCGGCTGCTCGTCCCGTCACGTTCAGGACCGTGGCGAACCTTCCGCTGCCGTCGGTGGTCACGGTGGTCTGGTCGAGCGCGCCCGGACCGTCGTCGTTGTCCCCGCGCAGGCGCGAGGCCGCGGGTACGTACAACGCCACGTCGGGAGGATCGACGAGGCGGAGGTAGACCGTCTGCTGCGCCATCGGCCCATTCTGATCCGTCACCCTCCCGGCGATGCGAATTCTTCCATCTCGCCCCGGACCGCTCAGGGGAAGGCTCTCCTGCGCATCCGAAAAGTAGGGATTCTCATCCCGCCACCGCTTGATGAGCACCCGCTTCTGCTTTTCATCGGTTGTCGCCGTGAGATCGAAGTCGATGCTCGGGGGCGGGCGGTAGTGGACGGTGATGTCCAGGAACTCGAGGTCCAACGTGTTCTCGAACACGAGCGCGTTGTTCCCTCCGTAGACGTAGCCGGCGATGCCATCAGGGTGATCGGCCCCGATCAACCTCTCCTCCGGAAGAGGGTAGTAGGGCGGGGTGCAACTGAAGATGGGAAACACGTCGGTCCGTAGAAACGTGCCGATCAACGAGTCGGCCGAGGCGAACCAGGCCGGTCCGCCCCAGAGATGCACGGTCATCGGTCCCGCGCCGCCAAATCGTGGCTGATAGGGAAACCTCAAGTCGACGGAGGTCACGCTCGACAACGGCGGAGTGGGGTCGGCGAAGGTGAGGCATCGCACTTCGTCGCGGAGCAGGTTGACGATGAGCTTCGCCGGATCCTCGACGGACGCATAGCCGCAAGC
>JBDTOZ010000234.1:0-3496 GCA_039932995.1 Acidobacteriota bacterium | reverse complement strand
ATGACCAACACACGAAACACAATGTCCGGCCTCGACTACATGCGCCGCGTGGCCAGTGGCGAGGTGGAAGGTGCGCCCATGGTGCGGCTGCTGGGCATGCGCATGACCGAGGTCGCGGAGGGGCGCGTCGTGATCACGGCGGAGATGCGGCCCGAGCACGAGAACGGACTGGGCATCGCCCATGGTGGGTTCGCGGCCACCCTCCTCGACACCGCGCTCAGTTGCGCGGTCAACACCCTCCAGCCGGCCGGCAAGATCTATACGACCCTGGAGATGAAGATCAATTTCATCCGCGCCGTTCACCGGAGCGCCGGGGTCCTCACCTGCATCGGCACGGTCGTCCATGCAGGGAGCCGCACGGCCACGGCCGAGGGGCGGATCGTCGATGCCAACGGAAAACTCTTCGCACACGGCACGGTCACGTGCATCCTCTTTCGCGACACCACAGGAGAGCTCTCATGAATGAAGCCGTCATCGTCGCCGGACTGCGCACCGCGGTCGGCAAGGCTCCGCGCGGATCGCTGCGCACCACCCGTCCCGACGACATGGTCGCGGAAGTGATCCGGGCCCTGCTGGCAAAGACGCCGCAGCTCGATCCGGCCATGATCGAAGACGTGATCATCGGCTGTGCGACGCCCGAGGGAGAGTCGGGGACGAACGTGGCCCGCATCGCCTCGCTGCGGGCCGGGTTGCCCGACAGCGTCCCCGCCGTCACCGTCAATCGCTTCTGCTCCTCCGGCTCGCAGACCATCGCCAACGCGGCCGAGCGGATCATGGCCGGCATGGCCGAACAGATCCTGGCCGGCGGCACGGAGTCGATGAGCATGGTCCGCGGCAACAACCGCTTCCGTCCCAATCCCACGCTCATCGACGAGCACCCGAACGTCTACCTGAGCATGGGCCTCACCGCCGAGAACGTGGCCCGCAAGTACGGCATCTCGCGCGAAGAGGCGGACGCGTTCGCGTTCCGCAGTCACCAGAAGGCGCTGGCCGCGCAGGAGGCGGGACGCTTCACCGACGACGGCATCGTGCCGCTGGACGTGGAGATCGTGGAGGCGGACGGGACGAAGCGCTTCACGTTCGACAAGGACGAAGGCCCGCGCGCCGACACGACCCAGGAAGCGTTGGCCAAGCTCAAGCCAGTCTTCCATGTGAAGGGCGTGGTCACGGCCGGCAACTCCAGCCAGACCTCGGACGGCGCCGCCGCGGTGATCGTCATGTCGCGCAAACGCGCCGAGGAGCTGGGCCTCAAACCGCTGGCCCGCCTGATCTCGTACGCCGTGGGCGGCGTGCCGCCGGAGATCATGGGCATGGGTCCGATCGTGGCCGTGCCGAAGGCGTTGCGGCTGGCCGGACTGGAGCTGAAAGACATCGATCTCATCGAGCTGAACGAAGCCTTCGCCTGTCAGGCGCTGGCGGTCATGCGCGAGTTGGGCATGGACGAAGAGCGCGTCAACGTCAACGGCGGCGCCGTGGCCCTCGGCCACCCCCTCGGCGCCTCCGGTGCCAAGCTCACCGTCCAACTCCTCGGCGAAATGCGCCGCCGCGGTTCCCGCTACGGCATGGTGACGATGTGTGTCGGCGGCGGACAGGGCGCGGCCACGGTGTTCGAGAATCTGCAATAGGAAAACCTTTTCACCACAGAGGCACAGAGCACACGGAGAGCTCTCCGTGACCTCTGTGGCTCTGTGGTGAATGGCAGTCCCCACACGATGCGATACGCAAACAAAACCGTCTGGATCACCGGCGCCTCCTCGGGGATCGGGGAGGCGTTGGCCGTGGCGTGGAGTCGCGAGGGAGCGACGGTCATCCTTTCCGCGCGCAATGCGCAGGAGCTCGAGCGCGTCCGCGCCGCGTGCGTGAATCCGGAGCGTCATCGCGTGCTGCCGCTGGATCTGAGCGACACCGCCGCGATCGTCGTGGCGGCGGCGACGGTGCCGGAGGTCGACGTGGTCGTGCACAGCGGCGGTGTGAGCCAGCGCTCGCTGGTGGCGGGGACGGACCTGGCCACCGATCGCGCCATCATGGAGGTCAACTACTTCGGTACGGTGGCGTTGACCAAGGCGGTCCTGCCTTCGATGCTGGCGCGGGGGTCGGGACACTTCGTGCCCATCAGCAGCGTCATCGGCTATGTGGGCATTCCCACGCGCTCGGCGTACTCCGCGTCCAAGCACGCCCTGCATGGTTTCTTCGACGCGTTGCGTGCCGAGAACGCGAAGGACGGCATCCGCGTGACCATCGTCTGTCCCGGCTACATCCGCACGAAGGTCTCGGAGAACGCCTTGCGCGGCGACGGCTCGAAGTACGGTCAGCTCGACGACACGCACAAGAACGCCATGCTCCCCGAGGAGGCCGCGCCGCGCATCATCGACGGCGTGTCCAAGAACAAACGCGAAGTGCGCGTGGGCGGCAAGGAGATCCACGCCATCGCCCTCCAACGATTCTTTCCCGCTCTCGCGGCGCGCGTCATTCGTTTGAAATGAGGGGGAACGTTCACCACAGAGGCGCAGAGGCACAGAGAAAGATCCCAATTCTTGTTGTTCTCTGTGTCTCTGTGCCTCTGTGGTGAAGGATTCAAGGAGATAACGACATTGAAGAACATCCAGGTGCTACTGAAATCCCGCCCCGAGGGCGAGCCCACGGAAGACAACTTCGAGATCGTGGAGAGCCCGTTGCCGGAAGTGGGGGAGGGGGGCGTGTTGCGGAAGACCTTGTGGCTCTCGGTCGATCCGTACATGCGCGCGCGCATGAGCACTGCCAAGTCGTATGCCGCGCCGGCCAACGTCGGAGAGCCGATGGTGGGCGGGACGGTCAGCGAAGTCGTGGCCTCCAACAACCCGCGCTACGCGCCGGGCGACGTGGTGGTCGGCTTCGACGGCTGGCAGTCCTACGCCGTCTCGGACGGCAAGGGCCTGCGCAAGCTCGACCCGTCGCTGGCGCCGCCGTCGTTTGCGTTGGGTGTGCTGGGCATGCCCGGCCTCACCGCCTACGTGGCGCTGCTCGACATCGGCAAGCCGCAGGAAGGAGAGACGGTCGTCGTTTCCGCGGCTGCCGGCGCGGTGGGCTCCATCGCCGGACAGATCGCCAAGCTCAAAGGCTGCCGCGTGATCGGGTTGGCCGGCACCGACGCCAAGTGTGAGTACGTCACCGGCGAGCTCGGCTTCGACGAGTGCATCAACTACAAGACCGCGGACCTGAAGACCGCCTTGCCGGACGGCATCGACGTCTACGTCGACAACGTCGGCGGCGCGATTCTCGACGCCGCGCTGCGCAAGCTCAACACCTTCGCGCGCATCCCCCTGGTCGGCCTGATCTCGCAATACAACGACCTCAAGCCGCAGCCCGGCCCCAACCTCGGCCCCCTGCTCAGCACCCGCTCCACCATGCGCGGCATGATCGTCACCGACCACTCCGACCGCTTCCCCGACTTCCTCCGCGACATGAGCGGCTGGGTCAAGGAAGGAAAGGTCAAGCTCCGCGAAGACGTGATCGAAGG
>JBDTOZ010000233.1:0-6840 GCA_039932995.1 Acidobacteriota bacterium | reverse complement strand
CTCCTGACAATCGTCAACTGACAAAGCGGAGAGGGATGAGCATAATGACGCCGTCCTATGGTCGATAGAGCAACTCTCGATGGTCTCCGTATTGAACGCCCCGTGGAAACGCGGCGGCGCACGCCGTGGCTGGTGATCGTGCCGGTGCTGCTGGCTGTGATCGCGTTGGCGGTTTGGGCGATGACGCGCCAGGGCGCCAAGGAAGTCCAGGTGGCGAAGGCCGCCGGCATCGCTGGGGAAAGCCGCGGTGCGGTCCTGAATGCCAGCGGTTACGTCACTCCGCGGCGGCGGGCCACGGTCTCTTCGAAGGTCACCGGAAAGGTGATCGAGGTCTTCATCGAGGAGGGCATGCAGGTCAAGGCGGGACAGGAGCTGGCGCGTCTCGATGCGTCGTTCGCGTCACGGGGATTGGCGCTCTCGCAGGCCGAAGCCACGGCCGCGTCCAGCGCGCTCGAGGAGACGAGAGTGCGCATCCGTGAGGCGCAGCTCGACTACGCGCGCGCCGAACAGATGCACAAGAGCGAGATCTCCAGCCGCGCCGATCTCGATCGGGCCCGGGCCTCGCTGGATGCCGTCCGGGCCCGGCTGGCGGCCCAGGCCGATCAAGTGAGCACGGCCCGGCGCCAGGTCGACCTGCAGGGACAGAACGTCGAAGACACCATCATCCGCGCACCGTTCGACGGCATCGTCGTCTCCAAAGACGCGCAGCCGGGCGAAATGATCTCCCCCGTCTCCGCGGGCGGCGGCTTCACGCGCACCGGCATCTGCACCATCGTGGACATGGCCTCGCTGGAGATCGAGGTCGACGTCAACGAGTCCTACATTCACCGCGTGCATCCCAACCAGATCGTGGAAGCAGTGCTCGACGCCTATCCGGAGTGGAAGATCCCGGCGCACGTCATCACCGCCGTCCCCACGGCCGACCGCCAGAAGGCCACGGTCAAAGTGCGCATCGCCTTCGACCAGCGCGATCAGCGCATTCTTCCGGACATGGGAGTGAAGGTCTCGTTCATCACCGACGAGCCGGCCGCCGCCTCCACCTCCGCCGTCGAGCTCCCCAAGAGCGCGGTCCGTCGCGAAGGCGAGCAGGACGTCGTCTTCGTCGTCAGTCAGGACAAGGTCGAGCGCCGGGCCGTGAAAGTGGCCGGCTCCGAAGGCGACAAGGTCCGCGTTCTTTCCGGCGTGGCCGCCGATGAGACGGTGGTGACCGCGGGACCGGAGCTCGTGGATGGGGACAAGGTCAAGGTCGTCAAACCGTAGACTTGGTTGCTGGTTCCTGGTTGCTGGTTGTCTGCGGTGTTTCGTTTCGAGCGAACACTCGCGGGCAACCTGCGAATGATGACAGAGAGGTTGCCGCTTCTGGTTCCTTCGCTTGATGTGGAGCGTTCTCTCTCTCTTGAACGGGAGACCGCCCGCAACCAGCAACTAGCAACCAGCAACAAACACGAAGCACGCAGCAAGAAAGCAAGGAGAACACATGCCGAACCCCCTGGTGCAGTTGAAAGGCGTCGACAAAGTCTTTCGTCGTGGTTCCGAGGACATCCACGTGCTCAGCAACCTCGACCTGAGCATCGCGGATGGGGAGTTCCTCGCGCTCATGGGTCCGTCGGGCTCGGGCAAGTCGACGCTGCTCAACCTGCTGGCGGGATTGGACCGGCCCAGCTCGGGCAGCATCGATGTGGCCGGGGAGCGCATCGAGAACATGTCCCGCGCGCAGCTCGCCCACTGGCGATCGCGACACGTCGGGTTCGTCTTCCAGTTCTACAACCTCCTCCCCGTTCTCTCGGCTGAGCGCAACGTGGAGTTGCCGTTGCTGCTCACCAACCTCTCCAGCTCCGAGCGGAAGAAGCACGTGCGCACGGCCCTGGAGATCGTCGGCCTCTCGCATCGCGCCAAACACACCCCGCGCACGTTGTCGGGAGGTGAGCAGCAACGGGTGGGCATCGCCCGGGCCATCGTCACCGACCCCACACTGATCCTGGCCGACGAGCCGACCGGCGACCTCGATCGCAAGACCGGCGACGGCATCCTGGACCTGCTGGACGGCTTGAACCGCCAGCAGGGCAAGACCATCGTCATGGTCACCCACGATCCACACGCCGCCGCGCGCGCCTCGCGCCGGCTGGAGATGGTGGACGGACAACTCTCCACCGAGATGGCCGCATGAAGTTCGTCCTGCTGGTCCTCTCCAACTTCAAGCGTCACAAGACGCGCACGATCCTGACCATCCTCTCGATCATCGTGGCCTTCGTGCTCTTCGCCTATCTGGCGGCCATTCGTACGGCCTTCAGCGCGGGCGTGAGCGTGGCCGGCGCGGACCGGCTCATCGTCCGCCACAAGGTCTCGCTCATCCAGCTCCTGCCGCAGAGCTACGAGGCCGACATCGAGCGCATCGACGGCGTGGCCGAGGCCATGCACATGACCTGGTTCGGCGCCATCTACAAGGAGCCCAGCAACTTCTTCGGACAGATGCCGGTCAATCCCGAAGAGTTTCTGCGCATGTATCCGGAGTTTCATCTCCCTCCGGAACAACGGGACGCCTGGCTGAAGACGCGGACGGGCGCCATCGTGGGACGGACCACGGCCACCCGCTTCGGCTGGAAAGTCGGCGATCGCATTCCCCTGCTGGGCACGTACTGGCGCTCGAAAGAGGGCGACCGGCTCTGGACCTTCGATCTGGTCGGCATCTACGACGGCGCGCCCGAGACCGACACCTCCAACTTCTACTTCCGCCATGACTACTTCGAAGAGATGCGCGTGGGCGGCCAGGGAATGGTGGGTTGGTACATCATCCGGGTCAAGGATCCGAAGCACGCCGAAGACGTGGCCAAACGCGTCGACGCGCATTTCGAGAACTCTCCGGCGGAGACGAAGACCGAGACCGAGAAGGCTTTCGTGAAAGGCTTCGCGGAGCAGGCCGGCAACATCGCCGCCATCGTCATGGCCATCCTCACGGCCGTGTTCTTCACCATCCTGCTGGTCTCCGGAAACACGATGGCCCAGGCCGTGCGCGAGCGCATGAGCGAGCTCGGGGTGCTCAAGGCCATCGGCTTCACCGACGGGCAGGTCCTGCGTCTGGTGCTGAGCGAGGCCCTGATCATCTCCATCATCGGCGGCGGCATCGGCCTGCTGCTGGGATGGATGGCCGTGTCGGCGGGCGATCCCACCGGCGGCGCCTTGCCGGTCTTCATCTTCACGCCGCCCGCGCGCGTGCTGGGTGCGGTGTTCGTCATCCTGCTCGGCCTCTGCAGCGGCGCTCTGCCGGCGATTCAGGCCATGCGGCTCAATGCAGTGGAAGCTCTGAGGAGAGAGTAATGCGCCTATTCACACAGACCGCCGCCCTGATCGGCTTCAACCTGCGCACGCTCCCCGCGCGCAAAGGCTCCGCGGCCGCGGCCATCTTCGGCATCGCCGGCGTCGTGGCCGTGCTGGTGGGCGTGCTCTCGATCGGCGAGGGCTTCAAACGCACCATGACCATCGCCGGTTCGCCGGACACGATCTTCGTCCTCAGGACCGGTGCCGACTCGGAGATGGCCAGCATCCTCAGCCGCGACGAGGCCAAGATCATCACCGAAGCACCGGGCGTGGCCCGCGCGAACGGCAAGGCCCTGGTCTCGCCGGAGCTCTTCGTGATCGTCAACCTGCCCAAGCGCTCCACGGGAACGGATGCAAACGTCCCCATGCGGGGCGTGGAGCCGGCGGCCTTCCTGGTGCGGCAGGAAGTGAAGATCGTCGAAGGGCGCCCGTTCGCCTGGGGACGCAACGAAGTGATCGTGGGTCGCTCCGCGCAGTATCAATTCGCGGGGCTGGACGTGGGGTCGGAGCTCGCCTTCGGGCAGAACCGCTGGAAAGTCGTGGGCATCTTCGAGTCGAACGGCTCGATCTCCGAGTCCGAGATCTGGTGCGACGCCGCGGTGCTGGCGCCTGCCTACCGGCGGGGATCGTCGTATCAGAACGCGGTGGTCAAGCTGGCCTCGCCCGGCAGCTTCCAGGCCTTCAAGGACGCGCTCACCTCCGACCCGCGCGTGAGCCTGAAGATCATCCGCGAGACCGACTACTACGCCGAGCAGTCGAAGCTGCTGGTGCGAATCGTCAACTTCCTGGCCGGGATCATCACCACGCTCATGGGTCTGGGAGCCATCTTCGGTGCGCTGAACACGATGTACACGGCCGTGGCCGCGCGTGCGCGCGAGATCGCCACGTTGGAGGCCATCGGATTCCGGGGATTGCCGATCATGATCTCGGTCCTGGTGGAAGCGATCATCCTGGCCGCGATCGGCGGGACCGTCGGCGCCATCGGAGCCTGGCTGGCCTTCGACGGATTCCGGACCGCCACCATCAACTGGCAGACCTTCAGCCAGGTGGCCTTCGCCTTCGACGTGAATCCGCCCCTCCTCCTGCGCGGCATCGTCTCGGCCATGGTCATCGGCCTGATCGGCGGCCTCTTCCCCGCCATCCGCGCGGCACGGATGCCCGTCTCGGTCTCGCTCCGCGAACGGTAACGGGGACGCTCACCACAGAGGCACAGAGACACAGAGAAGGTCAAAAACTTTTTTCTCTGTGTCTCTGCGCCTCTGTGGTGAACCGTCCCCCGGCAAACGCCGGAAAGGCGCGCAAACTTTTCTCCCGATTGTGCGTATCAAGCGTCGTCAGGAGAGCCACGCATGTCCAAGCTCGGAAAAGTCCTCCTCTTTCTGATCCTCCTCGCCGGCTTCGCCATCGGCGCCTACGCTTATGTCCGGAACGGGCAGAAGAAAGAAGGCGGCCTCAAGGAAGTCGAAGTCACGCAGGGGACGATCGTCGAGAAAGCGGTGGCCGTGGGGCAGATTCAGCCTCGGCAGAAGTTCCAGGTGAAGTCGAAGATCTCCGGGATCGTCCGGAGAACCATGGTCGAAGTGGGCGATACCGTGAAGGCCGGCGACGCGTTGTTCGAGATCGCGCCGACGCCGACGCCTCTCGAGGCCACCGAAGTCGATCGCCGCGTCGAGTCCGCCCAGGCTTCGTTCCGGCGCGCCGAAGGGGATTACAACCGGGCCCTGGAGCTGGCCAAAGGCGGAGTCCTGCCGAAGTCCGAGGTCGAGGCCAAGAAGGAATCCTTCGAGCTGGCCCGCGTGGCGCTGACCAAGGCCCAGCAGGATCGCCAGCTCGTACAGCGCGGCAACCTATCCTCCAGCAGCGCCCGCGAGTCGATCATTCGTGCGCCGGCGGCAGGCACGGTGCTCACTCGCATGGTCAACGAAGGAGAGCCGATCGTTCCGCTGACCTCTTACCAGCCCGGCACGGAGATGGCCACCATCGCCGACATGTCCGACCTGATCTTCAAAGGCACGGTCGATGAGATCGACGTCGGCAAGCTCTCCGTGGGCATGCAGGCACGCATCAAGGTCGGCGCGCTTCCCACGGATGTCGTCACCGGCCGCGTGGCGCGCATCGCTCCTCAGGCCCAGCAGAAGGAAGGGGCCACGCTGTTCGACGTGGAGATCGAGCTCGATCCCGGCCAGAAAATCACCCTCCGCGCCGGCTACTCCGCCAATGCCGACGTGATCATCCGCGAGAAAAAGGATGTTCTGGTCCTCCCCGAGCGGCTGGTCACGTTCGAAGACGGCGGCAAGAAGACCTTCGTCGAGCTCCCCTCCGGCGATCCCAAAACCGAGCCCAAGAAAGTCGAGATCAAGACCGGCGTCTCCGACGGCCTGAACGTGGAAGTCGTCAGCGGTCTGGAAAAAGGGGCCAAGGTCGTGGAGCGTCCGCCGAAGGAGATTTCTTAGTTGTTGCTGGGTTGCTGGTTGCTGGTTGTCTGCGGTAGCAGGCTGACGGCAGCCGTACCGCAAGAGCCCTGCTCTCGACGGAAAACCGCATGATCACGAAAAACCGCAAGCAACGAGCAACCAGAAACCAGCAACATCCCTTCGCGTAACCAACCGCCAACCGGCAACCGCCAACCGCCAACCGATATGAAAGACGTCCTCCGCCAGTTGTTCCGCGATGTGCGCAACGAGAAGCTGCGCACGTTCCTGACGGTCTTCGGGATCGTGTGGGGCACCGTGGCCATCAGCCTGATGCTCGCGTTCGGGACCGGGCTGCACAAGCAGCTCGTCAAGAACACGGCCGGCCTCGGCGACCGCATCGTCATCGTCTGGCCCGGCCTGACCTCCATCCCCTTCGAGGGACTGGGCAAGGGACGGCGGTTGCGTCTGGGGGACGAAGACCTGGCGGCCATTCGCAGCGAGGTCACCGGACTGCGGCGCATCTCCGGCGAGTACATGAACAGCATGCGCCTCGACTACGGGACCAAGACCATCTCCGTCGACATCTCCGGCATCACCACCGAGTTCGGAGACATGCGCAATCTGATCCCCCAGGCCGGGGGCCGCTTCATCAATCCCATCGATGACGCCGAGCAGCGGCGGGTCGTGTTCATCGGCGACGAGCTCAAAACCAACGTCTTCGGGGAAGCCGACGCGGTGGGCAAGACCGTGCTCCTCAACCAGTCACCCTTCCTGGTCGTGGGTGTGCTGCAGAAGAAGGGGCAGGACTCGAGCTACAGCGGCCGCGACAAGGAGAAGGCTTTCATTCCCTCTTCCACCTACCGCGCTCTGACCGGAGAAAAGTACATCGACAACATCGTGCTGCAGGCCGTGACCCCTTCGGAGACGAAGGCCCTCATCGAGAGGATGCGCACCGCCTTCGGTCACCGCCTGCGCTTCGACAAAGAGGACAAGGAAGCGCTGTCCGTGTGGGACACCACCGAGCAGTTCGAGTTCTTCGACATCTTCATGCTCTCGTTCAACGCCTTCCTGGGCATCATCGGTGTGCTCACGCTCATCGTCGGCGGCATCG
>JBDTOZ010000232.1:0-4031 GCA_039932995.1 Acidobacteriota bacterium | reverse complement strand
ACGCTGATGAACGTGAGCAAAGGCGTCGTCGACCCGAGCCGCACCGGCGGCCTCGAAGTCCCCGCGACGCTCGGCGATCGCATCGTGCTGCTCATCGGCGCCGCCGACGTCGATCCCTACGCCACCTTCTCGATGGTGTTCAACGAGCCGATCGATGCCGGAGCCGATCCGCTGCAGTTCTTCAAGATCACGCTCGACGGCCAACCCATCACGTTGAAGGCGCGCGTCGATTCGGAACGACGGGTGGTGTTCGAGTCGAGCGCGTCGCTGCAGCGCGGTGGCAAGTACCGGCTCGAGATCAGTCCCGATCTGGTGGACAAGGCGGGCGTGCGCATCGGTCAGGTGCGCGACACGTCGGGCAACCTGAGCGCTCCGCTCACCGAGCCGCTCTACCTCGATTTCGAGGTTCGCAAGCCAGGCGGCAAGGTCGGGTCGTTCGATCTGGCCAGCGGGGTCATTCGCGATCAGGCCCTGAGTGGGAACCTTCTGTTCGTCAGCGCACTGGAAGGGGGAATCTACGCGTACGACATCGGCAATCCGGCCGGCCTCACCGCGACGTCTCCTCCGGTCGGACATCACCCGGGCGGCGTCACGTCGTACTGGGCTTTGGCCAGCGACCATCACGGCCGCATCTACGCCACCGGCATGACCTCGCTGATGGGCGTGGTGCGGTCGTTCCGGCTCGAGGACTTCAGCAGCGGGAACATGAATGTGCAGCACCGCGGGGCCGGGACCGTTTCGTTTGTGCCTGGTGCCGCGGCCTCGCTCGACATCCCCAGCCGCATCATCGCCAGCGACCGTCCGGAGGCCATTCCGCGCAAGTTGCAGGTGCTGGTGCAGGACCGCGAGGTGGCCTACGACTCGCGTCAGGAACTGCTGGATGCCGGAGCGCTGGTCACCGGGACGAACGGCGATCTCGACGTCATGACCCTGGAGATCCCATTCACGCCGGGCGGCTACCTGCTGCAGCGCGTCACGGTGGAGAACCTCACCCTGGACATGCGCTGGTCCGCCGACGCCACGAATCTTCAACCGGCGAAGATCGAGAGCATCACCGGACGAAAGGACGACCGCTTCCGCGTCCTCTATAACGAGATGACCTACGGCGTGGTGTCGCTGCTCGGCTACGGCATCGCCGTGATCGACCTCAACGCCATCGAGTCGAACGACGCGCCGGGCAAGCCCGCCGGCTACGAGAACATTCGAGAGCTGGTGCGTCTGACCAGCGGCAAGGTCTATCGCGAATGTGGGACTCTGCCGCAGGCGGCCATTCCCGATCTCGCGTTCGTCCCCGATGCCGCGGTCCGCACGGTGCCCGGCTCGAGCGACATTCAGGTGTTCGCGCTCGACCCCAACCGCGGCGTGCTGGACCTGAACATCACGCCGCCGCGGGATGCGGCCGAGGCGGCGCTCCCGCCGGATCGCGTGCAGTGCGCCGAACGGATGTCGGCCACCGGTCTCGTCTTCCGCACGCTCAAAGATCCGGCGCCTCCCGGCGATCCGTACTACGACCATCCCCGTCTGAAGAAACTGCGCGAGCTCTACGGAGCGCGTACAGGCCGCGCTCCCTTCGGCCGCTACAACGCCGCGGCGCCGTACGTCTGGACGCTCGAAGCGCAGGACAACCATGTGGTCACGCCGGCCACGACCCCAGGCACGTTCGCCCTCGGCCAACGCGGCTCCCTGGCCAACCAGCGCGTCACGCGCGAGTACATCCTCATCCCGGCCAACGAGTACGGTCTGCTGGTGGTCGAGATCGGCGGCGACACGCCGGTCGGCGGAGGCATCCCGGGTGCGCCCCCATTCACCGAGGCGCATCTGGTGGATGTCATCTGGATCCCGCATGGCGCGTACGCGGCACGGACCATCCCCCGTTCCAAGCTGGCGGCCGTGACCGATGGCGAAGGACATGTGCTGCTGGTCGACCTCACGCGCATCGACGAGCGCTGGAACGCAGCCGGGGCCATTCCGGCGGACGAGCTGTTCCCGACCGTGAAGGCCATCCTCGACGATGACGTCGACTCGCCGGATCCGCGCATCGTGTGGCGTTCGCCGGATCCGCTGGCCAGCGGCACACTGGCTCCGATCGTCGACCCCGACACCGGCTTCGTCTTCGCCGGCAAACTGCTCGACAAGACCACCAACGCCGTCTCCGCCATCGATCCGCAGATCCAGATCAAGGCCGACGTCGGCGCGGCCAGCGGTCTGAGCACGGTCGGCGGAGTGGTGCCGCTGGGCATCGAGCCGCCGAAGAACGTCGTGCTCAACGGACCGAACGCCTCGCTCGGTGCCTTCCGCTTCGAAGTGGCGCTGCCCGGCGCGATGGACGAAGCCATCCCCGGCGGCGCATTCTTCCTCGACGTCGACAGCGAGCGTGTTTTCGGTGCGAAGACCGAGGACACGCCCGCCGGCTGGCCGCGCGCGCACCTGAAGTTGAAGATGGAGCGCGCCGTCCCCGCCTCCATGACCAACCTGCGCTTCCAGCGGGGCTACAACAAATGGATCTCTCCCTGGGTGGTGGCCATCGCCGACCCGCGTGCCAGCGAGAGCTGGCAGTGGCCCAACGGGATCAGCCCCGCAGCCGAAGGCTGTTTCTCCTGCGCACGTCCGGAAAGCCTGCGTGGGAAAAAGGAAGTCGACGGCGTCTACGAGCTCTACTCGAACGGCCGCCTGTTGCGCGTGCACCCCAACGCCGACTTCACCAATTCTCCCTACGCCTACCTGGCCACCAACGACCGGCTGACCACCCGCTTCGCCACCATCATGGCGGACACGGTCCGCGCTCCGCGGGTGCTGGTGGCCGCGCAGAGTCCGGCGATCGCCGGGGGCATGCTGCAGGAGACGACCTACCTGCACTCGGGCGAGCTGGAGTCGTCGTCGGTCGATCTGGTGGCCGAGGGGCGGAATGGGTTCGACGTCGTGTTCGATCGCACCTACCGGTCGCGGACGATCGGGTACACCGCGCTGGGCATGGGGTGGGACTCGTCCAACTTCCGTCGCCTGCGGGCACTGCCGACCGGCGACGTCGAGTACCGCGATGGCGCCGGCGAGGTCTGGCGATTCAAGAGCAATGCTTCCGGCGGGTACGACGCGCCGAAAGGTCTGTTCCTCGGTCTGACCAGCAGTGATCGTGGCTGGCAGCTCGTCGATCAGAAGGGCCGCATCACCGCGTTCGACAACCTCGGACGCATGGTGCTGGAGACCGACGAGTTCACCTCCAGCGCGTACGCGGTCGATGAAGGCAACATCATCCGCTACCTCTATGGACCCGATGGCTTGCTGACGCGGATCGTCGATCCGGTTGGTCGCGAGTCGACGCTCACCTATGACCGCGATCGGCTGCAGTCCGTCCAGGACAAGCGTGGCCGCGTCGTCACCTACGCGCCCGACACGTTCCTGCGTCTGCACGAAGTGCGACTGCCGAACGTCGCCAACACCGACAGCGTGCAACCGGCCATTGTGTACGACTACGAGCCGCAGGGCGGGACGTTCAACGACAAGCTGGAGCTCGGATCGAACCTGAACGCGATCAGCGATCTCAAGAAAGGGCCACGCGTGAATTTCACGTTCGGCTCGGGCGCGGATCGAGACAAGGTGAAGGGACAGAGCTGGGTTACCGGCGAGTCGGCGTCGTTCTCTTACACGGCCGGCTCCACGTCCGCCATCGACGCGCTCGGGCAGGAGCGCAAATACACCCTGAACGCTCTGCCGGTTGATTACAACGGCGACCGCACTCACGTCACGCAGCTCGACGAGCTGGCAGTCGAGACCAGCACGGTTGCTTTCGGGGCGCTGCCGGTCGCGGCCCTTGCCGGAGTGGCGCCGCGCGCGCCGGTGACCCGCACCTTCACGTTCGAGCACCACGACCAGGGGATGGTGAAGACCGCCACGCTGGCGGGCGTGCGCAAGACGACGTTCGGTTACCGGCCCGCGGGCAGCGCTCCAGGCTTCGTGCTCGAACAGACCACGAGCGAGCCGGCGGTCTCGCCCACTGCGAGAGGCGTGGGGACGAACGCGAGCCTGGGCGGCGC
>JBDTOZ010000231.1:0-2652 GCA_039932995.1 Acidobacteriota bacterium | reverse complement strand
CTGTGGTGAACGTCTCCCGGGCGGGGGCAGACTGTTCCACGTGCCACATTTTGTGTGCATGTTCCGAGAGCACCACCATTCCTTGTGGCCGGCCGAAGAATCACGCGTTTTCCGCAGACGCGCAGATTCCGCCTCCCTTTCGCCCTTTTTCGCGCGATCACCATCCGGAAAACGGACGAAAAAGCTGATGAAAAGAAGCTCATGAATGCAGATTGAAAAGGCTACGTAAATCATGCGCAAAACAGACGGAGAAACCGCGGATTTCCTGAGGAAACACGGGATTTACCTCTGTGCAAAAGTCTGCGGAATTCCTGGGGGAAAGTGGCGGATATCCGGTGCAAGAGGAGCGGAATTCACGCATACCGTCATAGCCGACTCGACCGTATAACTCTTTGGAAATGCTCGATTTGCGCGAGATGTTGTATAGGGCGCCGAGAGAGGCACAAGATGTTGTGGTCTGCTCTTGACATCATGGAGACGCGGGCGTAGCTTGTCGCTTACAAACCAACGGAATGGAAGTGAGGGGGGATCATGAAAGATTTGAAGCATGAGGCGCGTCCTGAAAGCCGCTCTCCCAACCGCTCGGTGTCGCTGCAGATTCGCGATTACCAGGTCACGGTCAAGGTCAAGTCTTTCGTCCCGCAGACCCCCATTTCCCGGGCCACGCGCCCGTTCTTTCGCTGAGTTTCAACCTTGAAGTTTCGGGAGCTCATAGCTCCTGAGAGCTGCCGGCGAGAGCCGTCCGCTCGTGTCGGGGGAGGTAGGGGACGATAGTTCGATCAGAGGGAATCCGGAGAACCGGCGGTGTTCCGAACAGGATCCGCGGCACTCTCCCGGCCGGCCTCCTTCGCATTGCGATTGAACTCCTTCCTCTACTTTTTTTGTTTTTATCGCCTGTGTGAGTGTGTGACCGAGAGAAGGAGATTCAGCCATGACGTCCATCGACCTGCCCGTCCGTTCGCGCACCGCGCCGCCCCGCAAAGCGGGGAAGAAGGAAACCCGTACCGGGGGCATCGCGATCGACCGCTACTTCACCCGCGCCGGCGTCGACGTCTACGACACCTGTGAGTGGGAGCTCCGCAACGCCGCCATCTCCAGCGAGAGCGGCGGCATCGTCTTCGAACAGAAAGACGTGGAGATGCCGAAGTTCTGGTCGCAGATGGCCACCAACGTGGTCGTCTCCAAGTACTTCCGCGGCCACCTCAGCACTCCCGACCGCGAGACCTCCGTGCGCCAGCTCATCGGCCGCGTCGTCCGCACCATCACCCAGTGGGGACGCGAGGGCGGCTACTTCGCCACCGAGGCGGACGGCGACACGTTCCGCGACGAGCTCACGCACATCCTGCTCTACCAGATGGCCGCCTTCAACTCGCCGGTCTGGTTCAACGTCGGCATCGAAGAGAAGCCGCAGTGCTCGGCGTGCTTCATCAACGCCGTCCAGGACACCATGGACTCCATCCTCGGCCTGGCCAAGACCGAGGGCATGCTCTTCAAGTACGGCTCGGGCACGGGGTCCAACCTCTCCAACATCCGCAGCTCCAAGGAGTTCCTGGCCGGCGGCGGCACCGCCTCGGGGCCGGTCTCCTTCATGCGCGGCTACGACTCCTTCGCCGGCGTCATCAAGTCCGGCGGCAAGACCCGCCGCGCCGCCAAGATGGTCATCCTCAACGCCGACCATCCGGACATCCTCGACTTCATCCAGTCGAAGGAAACGGAGGAGCGCAAGGCCTGGGCCCTGATCGAGGCCGGCTACGACGGCGCCTTCAATGCACCCGGCGGCGCGTACGACTCCGTGCACTTCCAGAACGCCAACCACTCCGTGCGCGTCACCGATGACTTCATGCGCGCCTACGAGAAAGACAGTGACTGGCAGACCCACGCCGTCACCGACAAGAGCAAAGTCATGGGCACCTACAAGGCCCGCGACCTCATGAAGCGCATGGCCCAGTCCGCGTGGGTCTGCGGCGACCCGGGCATGCAGTTCGACAGCACCGTCAACGACTGGCATCCGTGCCCGAACACGGCCCGCATCAACGCCTCCAATCCCTGCTCGGAGTACATGTTCCTCGACGACTCCGCCTGCAACCTGGCCTCGCTGAACCTGATGAAGTTCTACAGCGAGAACACGGGCTTCGACGTGGAGGCCTACCGCGCCGCGCTGCGCGTGGTCATCACCGCGCAGGAGATCACCGTCGACTTTGCGTCGTACCCGACCAAGGCCATCGAGGTGAACTCGCACAAGTTCCGCCCCCTGGGCATCGGCTACGCAAACCTGGGCGCCCTGCTCATGGCCCGCGGCGTGGCCTATGACTCCGAGGAGGGGCGCCACTACGCGGCGGCCATCACCTCCATCCTCTCCGGCGAGTCGTACGCGCAGTCCGCGCGCATCGCCGCCAAGCTGGGACCCTTCGAAGGCTACGCCGTGAACGAAGAGCCGTTCCTGCGCGTCATCGACAAGCACCGGCGCTCGGCTTACCGGCTCGACGTGCGCTCCCTGCCGGCCGACCTGGCCGACGCCGCCTGCAAGGTCTGGGACGAGGCTTATGCGCTGGGACAGCAGCACGGCTACAAGAACGCGCAGATCTCCGTGCTCGCCCCGACCGGCACCATCGCCTTCATGATGGACTGCGACACCACCGGCATCGAGCCCGA
>JBDTOZ010000230.1:0-10446 GCA_039932995.1 Acidobacteriota bacterium | reverse complement strand
CAGTTGGTTAGAGCGTCCGCCTGTCACGCGGAAGGTCGCGGGTTCGAGTCCCGTCATCCCCGCCAATACGCTGGAAACCGCTTCCAGCAGCCATAAGGAGTCATACGCTCACGACGAGCCTATGACTCCTTATGAGCGTCTGCGCGCTCACCGGAGACGCTCAATCTCGGACGAAAGGGGCACCGCATCCATAACCCCTTTCTCCCATGTTTCAACGCCCCGCGTCGCGATCGTCTACGCGACGCCCTCCCTCCCGATCGCCTGCGGTTTCGCAGGCGATCACACCAGACGCGGCCGAACCGGCCGTTCTCCGCTTCCAGACGCTGGAAGATGTCGATACGCGCTTCGCGGACTTCCTCGACCACGCCGAGTTCGTCCTCGGGCACAGCCCCGACTCGCGGCGGGGCTACAAAGGCACGTACGCGAACTTCCGCCGCTACCTGCGTTCGCGCGCGAACGCCCCGCTCGCAACACGGCTCTGCGACATCGAGGGCTGGATCTCGTGGAACCGCAAGCGCGATGGCAAGAAGCCGCTGAGCAGCGTCACGCTGAACACGTACTACCGGCAGCTGCGGCCGTTCTTCCGCGACCTCGAGCACCGAGACGGCATCCCGAACCCGTTCGACACCGTCCCGCCTCCGAAGCTGCCGAAGGGACGCCTGCCGAAGGCGAAGAGCTTCGCGGAGTGCCAGCAGATTCTTGCGACCGCCGAGCACCACGACTGGCCGAGCGCCTTCGAGCGCTGGCGCGCCATCGCGATCTTCGCGCTCTTCCTCTACGCGGGCCTGCGCAAGGGCGAAGTCCTCCGCCTCAAGTACGGCCACATTGATCTGCGCGAGGGGACCATCTTCATCGAGAACAGTAAAGGCGAAAAGGACCGTGTCGTCCGCATCGCACCGGAGCTGCGCACCATCCTCCTGCGCTACACCAACGAGCGTCGCCTGCGCTTCCGAGACACGGCCGGGCCGGCCTTCATCACCTCCCCGCGGACACGCCAAGGGATCTCGGAAATGACGCTCCGCCGCCTCGTCGCGATCGTGCGGCGTGCGTCGGGCGTCAACTTCTCGATGCATAGCCTGCGGCACTCGTTCATCACGACGCTCCTCAACAATGGCACGCCGATTCACGTCGCGCAGCACCTTGCCGGCCACGCGAAGATCACGACGACGGCGGGCTACCTGGCCCTCACGGATGCCGACACGCGGCGCGAGATTCAGAAGGTCTCATTCCGTACCGCCCGACGCACATGAGCCGGGCAATCACCGCTCGCATGGCGAGCGTTCTCGCACTCGGACGACGCCTGCACGATGTGATGTGGCCGTTGCGCTACCGGTTCGGGCGATTGCGCCGTCAGGTGCTTGCCCTGATCTTCGCTCGTCGAGCGTCGCGGCTGCTCCGCTCGTTCCTCGCGCAGCATCCGACGAGCGAAACGAATGAGGTCTACACCTTCATCTCCACGCTGGCGTCGGCATACGGCGCGGAGTCGGAGCTCGCGTCCGAACTGCGGGATCTCGCCGATGTGGCGAAGCATGACAGCCGCTGGCAGCCGCATGACCCGCTGTCCATCGAAGACCGCGCGAAGAAAGCCGAGGCGGAGTTGCGCGCGTGGATGGACGAGCACCCGGACACAGATCCGCGCGACGACTCGATCATCGAGGAGATCGCCGACTCGTGGGTGCCGGTCTACAACTACGAGCGGCTGCGCGTCGCGATGGAATCCTCGCTCTGGCTCATCGCCGGCGACGTTGAGAACGAGGCGCATTCGGCCGCGGAACTGCTCGGCATCGCCATGTACGAGTGGATACGCGACGCCCTGTATGACATCGCGCAGGCGAAGCAGGACACCTATGAACCCCACGCCAAATGAGCTGCAATATCCCAAGTCCCGAAACACCGCTGGAGTACCTGCCGCCGCGCTACTTCAAGCGCATCTCCGGCGCGGCCGGCGGCGCCTTCCGCGAACTCGTCACGCCGCCCACCCTCGCACCGTCGCTTCGCCTGTCGCTCACGCGCGACATCGAAGGCAAGCGTGCGATGGCGCACTTGCACTCCCCCGGCGACGGCTGGCACTACCTCCCGACGCGCGCGGAGTACGTCCACAACGGCTCCTACTGGTTCTCGACGCTCGGCACGTCAGAGGGTCCCATCCTCGCGAACGTCGCCGATCTCTGCGACGAGATTGGCGCCGCGTTCGATGCGCTGTACCGCACGGCGTACCCCGAGGATCGCTCCGTGCCCGAAGTGTCGGCCGAAGATCGCGCGATGCGTTCCCGACCGGCGACGATTCGTGATGCATCGAAGGTTCTGCACGACCTTGAGGACGTGAACTATCACGCACTGTACGGCGCGCTCCATGACGCGCTCCGCGCGCGAGGCATCCCCACTGAGTGACCGCGACGTCTCTTCCCTTACCTACCCCAAAACAATGAACCGTCGAGAAATCGCCCTCGCCTACATCCGCCGAGAAGTCGAAGAGACCGGCGAGCTGACGCTGTTTGCGCTTCGCAAGGCGCAAGAGCATCGTATTGGCCATGCGGCCATGATGGCCGCCGCTCGCGAAGGACTCCGCCGCCGCAAGCTCGCCGCAGAGCGGCCGGCCCCTCCCTCAGACGCGCGGGCTGTCGATGCTTCCACACCTCCAACCGGCCCTCAGACCCCCACCCCCATGACCTCCCCACGTGCACGCACGGCCGAAGCACAGGCTGCGATCACCGAGCTCGAAGCGGATCTGCGTCGCCACGAGAAAATGCTTGTCGATGCGAAGCGAGCGCGTGCGCACACTGACGAAGTGTGCGAGATCGAGGTACTGGTCGCCAACGATCACGCTCTCATCGCTTCGTGGAATCGCGTGATCGCGGAAGAAGAGCAGAACGCGAGCGATCCAGCTCTGATCGAGCTGCGCAAACGCGTCGATCTGCTCACCTTCGAAGAATGCGTTGTCGCGCTCATCTCGCGCGACAACGCCGGACCCCTCTCGGTACCGATCAAGACGCCTGAAAGCCTCGATCGTCTGCGGGATTCCGTCTTTGACAAGGCGCGTCGCGGAGAACTGACGCTCCCGGCGCAGCGCGCGCTGAAAGGGCCACGACAGGCACGCCGCCTGCCGATCGTCACAATCAGCGGTAAGCGCTATTACCGGGACGACCGGCTGCGCGAGCACCGCGCGGTCGATGATCCGCATGACCGCCTGCCGCTCTAGCGCCCGGCGCCTGCAATGCTCCGAAAGGTCACGGACACCCGATCCTCATGCGCGAGGACGCGGTGTTCATGGCCGTACCGGACCTCCGGGCGAAGCACGTAGATCGACCGCGGGCTGATCGCCTGCCGCAGCATCGTCGCGCCCCGAACCGGTCGAAGCTCCAACGTCGCGCGGCCCTGCAACGACACCGCGACGACCGTATCGCCGAATTGTGGATGATGCACATGCCATCCGATGGAAGCGCCCGCAGGGTAGATGGTGACAAGCGCTTGCTCAAGCGTCGCGGAGACGAGTCCAGCAATGCCGGCCGCACGTTCGCGGAGTGCGAACAGGAACGGAGGGATTGGCGGGGCAGTTGCGAGTGTGGGCGAGCTTGCCCGATAGTCCAGGCCAAAGTTCGCGATGCGTCGTTTTGTGGGCTTGCCATACATCTGGAGCGGCGCAACGGACAGCGCACGAAGGTGAACAAGAAGCCGCTGCTCTTCGTCAACGTCGATGAGATCGGGCTCGTAGAGGAAGCTATTCATGCGAGTGAGTGTGCGCAGCAGTACGTGCGAGATTTGCGACGTGCGCTAACCCTATCCGGCCCGACCGAGGAGTTCCACTTCGGTGCGGTCGGCTATCGACGGCGCCGTGGTTGCCTCGCGGCGCGCGACCGAACGTGCTTGAACTCGGCGCTCGTAGCGGTGCGTTGGAGGCGAGCAAACTCGCGTTTCCAAACGGCGTCATGGTCATGGGCTGGACCGACAGCGAAGTGCGCCATCTCGTGCATCACGACCTTCAGGTTGTATGGCCAATCCTCCCGAAAATTCGGCCGCACGAAGTAGATCGTGCGGTCTTTGAAACTCGTGTAGGCGTAGAACTCGCGTGGACCGTCCGCCCACCGGAACGGGACATCGTCGGGAAACGACTCGTCGTAGTGGCTTCGGTCAATCACCTCGGCGAACCGCCGAAGCGTTTCGAGATCCTGATCCGACTTCCGGCAGGAGCAATCGCCCGCCCGGCCATCACGCGGACGTTCTGCGTCGTCATTCGGCGAGCTGCATGCCGCAAGGCCCAGCGCGACGGCGAAGACGACCGCAAGGCCGGCCAGGCCATTCGGCGACGCGAGGCGGCAGGGCGTGTCATAAGTGTGCGTTGTCGATCGGATCACTCGTTCAGTGCGTGCCATGACACGGGACTCTAGGAGTCGGGGTGCGCGTGTTTAGGACGAGCGCTAATTCCTGTGCGGACGTAGATGCGAGGCTGGGCCGTGTTCCCCGCGGCGGAGATGAAGGAACATCACCGTCTTCGGGGACGTCGGTCATCGCGTCGCGTGGGGACGCGGCGACGGTCCCGAGAACCGGCCGGCGAACGAGTGCGCCGTTGCGTCTTTGCGTTGCTACGGGTGAGACCATCGCCGCGTCCTCCACACTGGGGGAGTTGACGAGGCCACACCTCTCCCTACCGCATCCTCACCGGAATCTGAGGCGCGGGACGCACGGTGGGTCAGGTTCGACGCACCGGGGCATGCTGCCGTTCTAGCCGATCGGGGGGCCGATCCGGACTCTCCGTGTCGAGGTGTAGAGAAGCGCACCGACGCGAGCGCAGGCGCAGACGGAAAGACACCTATACTTCGCGGTAGTACCGGCGGAGGAGTAGGCAAGTGTCCGAGAGCAACATCACGAAGGGATCAGAAACGCCGGCTGACGACGCGTCAAGCGCCCCAGCGTCCAAGCGAGTCGAAGCGCCTCCGCCGAACGGGCGGATGGCAACAAAGGATCGCGTGACGCTCGTGATTGCTGCATTAGGTTTGGCGCTAGGTGTGACTAATAGTGTCTTCGTTGCTTCGAACTACCTCACCACAGCAGGGACATCGGAGCGCACAACACAGCTGGAAGCGGAACGCGATCTAGACGCTGCTTGGGACTTGCTCGCGGGTACGAGCGTCGGTCCCGCCGTGGTCAAGGTCCCCGAGTCGGCACCTGTGCGATTACCGCGAACGGCCACAGTGGAACAACGCGAGAAGGCTCGCCGCCTTTTGCGCGACGTGCTCATTCGGGATCCAAGTAATGCGCGAGCACGAAACCTGATGGCGTGGTACTTCGAAGCGTCATCCGATTGGCAGTCGGCGATTGATGTACGTCGCGCACTACTAAAGGAGCTGCCCAGTGATCCTCAGCGTGTCGCCGCTCTCGCAAGTTCGCTGCTCAGCACGCAACGGTGGGATGAAGCGATAGCCTTGCTTGAGGGGGCGGTCGCGATGAATGCCGATCCGAACCTTTTCCAGTTACTTTCGTCGGCGTTGTACGGGAAGAACCGAACGCGCGGGTTGCCTCATGAAGAGCGTCGCCGTCTGGAGCAACGTATTAAGGAAGTCGACGAAGCGCAGAAGAGTTTCCGCGGTGGTTCGGCGACTCCCTTCGGAGGCGATTTCACCGTTGGCGAGGGACGTTGGAGCATCTCCGAATGGCGTGTCGTTAAGTCGGGAAGCAGAACATCTATCGTTGGATCGGCGTTCAACGCAACTGACAAAGAGCTGAACGTCACTATCTACTTCTTGCTTTACGACGCTGGTAATACGTACCTCGGCGAATTCAGCGAGCCTATCGGTCCAATTCCGAGCAAATCTCCCATTGGCTTTGAAATGGATGTACCAGCATCCACAGCAAAGGCATGGCTCTCCGGTGCCGGAGGGTAGGCGCCTTGAGGTCGCGCAACGGCCACCTTAGAAGGGTGTCCGTTGCCGTTGGGATGTATCTCCCGCTACTCCTCGTCGTCATCCTCACCGCCAGCTGACGACCCGGCCGCCCACGCTTCGAGCCAAGCCACCCGCTGTTCGTACGTCGCCACGGATACGCAGCGCTGCGGATCGACGCTCGCAACCGCGCCGATCTCCTCCAGCGCCTTTGCGATCCTGCCCGCCATGATGCCGACGTAGGGGTACAGCCCTGCGTGCTTCATCTTGTCGTAGTCGCCGACGCCGAAGCGAATCCGCTTCTGCTCGAACGGCGAGCGGATGGTGATGGTGATGGGGTTGCAGCAGATTTCCGGGTAGATCACGTGGGAGCCTTCCGGATCATCGGCATGCTCGATTTCATGAATCTGCATCTGGAGCGCGTGAATCTCCTCGTAGAGCCGCTCTTCCTCGGCGACGGCGTTCGCGAACGCGGGAGTGAGCTCGTCGATGCGGGCGCGGAGTATTTCGACACGGCGTCCAGAAAGGTCGGCCAAGTTCTCCGGGCCGGTTGCGAGCGAGCGGGTGGCGGCGGGTGCGTGGTCAGTGCTTCGGCGTGTGCGTTTCATGGTCGCCAGTCTTCGGCGCTCGCTGCTGCCAATTGCGACGGCCGCTAACTCCCGCCCGCTCCAGACGACGCCGACTAACCCACCGTCAGCGGGGGCGTGGCTCGGGTCGGTCTGTCGTACCTTCCTCGAAGAAGAGATCGGTGTCGCCGTCGCCGCGAATGAACTGCGCCACCACACGCGGGCGGATACCTCGCAACGCGTCACAAATCCGCTCGTGCAGGTCGTTGAAGGTCACGGCGAAGTATTCAGGTCCGGTCAGGACGAGGAGCGGGGCGATGTACTCCTGCCCGACTTTTTCGGTGCCATCCCGAACAATCACGACGGCCCGGAGTGCTGCGTCGTCCTCGTCATCGTCGGGTACAGGGATGGCCGGCGGCAGGAAGCTCGCGTACGGATCTCCATCCTCATATCCGTGGCCTGGCGTGGGCGTGCCGATGTGGGCCGGAACACCTTGCGCCGTCACGCCGATCCATTCGCAGCCGACGTAGTCGTCCCCGTGCGCGGGAAACTTCAGAGTCCACAGCGTGGCGTAGATGCTCATCGGCGTCGCTGCAATTCTACCCCGCGCGAATTAGCTGGCGTCATGACTTCTGCCCGGTTGGGCTCACGCTTTCGTTGCGTGTGCGTTTTCGATCGCGTGCACTGAGATGAACGAAAGGAGCAGGCATGTCAGACTCGAAGCCCAAAGAGCCGTCGAAGGCTCGTCGCCTCCCCATCGTCACGATTCGCGGGAGAAAGTATTACCGCGACGACCGGCTGCAGGAGTACCGGGCGGTTGACAATCCGCACGACCGCATCCCGATGTGAGGAATCGAGGAGGTCGGGCGCGACGGGCGCGGCCCCGACCCCTCCAAACCATCCATTTAGCCTCAGTCCCAACTCTCCTCACTTGCGATTCGACGATCCTTGAATGGATCGCACATACCGCAGTTCCACCGCTCCTTCCGCCATCGACAACGACGCGCTCCGCACACTCGGCATCAGCCGCGACGCGTCGATTGAAGACATCCGCGCTGCATACCGTAGACGTGCGAGAGAGACGCACCCTGATCGCCACGGCGGCAGCGATCCGGACGAATTCCGCGCCATACAAGCGGCCTATGAGCGGCTCACGAAACGAGAAGAGATCTCAACGGCGCGGCTCGATACGATCAACGTCGGTGGCGTCGAGATTCAGCGCTCGTGGGATACCTACTTCAGCGGTTTCCAATTCTCGGTCTGTGGTCTCACCAGGGAACCGTTCCCGCTGCATCGGCATCGTGCGCCGGGGTCCACTTGGGTCAGTGAACGCGACCTCGTTCAGGCTCCCTCGCGCATGCGCAAGCGGTTGCCGCACACGTACATCGTGCTCCACGGCCTCCTCTTCCCACTGACGCGGCCGAACGGCCGCCTGCTCGCGATGGATCTCGCCTACCTTGACCCTGCTTCTGCATGTCCGTATGCGCTCGTCGCGCGACACCGTTCATGGCTGCTCGTGCGGCAGACGGACGGCCGCCTGCTCGCGCAGAACTCCCGCCGGGGCTTCTCTAGGCTCGGAGGCTACGCCGCCTTCTCCGACGCGTCCGGCATCGTTGAGCCAGTTGGTGAACGTCTCTTCCCGCCTTTCGAAGCACCACTCGTCTTCTGACGGCTAACCGCGCCGGTTCGCCGGCGCGGCAACCCGGCTGCCGTCGAGCCGTAGTGCCACGGCTTCGCCCGCAACCGCATCGCAGCGGCAACCACACCTCGGATCTCGCTCGCCTCCGCTCGCGTAAGCTGTACATCGCGTCCTCCGACGCGCGCGAAAACGGGTGTGAACTTGTCCAGCTCGTAGCGGCCATCTGACGAGAGGGAGAGCCACACCCCACCGCTCGGGTCCTCGGGGACGCTCACGCGGTAAAGCTTCGTCGACGGGTCCAACTGAACGGCGGTCGGGCGGCGGTCGATCCACGCGAGGAGCTCTGCCTTGGTGGTAGGGCACTTCATGGGGTCTGAGAGTTATGGATGATTGACGCTTTTGACTAAAAGCATGAGTGGGCGAAACGAGCGTACGCCTCCGCCGGTTGCTTGAGAAGGCGTGCCGCCAAGCGGTGCGCGGAGGCGAGTTCACTGCATAAGTTCAGAACGGTGAGACGCTCGTCTGACGCTGCTTCTGCGCCTCATCCTTCACTCGCTGCCAGTCCCGCGTTTCGACCACTCCGTAACTCAGCTTGCCGCCTGACGCTTCGGTCAGGTAGATGTGGACGGCGTCGTTCTCCCACACGACGACGTCAGCGGCGTAGTCATAGGCTTCAGCCGGTCGTCGCCCTGTGAGCGGGTTCACTGTCTCCGGCCGAACGCCAGTGAACCGAAGGCGTTTTTTGATACTCGGCGTACCGTACTTCTGCTCGAATGCCGTCGCGAGCTCGCGGTAGGTCGCAGGACCGTATTTCTGCGTCGACGCCATGATTCCTTCCATCATCGACACGCCCACAAACTTACCTTCGTAGAACTGATAGTAAGTGTTGATGACGGTGCCACCCACCCGGAAGGCTTTGCTGCGGTCCTTCGTCGTGCAGCTCTGCGACTTCGGCAGCTCGATGTCCGAACACTTCATCGGACCGAGAACCGCTTGCGCCTCCGCGAAGGTCGCGCCGAACGGGACATCGCGAAAGCTCGTCGGCGCCTGCATCCACGGTTCGGGCGCCTTCACTTCGCTCAGAACCGTCACGACAGAGTTTTGTGCGTGCCCCACGATGCCAACGAGAACTGCGAAAGCGGCCGTTGAAAGCCGCGCTGCCCGAACCATGTTGATTCTCCTGTCCCGTCCGTACTGCGATAACAGAAATGATGCCACGAGACAGGACAAAGCGTCGGCGGCCGTTCCTTCCAAGCTGGCGGCGGCACATCAGAGATCCACCGCCAGCTGCGAAGGACAGTCGCCGCCCGAACTCAAACGCACCGCGCGTCAGTGCTTGATGATGTACGTGAGAACGGTGTAGGGCTGCATGATGCTGTGCTTCTGGCCGCCACCTTGGTAGTCAGAGTAGTGGTCGCCGCGGGTCGCTGCGTCAGCGGCGGTGAACTCGGCGCCGTCACCACCCATGTCGATCTGAGCTCGCTCCGCCACTTTGTGTCGGTGCGAGGGCATTTCGTCCAGCGTCAGCACGTGCGTCTCGTCACCCGCCATCTCCCCGATTCGCTTGGGCGACACGGGGCCAACCCCCTGTCCTGCGCCGATCGCAACGCGACCGCGGAGATCCGGAACACGAAACTCGTCGGCGCCGCATCGCCGATTGGGATCGGCGTCCTCGCAGTACGATCGCTGAAGTAGTCGCGCGAGACGGGGGTGGTGCAGTACCTTGTATGCCGCGCCGTCGCAAACGAGATATCCACGCGGAGCGGTCAAACCCGCATAGAGAAGAATCCCTCCGCGAGGCACGGCCGACACGTCTTGAGCTGACGCCTTCGGCACGGCAGCAAGCAGACACAGGATTGCCAGAAGCCCAGAAGTTAAGTGGCGCATAGATCCTCCCGGTTGAGAGAGTGACGCGGACGACGTAACCCTGTGTGTCAACATCGAGTGAGACAGCTGCCTGAGCGAAATTAGAGTAGTTACAGGGCGGTGGATACGGGTGCGATGTTGAAGACGAGGAAGCTTGAAGTAGTTGACGTGGAAGCAGTAGCCGTTGACGGTGAGTCACCAGCCCTTGCCAGCTCGGAAGTGGTTGTTCGCGCGACGCGGCGGCGATTCACGGCGGAGTACAAAGCACGGGTCCTTCGAGAGGCCGACCGGTGCAAGGCCTCGGGCGAGATCGGAGCGCTCCTGCGCCGGGAGGGTCTGTACGCCTCGCATCTGATCACTTGGCGGCGACAGCGCGAAGCCGACGGAGTGAGCGGTCTTTCCCGCAAGCGCGGACGCAAGGTGGATCCCGAGGCTGGTGCGGCACGAAAGATCGCTCAGCTCGAACGGGCCAACCAGCGGCTGGCTGAGAAGCTGCGCA
>JBDTOZ010000229.1:0-36129 GCA_039932995.1 Acidobacteriota bacterium | reverse complement strand
CATCGATGTACTCGCTCTTCCACTCCGCGGCGCGCTCGATGCGCAGGTACTCCTCCGGAGTGAGCCGGACGTCGGCGTGCGTGGTCATTCCAAAGTAAGGGTAATTCATTTCGGCCGCTCTTCTCGTCGCGTCAGACTCGACCCGCCACCGGAGCAAGGGCATGCACCCCGTCGGCGAATTCGGCAACGTGGGCCTGCGGGCGTTGCGCCAAAGACAAAACCGTTCGCGCCGGATGCCACGGTTCCGGCGCCTGTCGTTCTTTTCTGACGCGGCGCGGCAACGACTGAAAGGTGGCCGAACCGAGCTGTTGGCACCTCGCACCGGAGGTGCAGTTACCAAGACACATTGCGGCACCTCGGGGTAGGGAAAACTCGACGGTTGAACCCTCCTACAGAAGTAACTCCAGCTCAAGAAAGGACATCAGACATGCCTGTGCCTACTCGTGCCAGCGAAGAACTACTCGCCGCACCACTTCCCGACCTCATCCGCGACCTTGGTTTGGCCGTCGCGGCCGCGAATGACGCCATGGCGAAGGTCCCGGGGCCTTCGACCGTCTACTGCATTCCATCCGCCGAGATTGAGATCTCGGTGGCCATTTCGATCTCGAAAGAGACGACGACGGAACTCGGAGGTGGTTTCAACCTGAACGCGTTCGCAATAAACGCTTCCTACAAGAGCACCTTTGGCTTCAAGGAAGAGGCGTCGAGCCGCATCCGCCTGACGCTCGAGGCGAAACCCGCCCCGGCGCCGCCGGCGCTCGCTCCGGGAGGCGGAGGTAACAATCCATGAATCGTTCCGATGAGGCACCGCGCGTGCCGCTCGATGCGGTCCTGCGCGCATTCCAGAACAGCGTAGAGCGCGCGAGGCGCGCCGTGAGCCGCACGGCCCGCCTCGAGAAGGTCCACGAGATGGATATTCCCGTCTTTGGCGTCAACTCCATCGAAGTTGAGCTACCGGTGCAGCTCTACGTAGGACCGGAGTCGGAGGCCGATGCCAAGTCGTCCAGCATCGGCGCCTTCGCTATGTTTGACGGGCCCGCAGAACAGCGTGGGGTGATCCGCTTTCGCGTCGAAGCCTTGCCGCAATATGCCGATCAAGAAGAGGTAGCGCAAATTGCCGAACTTGATGAAGCGCAATACACGAGGGCACGCAAACGGCGAACCGCGCCTCGGCGGGAAAGGGAGAGCTGATGCCCAGCGAAAAAGACGACATCGGATTTCCGGTCGAGACGATGCTCACCTCGCTCGCCATATCGCTCCTGCGCGCCAGCACGGCCATGCAGGATGAGTTCAGAACGAATCCACGATGGAAGACCTCCGCGTTCCTGTACCACATCCCGCGGATGACTGTCTCGATCCGTCTCTCATTGTCGTACACGAAAGAAGGCGTCCGCGGAATCATCCGAAAGAAGCGCGACGTGGAAGAGCGCGAACTGGAAAGCACCATCGAGGTCGAACTGACCGCAATTCCGAGTCCCGCGTTAGTCCCTAAACCGAACCCATGAGACACGGTGGGCGGAGCCTTTGCCCCAATGCAGTCTCGCTCCGATTGATGACGACTTTCCATCGCGCGGCTGTTGCGGGATGCCTAGACAAACCGGCCTTCCGTTAAGCGTCGGAACGGCCGTCACCGACTCTCTCCTGGCAAGCCGGACGAGACAACGCCGAACATAGAAGGATCCAAGAAACTAGCTACCCGGAACGAACCGTGCGCGTTCGCGGCCGCCCACATTCTCACCACGCCCAGTGACGGAAGATCGGGCGCATGGAAGAACGGAGTGGTGCCGCCGCAGCTCACGACAAAGGCTCGTCTGCGACCTCCTGGAGGCTGCGCAGGGACGATGTCGTCCTTCGTCTCGAGGACGTCGGCGACCAGTTCGCCAGCGCCGGTTCCTCCTCGGTCATCCGTGTCCAGAGGCGGTCCATCCGGTTGCGCAACGTCGTCAGTTCGTTGAAGGGATCCCAGCGTTCGAGTCTCGTGAGCATGGTCATGACTGATCTCCTTTTGCAGCTTCACTTCGTGCTGCGTCATCAACGTAAGGCGCGTGCCGGAAACGCGACAGGACGGCGATCACAGATGCGTATTCGTGAGCGCCCTCACGCGGTCCAGTGACGAGTGCCGTTGCGGACGACCGCTGCGCGCTCGAAGCTGGACCTGCATGAAGCCTGAGGAGGCCTCGATGAACCACGATGAATTCGTCGGACAGGTCCAGCATCTCGCGCATCTTCCTTCCCGCGGCGATGCCGAGACCATCATTCGCGCCACGTTCGAGACGCTCGGCGAGCGCCTCCAGTCGCACGCGGCGGCGCACGTCGCGGCGCAGCTCCCCGTGGAGCTCGGACGCCATCTGCGCGGTCGTGCCTTCGAGCATCTTTCGCTGCACGCTTTCTACGGCCGTGTTGCGGAGCGCGAACGGAGCGACGTGGAGAAGGCCGCTTTTCACGCGCGCTGCGTGCTCGACGCTTTGTGCGGCGCGGTATCGCCCGGCACGGTCGAGAAGATCCGGAGGCAGTTGCCGCAAGAGTTCCAGGCGATGCTGGAGGCGTGATGGATCGCGGCGGCGACGCAGGAGCAACGTGCACTGCGCTGTTTGTGCAATCCGCTCCGGTCACGTTGCCGCCGAGATGATGAAGCGCTGGTTCTATCGGAGCGAGACGTGAGTGCGCCGATCGTTTCGGCGTTCGTCAGCGTCACGGCCGTGAGCCTCATCTCGCTGGCCGGTCTGCTCACGCTGTCCATGAGCGAAGCGCGGGTGCGGCGGCTGGCCACGTTCTTCGTCAGCTTCGCGGTCGGGGCGCTGCTCGGAGATACGTTCATTCATCTCGTTCCTGAGATTTTCGCCGAGGCCCGCGGCGGCGATGCCCTGCGTGCGTCGCTGGTCATTCTTGCGGGCATGCTCCTCTTCTTCATCGTCGAGAAGCTGCTGCGCCACCAGCACGGCCTCCTGCATCGTCATCATCATCACGACGAGCCGCTCCTGCGGCCCGAGCTTGCCGGCGTGAATCTCCTCGGCGATGCGATGCACAACTACATCGACGGCCTGCTGATCGGCGCGAGCTGGCTGGCCGGTCCCGCGCTCGGCATCTCCACCACGCTGGCCGTGCTCCTGCACGAGATCCCTCAGGAGCTGGGAGACTTCGCCATCCTCATCCACAGCGGCCTGTCCGTGCGCAAGGCTGCGCTCCTCAACCTCGCGTCGGCGGCGGTGGCCATTCTCGGAACCACGACGGCTGTGCTCTTCGGCGCGGCCTCCCACGAGTCCATGATCAGAGTGCTCGTACCCCTCACCGCGGGAGGCTTCGTCTACATCGCCGCGGCCGACCTGATCCCCGAGCTGCAACACGATCGCAGCCTGCGTGCGCTCGTCGTGCAGACCGTCCTGATCGCGTCTGGGATCGGCGTGATGGCGTTGCTGACGCTCGTGAGGTAAGCGTCACTAATGCACAAGCTCGTGTGATCGGCGACAGTGACCGCGCGCCGGAACGGCGCCACCTTGCCTGTGGAGGTGTTCCGTGTGTCAATCCCGTTTATCGCCGTGCTCATCTCGCGTGCGCCGTCGTGGCCATGCTCGCGCCGCCCCTTGGCGCGCAAGCGGTGCGGAACAGATGCTCGTCTCCGTCGACTGGCTGCAGCGCCGCCTCGGCACCGTGACCCTCCTGCACATCGGCAACGCCGCGGGTACGACGCGGGCCACATTCCCGATGCCGTACTGGTCGAGACGTCGTCTCTGCTCGTGCAGCGCAACGGCAGTCCGCGTGCCCGGAAGACAGGTGCGGCCTCAGTTGCGAGAAGAGGCGCCGTGCTCACGCTTCCAACGTAGAGGCGATAGGCGACGCGCTGGGCGGCCGTCCCAACGGCGTGTGATGCGCGCTGCTGCTACTTCTCAGTACCGCTGGGCAGCGTCCATGTTCCCGCCGCCTTGTTCAACTTGTGGCAGTGCGTGCACTCGCCGCCGAACTGCTTCACGAACTCGCTGGTGTCGCCCTTGGCGAGGTGAGTCCTGTGCATCAGCGACGCGAATGGCGGAATGGTCTTGGACGTCGCGGAGTGGCACTTCGCGCACGATGCCGGGATGTTCGCCGCGGCCACCGGCGGATGCTTCTTCTTGTGGGAGGGCGCTTTCAGGAGGACGCTGACCCGTCGCTCCTTTACGTGGCAATCGACGCATCCGCCGGGGAAGAGGTCCTTGGCGTTGATGCCGGGAATGGCCCGCGGCGGCGCGGCCGTCGCGATCGGGACGACGAAGATCAGAGCGAGCGCGACGAGCCAGTGTTTCATGCTTCGCATGATCGCCTCCGATTCCCTTTCGCGCAATGGCAGCGATCACACGCACGTGTGCGATGGATGCGAGCCTACCTCGCCCGCTTCTCCCGCATCAGGGTGAGGATCGACGCGAAGAACCGATCGGTCTTCTCCAGATAGACGACGTGGCCCGAGTCTTCGACCAGCTCGAAGCGGCTGTTCGGGAGGATGTCCGTGATCTTCTTCTGAAACTTCGGGGCCATGACGCGATCTTCGTCGCCGGCCACGACCAGGGCCGGTGCATCGATGGCGCGGTACTGCGGGAGGCGTGCGTCGAGAGCGGCGAAGAATGGGTCCTGCGCTTCCGTGAGACGGATGAGAGCCGCGGTGCGATCGCGGTATCGCGCGTGGAAGTTTTGTCGCATCGTCTCCAGCCGTTCCGGACCGGCCGCGGTGACGAACGCCTCTCCGAAGATCTTCTCGTACATGTAGCGCGTGTAGAGCTCGAACGCGTCCGCTCCTCCGCGATAGAAGCGAAGCGACAGATCCTCGTACATCTCGAAGAGCGTTTCGTGGCTGAGGATGATCCCGGAGAGGACCAGCGTGTGCAGCCGTGACGGAAACTGCCGTGCGAATTCGAGGGCGACGAATCCACCATAGGAGATGCCCACGAGATGAATGCGCTTGGCCCCGATCGCGCCGAGGATCTTCTCCAGATAGGCGGCGATGCGATCGAGATGATAGGGAACGTCTTCCGTACTGGAGCGGCCCTGACCCGGATAATCCCACAGCAACACGTCGAACTCCGGACGCAAGCGCGACAGGAAGCCGTACCACGCGCCCGTGTGCATGGCCAGCCCGTTGAGCAGGCAGACGACTTCGCGGTCGCCGCCTCCGAACAGTTCCCACCAGATGGAATGCCCGTCGAGCTCGAGAGATCCGCAGCGGTCGGGGAGGGGTGGTGTGTCGATCATGGAGTCTGCGTTGCAAGTTTCCGGTCAAGTGGGGTGACGGTCACCGGGGTGCGCTCGACCAGCAGCGCGGATTCCGCCGACCCGCGGAGGCGCGGAGCGCTCAGACGAGCGCCAGCGCCTCCTCGGCGTCGTAGACGCCGGCGTCGGAGCTGGAGAGCCCCAGCGCGCGCGCCACCCCCTCGCCGTAGGCAGGATCGGCCTTCCAGCAGTTTGCCGCGTGACGGACCTGGATCGCTACCGGCGCATCACCCATGGCGCGGGCCGTGTTCGCGAACAATACGTTCTGCTGCTCCGCGGTCATCAGGCGGAAGAGGCGCCCGGGCTGGGTGTAGTAGTCGGAGTCCTGGCGATGGTTCCAGTGGTCCGCGGTGCCGGCGATCGGCAGCGCAGGCTCGGCGAATTCCGCCTGCTGCTCCCACTCGCCATAGCTGTTCGGCTCATAGCCGAGCGTCGCGCCGGCATTGCCGTCGATGCGCATCGCGCCGTCGCGGTGATAGCTGTGCACCGGGCAGCGCGGGGCGTTGACCGGAATCAGATGATGATTGACGCCGAGGCGATAACGCTGCGCATCTCCGTAGGAGAAGAGGCGGCCCTGCAGCATCTTGTCGGGCGAGAAGCCGATTCCGGGAACGACATTCGCCGGATTGAAGGCGGCCTGCTCGACGTCCGCGAAGTAATTCTCCGGGTTCCGATTGAGCTCCATCGTGCCCACTTCCAGGAGCGGGTAGTCGCCGTGATACCAGACCTTGGTCAGGTCGAAGGGGTTGTAGGGCATCTTCGCCGCCTCCGCCTCGGGCATCACCTGGATGAACATCGTCCAGCGCGGGAGCTCGCCGCGCTTGATGGCCTCGAAGAGATCGCGCTGGTGGCTCTCACGGCACTTGCCGATCACGCTCTCCGCCTCGGAGTCCGTGAGGTTGCGGATGCCTTGTTCGGTGCGCAGGTGGAACTTCACCCAGAAACGCTCGCCTTCGGCGTTGATGAAACTGAAGGTGTGACTGCCGAAGCCGTGCATGTGGCGGTACGAGGCCGGGATGCCGCGGTCGCTCATCGTGATCGTCACCTGATGCAGGGCCTCGGGGAGGGACGTCCAGAAGTCCCAGTTGTTGCGCGCGCTGCGCAGGTTCGTCTGCGGATCGCGCTTCACGGCGTGGTTGAGATCGGGGAACTTCAGCGGGTCTCGCAGGAAGAACACCGGTGTGTTGTTCCCCACGAGGTCCCAGTTGCCCTCCTCGGTGTAGAACTTGAGGGCGAAGCCGCGGATGTCGCGCTCGGCATCGGCCGCCCCGCGCTCGCCGGCCACCGTCGAGAACCGGGCGAAGAGCTCCGTCTTCTTGCCGACCGCCGAGAAGATCTTCGCCTTCGTGAACTTCGCGATGTCGTGCGTCACAGTGAACGTGCCGAAGGCTCCGGAGCCTTTGGCGTGCATGCGCCGCTCGGGGATGACTTCGCGATCGAAATGGGCGAGTTTCTCCAGAAACCAGACGTCCTGCATGAGCATCGGGCCGCGCGGGCCCGCGGTGACGACGTTCTGATTGTCGGGCACCGGCGCTCCGGCGACGGTGGTGAGGTCTTTCTTCTCGTTGTTGGCCATGATGTGCATCCTCGTCGGATGCCGTCATAGCGCGGCAACGCAAGGCCGCTCAGTGCCGCCTGTCACCGACCCCGGTGAGGATAGCGAGGAGCGCGATGGCGATGCAGCGTCACATGTTGCAGCGACGTCATCGCAACGCCGCGGCAATGGACGCGTCGCGCTCGTAGTGATCGCGATGGAGCTCCATGTGCCCGTCGTCGCCCACCGAGGCGGTCCAGTAGAGAATGTAGACGGGCCCCCGGTGTGGTCAGGCGAATGGCCCGTTCGTTGCCGGCATCGATCGCGCTGTCGATCGCCGCGCTCGTCCACTGAGGCTGATCGCGAAGGAGGTCGCGGCGCTGCTTCGGCCAGAGCTCTTTCACGGCGATGCTGTCCGGCACGTTCCACCACGGGTTGGCGATCACCTCCTCGATGCGCGCGGCGAAGAACGGGGTGCGCGTGTACTCCTTACCCACCACCGTCTTCATGGTCAGCACGGAGTGGTCTCCCTCTCCCTCGATCACGTCGAGACGAAAGGCGGCGATGTTGACCAGGACGTAGCTCGGGCCGAGGTCCTCCGGCATCCAGCGCCAGCGCTCCATGTTCACCGCGATCTGCCGGGCCCGGTCACGAATCAAGGTAAGGCGCGTGGATCGCCCCGCCCGGCGGCGAACATCACACGCCCATGTGTGCGCGGTCGCAGTGCTCTGCGTCCGTTCCGGCCGAAACTGGCCCTGTGAACGTACGCAACGCCATGACCCGCGACCCCGTCACCTGCGACCCGGCGACACCGCTGCGGCTGGTGGCGACGATCATGCTCGATCACGACTGCGCGGCCATTCCCGTCGTGAGCTCCGGCGAGGTCGTCGGCATCGTCACCGACCGCGACATCGCCTGCCGCGCCGTCGCCCGTGGCTGGAACGCCGCCGAGCTGCCCGCAAGCGCGGTCATGTCCGCGCCACTCGTGGCCATCCATCCCGACGAGACCTTGGACGAGGCCACGCAAGTGATGATGGAAAACCACGTCCACCACCTCCCGGTCATCGACGACGAAGGCCGCCTCCTCGGCATCATCGCGCAGTCCGACCTCGGGCGCCGGATGACGAACCGGGAGCTGGGCCAGCTCGCGCGCGAGACGTCGATCCGCGGGGTCGATCGGGGGCCGGCGAAGCTCGTGCGGGCGTCGCGCGTAAGAACTGGCTGAGGGCTGCCGTCGAGCCGTTAACGCCTACGGCGTCCTGGAGTTTGGCCATTGGACGCAGGAAGTGCGCCGGGCAGAATGCCCGCGCCCCATCGTTCATCGCGCCAAGGCACTCCCGTAAGGGGCCGCGGGCATCCTGCCCGCGGTGGGCTCCGAGTCTGTGGAGCGGTGGACTCGAGTCCACCGCTCCCACTGGAGTTTGGCCCTTTGACGCGGGAGGTGCGCCGGGCAGGATGCCCGCGCCCCATCGTTCATCGCGCCAAGGCACTCCGGAAGGGGCCGCCGGCATCCTGCCCGCCCTCGCGTTAGCCAGGCCCCTGTGTTGGACATCACGTCGGGGCGTGACGGGCTGCACGTCGGGTATCGACCCGCGTCACCTTCGACCGTTCGCCGCGCTGCTACGTTCTCGTTCATGCAACCTACCGCCGAGCCGTGGAAGATCAAGACCGTCGAATCGCTGACCATGAAGTCGCGCGCGGAGCGCGAGCGCGCCATCGCGGAGGCCGGATACAACACGTTTCTGCTCAAGAGCGAGGACGTCTACATCGACCTCCTCACCGACAGCGGCACGAACGCCATGAGCGACCGGCAGTGGGCGGCTATGATGATGGCCGACGAGGCCTATGCCGGCGCGCGATCGTTCTACAACATGGAACGCGCCGTTCAGGAGATCTACGGGTTCAAGTTCATGGTGCCCACCCACCAGGGCCGCGGCGCCGAGCACCTGATCTCGCGGATCCTCATCCGGCCGGGTCACGTCATCCCCGGCAACATGTACTTCACGACCACGCGCGCGCACCAGGAGCTGCAGGGCGGCGAGTTCGTCGACGTGGTGATCGATGAGGCGCACGATCCGACGTTCGAACATCCGTTCAAAGGGAACGTCGACATCGGCAAGCTGGCGGACGTCATCGAGCGCTTCGGTCCCGGGAACATTCCATACATCAACGTCGCCTGCACCGTGAACCTCGCCGGTGGGCAGCCGGTCTCGATGGCGAACCTTCGGGCCGTACGCGAGCTCTGCACGCTCTTCGGCATCCGCATGTGGTGCGATGCCACGCGCGCCGTGGAGAACGCGTTCTTCATCAAGGAGCGCGAGCCCGGCTATGCGCATACGCCGGTGCGCGCCATCCTTCGCGAAATGATGTCGCACTTCGACGGCTGCACGATGTCGGCGAAGAAGGATTGTCTCGTCAACATCGGCGGCTTCCTGGCCATGAACGATCCGGAGATCCTGCAGGCCGCGCGCGAGCAGGTCGTGATCTTCGAAGGGATGCCGACCTATGGCGGTCTGGCCGGCCGCGACATGGAGGCCATCGCACAGGGCATCTACGAGATGGTGGACGACGAGTACATCGCCTGCCGCATCGGCCAGGTCCGTTCCCTTGGCAAACAATTAGCCGGTGCCGGCGTGCCGGTGGTCCTTCCCATCGGCGGACACGCCGTCTTTCTCGATGCGCGTCGTTTCCTGCCGCATCTCGAGCAGGAGCAATTTCCGGCGCAGTCGCTGGCCGCCGCGCTCTATGTCGACAGCGGCGTTCGCGCGATGGAGCGCGGCATCGTTTCGGCGGGTCGCGATCCGGTCAGCGGCGCGAACCGGCATTGCTCCCTCGAGCTCGTGCGCCTCACCATTCCGCGGCGGGTGTACACCGACCGGCACATGGACGTCGTGGCCTGGTCGGTGAAATCACTGTTCGCACGCGCAGAAGAGATTCCCGGGCTGACGATGACGTACGAGTCCCCGACGCTGCGTTTCTTCACGGCGCGCTTCGAGCCGCTGGCCGTTCGCGTGGAGGCATAGAACGTGTTCCCGATCGTCGCGGCGGAGCTCCTTGCACCTGGCGTCAAGCAGTTCGACATCGCCGCACCGCGGATCGCGCGCAAGCAGCGGCCCGGCCAGTTCGTGATCATCCGCGTTCACGAATCGGGCGAGCGCATTCCGCTCACCATCAAGTCCTCCGACGTAACGCGAGGAACGATCACGCTCGTCGTGCAAGCGGTGGGCAAGACGACCTCGCTGCTCAACGAGCTCGGTCCCGGTGACGGCATTCTCGACGTTGTCGGGCCGCTCGGGAAACCGTCCGAGATCGAGTCGTACGGACGCTGTGTCGTGATCGGCGGCGGAGCGGCTGGGTTGCGGCTATGCCGTCCTGTGACGCTACGACAGCTCTCATGGACAATGCCGTCGCGCGCGACGCGGAGAATTGCAGGCGGAGCATTGGAGCGTCGGCGTCCTCGCCGGATGGCCCGTGGGCGTCTCGCGCGAGCCTTGCCGGCCATGTGGCGGAGCAGTCCTTCGGCCATCTGACTGCGGGCGGAGTTGTGGGTGCAAAGGAAGATCACGCGCTTCGTCATTCGGTGATCCCCCCTGAGTTGCTTTCGTCTGGGAACCATTCGCGCTGCAACCACAGGGCCACGCTCACGAGGCCAATGAGGACGGGGACCTCCACGAGCGGACCGATCACCGCCGCGAAGGCGGCGCCGTGCCCGATCCCGAAGGTGGCCACGGCTACGGCGATGGCGAGCTCGAAGTTGTTCGAGGCGGCCGTGAAGGAGAGCGTTGCCGTCTGCGGGTAGGTCGCGCCGACGTTCCGGCTCATCCAGAAGCTCAGCAGGAACATGACGATGAAGTAGATGAGGAGCGGCAACGCGATGCGCAGCACGTCCAGGGGCAGCTTCACGATTGTGTCGCCCTTGAGGCTGAACATGACCACGATGGTGAAGAGGAGCGCGATGAGCGTGATCGGGCTGATGCGTGGGACGAACTGGCGGTGATACCAGTCCAGTCCCTTGATCCTGCCGAGGACGAACCGCGTCAGGAAGCCCGCCAGGAACGGGACGCCGAGGTAGAGCGCGACGCTCCGGGCGATCTCGCCAATCGTGATGTGAACGACGGCGCCCTGCAGGCCGAGCGCTGCCGGCAGCACGGTGATGAAGAACCAGGCGTAGACGCTGAAGAAGAGCACCTGGAAGATCGAGTTGAACGCAACGAGCCCGGCGCAGTACTCGGCGCTTCCGTTTGCCAGGTCGTTCCAGACGATCACCATCGCGATGCAGCGCGCCAGGCCGATCAGGATCAGGCCGATCATGTACTCGGGGTAGTCGCGCAGGAAGAGGACCGCGAGCGCGAACATGAGTACCGGCCCGATGACCCAGTTCTGGAGGAGCGAGAGCGCGAGCACCTTCTTGTTCCGGAAGACCAGCGGCAGCTCTTCGTAGCGCACCTTTGCCAGCGGCGGGTACATCATGAGGATGAGCCCCGCCGCGAGCGGCACGCTGATCGAGCCGATGTTCCAGGCGTTGATCGCGGCGTTGAACTGCGGCACGGCGTAACCGAGGAGCACGCCGAGGCCCATCGCCAGGAAGATCCAGATGGTCAGGTAGCGGTCCAGGAAAGAGAGGCGTTTGTTCATCGGGCGAAGAATATGCGCATTAGCGGATACAGGCTCATGCCAGCAGCAGCAACGTGCTGCGGCGCGGGCAGGATGCCCGCGGCCCCTTACCGGAGCGCGTTGGCGCGATGAGCCATGGGGCGCGGGCATTCTGCCCGGCGCACTTCCCGCGACCAATGGCCAAACTCCAGTGGAGCGATCAGCGGTAAGCTTCGATCCATGTCTCCAGCCGAAGAACTGCTGACCGCTGCCGCGCGTGCAAAGAAAGAGGGCCGCATGGACGCGGCTCGCGATGCGGTCACGAGTGCCATCTCGTTGCTTCGAGAGAACGGGAGCCGGATGGAACTGGCGCACGCGCTCCGATTCCTCGGAGAGCTCGAGCGGTCGGCCCCGGATTCCGACGGAGGGATTGCGGCCTATGAGGAGTCGGTGGCCATTCTCCGCGACCAAACCGACCGCGCCACGCTGGCGCACACCCTCCGGCATCTCGGCGACGCCCATCGGCACCTCGGCCATGTGGACGCGGCGGTGACGTGCTGCGAAGAGGCATACGGGATGTACCAGCAGCACCAGTGCGGATCCGAGCTCGATCGCGCCAACGCGGCGCGCAGTGCGGCGTTGGGGAAGGAGCTGGTTTCCGACGGGAACGCGGCTCGTCAACGGTGGCGGATCGCCCGGGATCTGTACGAAAGGGCAGGTGTGGCGTCCGGCGTCACCGAAAGCGTCGAGCGTCTCGCGGCGCTTGGTTGATCCACCGCGGTACGCGGCAGTCCTCTCCTTCGGGTCCCTTTCGGTCGATCACCTCATCAACGTACCGCCTCGCTCTCCTTGCAAGGCGACGGTCGTCACACGCGGAGGTGACGGTGGGCGCTGAGGATGCGATGGAGTGCGCTCATCCTTCGATGTGATGAGCGCAATCACGGTCCATTTTCCCGGCGGTGTGGTGGTCGAGGCGAACTGGAAAGGCCATTCTGTCCGCACCGATCAACCGGTTCATGATGGCGGCGCCGATACGGCCCTGTCGCCGTTCGATCTCTTCTTCGCCTCCATCGCGACGTGCATGGGCTTCTACGCTCTCCGTTTCTGCCAGGAGCGCGAGCTCCCGACCGAAGGGCTGGGCTTGACGCTGGAGCCGATTCGCGAAGATGAGGCGAAGCGCGTGACGCTCGTGCGCATCGGACTGCAACTGCCGGATGGATTCCCCGAGAAGTACCGGACGGCCATCGAGCGGGCGGTCGACCACTGCGCCGTCAAGAAGCACATTCTGGAGCCGCCGCGGTTCGAGCTCGCCGTGACTGGAGGCGGATCATGACGATCCTCTGTGCGACCGATTTCTCCCAACCAGCCACCGACGCCTGATGAGGGAGATCTGGTAGCGCCTGTGCTACCATGCACGACGTTGCGAGTGGTCTTCGATACGAGCGTGCTCGTGGCAGCGGTCCGGTCGCGAAACGGTGCGTCCTTCGAGCTCCTCTCGCGACTCGGTAGCGGCGAATTCGAGATCGCTGTTTCGGTGCCACTGGTGCTCGAGTACGAAGTCGTTCTGTTGCGCCCTGCGACCGCACCAGCGCTGAGTGACAGAGACGTTCGTGACCTCATCGACTATCTCTGTGACGTTGCGGTTCGGCAGGAGATCTTCTTTCTCTGGAGGCCTTTCTTGCGTGACCCGGGCGATGACTTGGTGCTGGAACTGGCAGTTGCCGCGCAGTGCGATGCGGTCGTGACCCACAACGTCCGCGATTTCGCCGGTGCCGAGAGAGTGAGTGTACGTGTCATGACGCCGGGGCGGTTTTTGCAGGATCTCAGGAGATAGGAAATGGGAGCGTTGAGTCTTCGTTTGCCGGAATCGCTGCATCGGAAGCTCGGCGAAGTCGCGGAGCGGGAGGGTATCTCGATCAATCAGCTCATTAGCTCGGCAGTCGCCGAGAAGATGTCGGCGCTCATGACGGAGGAGTATCTGGAGATGAGAGCGAGAGGCGCCAGTCGTCAGAAGTTCAAGGCGGTACTCGCAAAAGTACCCGATACAGAGCCGCAGGAATCCGACCGAATTCCAACCGCTTCTCGCAAAGCGCGTCGGAAACGGGTGGGCTGACGTCCCGCTGAAGCGGCGATCGGCCACAAAAGCGGTAACTGACGTGACCGCAGTGCAAAGGCGCGCCGCGCTGTGCCATCATCGCCGGGAGGGGTATGTGATGAGCGCGATCGACTGGACGGATCCCGACGAGATGCTCGGATTGCTGATCGAGTATGTGGCTGACGAGGCAGCGGCATCGCACGGCGATGCGGACAGGGCTCGCTTTCTGGCCCAGTTGTCCGGAGACCTCTCCGGCCTGGCCGGGCAGGACTTCGAATCGGTGGATGAGCTGGCGCACCAGCTGCGCGACCTTCATGACGAGCAGCCGCGCGAGTTCGCCGCGGACCCGGTCCTCTCTCACGTCACGGACTGTGTCGAAGAGCTCCGCCGCATCGGGACGGTCCATCGTTGAGGAGACGTTGAGGAGAGGCCGTCGTGAGGAGTGAGCGCGCCTGGCGTCTTGCGTATTGGCTGCTGTTCGCGATGTTCGTCACGACGGCGGCCCTCAACATGGCCGGCCTTTCGGCGGGGTTCTTCACGAGCTACGCCGCCGACCTGTTCGTCCCCGCGTGGCTTTACATCGTGGTGCGGCGCCTGGCCGATCCTGGCCGGCCGCAGAATCCACTCCTTCGATTCCTGGGACGTTCTCCCGAGCTGGCCGCCGGGAGTCTCTTCGGAGCCAGCGCCCTTTCGGAAGTGAGTCAGATCGTTTGGCCGAAGGGCCTCTTCGCGGGCACGTTCGATCCGCTGGACCTGGTCGCCTACGCCGCGGGTCTGCTCGTTTGCTATGTCGCCGATCGGATGCAGCAACGGCGCACGGCCGCCGGCACGACCATCACCTTTCGGCCCCTCACGCGCGGCGACCTGCCATTGCTCTGCGAGTGGTTGGGGCGGCCCCATGTCGTCGAGTGGTGGGGCTCGGCGCCGTCGCTCGCCGAGGTGGAGTCGGAGTATGGACCGTTGACCGAGGCCGGATCCTCCACGCTGGGGTTCATCGCTTTTCTCGAAGGCCGGCCGATGGGGTTCATTCAGTCGTATGTGGTGTTGGGCTCCGGCGACGGATGGTGGGAAGGTGAGACCGATCCAGGCGCACGCGGCATCGATCAGTTCCTCGCCGACGGCGCGCACCTCGGCCGCGGCCTGGGCAGCGCCATGGTGCGCGCATTCGTCCAGCGACTGTTCCTCGACCCGGCCGTGACCCGCGTGCAGACCGACCCTTCGCCCGAGAACGACCGCGCCATCCGCAGCTACTCGCGCGCCGGGTTTCAACCGCGCGAAGTGGTGGAGACGCCGGACGGACCGGCGCTGCTGATGTTCTGCGAGCGCGGTGCTTTGCTTCCGCCACGGTGACGCCTACGTCCTCCTTCCATGACGGGAAGCATTGCCTGACAAGACGCCTCGTTTTCTTGACGCTGGTCATGCGCGGCAGTACTGTCGCGGCCGGTCTCAATCAAAGCGATCAGGGTGTGGCCGCGAGGGGCAGCAATCACCGCTCTCGCAAGAAAGGCTCGCGGGCGAGACGCCCACGGGCCAGCCGGCGAGGACGCCGGCGCTCCAATGCTCCGCTTGCAATTCTTCGCGTCGCGCGAAGAAACTCGAGGTTCGCAGTACAGGAGAAGTTCAGTGAACGAAGAACGTCCGTGGTTCCCGGCGCGACTGGTCCTGCTTTTGTGCGCGACCGGTCTGCTCCTTTCCTGTGGTGGCACGGAGCCGGTCGCTCCCGTGACCGCGACCACGGCATCCGCTACTGTGCTGCCCACGGGCGGCGCCAATCCACGGGGTACGCGGCGCCGCGGCGTCCACCGCCTGGCCGCGGCGCCGGGTCGGGGAGTGTTGAAGGTCGTGTACGGCCGTTTGACGACCGAGCATCGTAAAGAGATCCAGAAGGCGTTTCAGGAAGAGCGCCTGTTCGAGGATGTCGTGGACAGTCTCAATGCCACGCTCGTGCTGCCCCGCAACGTGGAGATTCGTCTGTTGGAGTGCAAGGAAGCGAACGCTTTCTATGACCCGGAGTCGAAGGCCATTCTGATCTGCTATGAAGGCTTCGAGCACCTCATGGAGATCTTCGCGCCCGAGCAGCAGACCGAAGCCGCAAACGACGAAGCGGCGCAGAAGGCCGTGGCGGCGCTGGTGTTCACGTTCTACCACGAGCTCGGCCACGCGCTGATCGACGTCTACGATCTGCCCGTGACGGGCCGCGAAGAGGATGCGGTGGATCAACTGGCCACGGTGATGCTGCTGGAGACGTGGGACGAAGAGGACAGCCAGTTGTCGATTCTCTCCAGTGCCGAGGCCTTCGAGCTCGACGCGGGTGAGAACAGCGACGAGGCCGACCTGTCGGACGAGCATTCACTCGATCAACAGCGCTACTACAACCTGGTCTGCTGGATCTACGGCAGTGATCCGGACTATTTCTCCGATGTGGCCAAGGATTGGGAACTGCCCGCGAATCGCGCTGCGCAGTGCTCGGGCGAATACGCGCGCATGAGCGCTTCGTGGAACACGCTCCTCGGTCCCCACATGCGGCCGGAAGAGGCCGGCCCCGGCGCCTAGCGACACTAGCCCCATTAGGTCAGGCATCGACGAAAGGAATACTCTGGCTGAGTGCTCGACGAGGTTTCATCCAGCGTTGAGTCCCGGCTTCGCCGAGTTTCGCTGCTGCTTGCTTGCGCGGTGATCGCAATCGGTGCGCTCGTGCTGGTGGGCTGGGCGCTGGACGTGGCGGTGCTGAAGAGCATCGTGCCCGGGCTGGTCACGATGAAGGCCAACACGGCGGTCTGCTTCATCCTCTGTGGCCTCGCGATGATCTTGCTGCGCGAAGGCCGCGAAGGGGCGGGGCCGCGCCGTCTGGCCGCCATCTTGACCGGGACGATGCTCACCCTGGCCGTGCTCAGTCTCGCGGAGTACTTTCTGGGTCGCAATCTCGGCATCGACCAGATGCTGTTCCGCGAGTCGCAGGTGGCCGGGATCCCGGCGGCGCCCGGTCGGATGGCGCCGGCCACGGCGGCCGGCTTCACGCTGATGGGCGTCGCATTGATGCTGCTCCTGAAGCAAGGTTCCTCGCGCGCGGTTGCCGCTTCTCAGGGGCTCGCCGTTCTCGGCGGCTTCAATGCACTGTTGGCCATTGGCGGAACCCTTTATCGCGCTCCCGCTCTCGTCGATGTGTCGATCCGTGGTGTCCGTGCCGCGATGGCGGTGAGCTCGGGTGTCGCTTTCGGACTGTTGACGCTGGCCATGCTCGCGGCACGGCCCGGTGCCGGCTTCGTGGCTACGGTCACCAGTCCACGGGTGGGTGGGGCGACGGCGAGGCGCCTGCTTCCGTTCGCGATCCTGGTACCGCTGACGCTGGGCTTGTTGTTTCTGCAGGGACATGCGGCCGGTTGGTACGGGATCAATTTCGGCTTGGTTCTTTTGGCCGTCTCGAATGTGGTCGTGCTCACCACCGGAATCTTTTTCAGCGCGCGGTCTCTCAATCGGACCGCCGCCGAGCGCGAGCACGTGGATGAGCGGGCCGTCTGGCTGGCGTCGTTCCCGGAGCGCAACCCCATTCCCATCGTGGAGCTCGATCCCGTCAACCGGACGATCCACTATCTGAATCCCTCGGCCAGGGAGTGCTTTCCCGATCTCCAGGGCGCGGGGGTGGATCACCCCTGGCTTTCCGGGCTGCCCGCGCTCGCGGAGCCTCTCCTCGATGGAACGCGGAGAGAAGCACGACGGGACATCCGGATCGGCAACACCTGGTACGCGCAGACCATCGCCGCTCCGCCGGGGTTGCGGCGGCTGCGGGTGTACGGCATCGACATCACAGAACGCAAGCGGATGGAGAACGCCTCGCGGGAAGGGGACGTGCGGTTGCAGGCGGTGATCGAGAATCTGACGGAGGGTCTCATCATCGCCAGCCTCGACGGGCAATTGCTCCACTGGAACCGGTCCAGTCTGGAAATGCACGGGTACCACGACATGGAAGAGGGGCTGCGCGGGCTCGCCGAGCTCGCCGACACATTCGAGCTGAGAACGCTCGACGGCGCTCCTGTGGCTTTCGAGGATTGGCCGATGACTCGGGTCTTGCGCGGTGAAGTCGTGCGCGACTATGAGGTTCAACTCATCCGCTTCGAGCCCCCTTCGACGCGAGCGGTCAGCTATTCCGGAGAGATCATCCGCGACGCGGCGGGCAAGTCGCTGGCCTACCTGGCCATGAATGACTTCACGACGCGAAGGGCGACCCAGCAGGCGCTACGCGAGAAAGAGGAACAGCTCCATGCCGCGGACCGTCGTTTGGCGGAGATCGTCCATGGCATGACCGAGGCGTGCTTTGCGCTGGATGCGCAGTGGCGGTTTACTTTCATCAACGAACGGGGGGAGGCGCTGTTCCGAATCTCCCGCGAAGACGTCCTGGGCCGCTCCATCTGGGACGTCTTCCACAAACTTCTCGGGACAACGATGGAGGCGCACTATCGGAGGGCCATGAAGGAGCGCGTGCCTGTGGCCTTCGAAGCCTTCTCGCCGATCGCGGTGCGCTGGCTGGACATCCGGCTCTTCCCCACGAGCGAAGGGATTGCCGCATTCCTCCTGGACATTCAGGCGCGCAAGCTGGCTGAGGAAGCGTTGCGGGAGAGCGAAGAGCAGTTTCGGACGATGGCCAACTCCATCCCGCAGCTCGCGTGGATGGCTCACGGTGACGGAGCCATCTTCTGGTACAACCGGCGCTGGTTCGACTACACGGGAACGACGCCGGAGGCTATGGAAGGGTGGGGCTGGCAGAGCGTGCATGACCCGGAGACCCTTCCGAAAGTCCTGGAGGGATGGCGGGGCGCGATCTCCTCGGGCCGCCCCTTCGAAATGGAGTTCCCATTACGCGGGGCGGACGGACAGTTCCGCATGTTTCTCACACGCGTGCAGCCTTTGAAGGATTTGCAGGGGAGCGTCGTGCAATGGTTCGGCACCAATACCGACGTCGATGAGCTCAATCGAATGGACGAGTCCCTCCGGGCTGCGCAGGCACGGCTCAATTCGACCTTGTACGCGGGCTCCATCGGAACGTGGACCTGGGACATCGTCCGTGACTGCCTGACGGCGGACGAGTTCACGGCGAGCAAGTTTTCCATTGACGCGGAGATTGCTGCCAAAGGGCTGCCTGCGGAAGCCTATCTCCGCGCGGTCGTGGTGGAAGACCGGCAGGATGTGGCGGACGCGCTCGCCCGAGCCATCGAAGCATGTGGGCATTACGACATCGAGTATCGCGTCCTCCAACGGGATGGAAGCCGTACCTGGCTGCAGGCGAAGGGGCGGGTGGACTGCGATGAGGCGGGCAACGCATTGAGTTTCCATGGCGCGGTGATCGACATCACCGGACGGAAGCTGGCCGAAGAGGCGTTGCGTCACCTCAATGAGAACCTCGAGCAACGCGTCATCGAGCGCACCGCGCAGCTCGAGGCAGCCAATCAAGAGTTGGAGCTGGCCGGCCGTCACAAGAGTGAGTTTCTGGCCAGCATGTCGCACGAATTGCGCACACCCCTCAATGGCATCATCGGCTTTGCCGAGTTCCTGGTCGACGAGAAACCGGGACCGCTCCTGACCAAACAGAAAGAATATCTGGGCGACGTGCTCATCAGCGCCCGCCACCTGCTCCAGCTCATCAATGACGTGCTGGACATGGCCAGGGTCGAATCGGGCAAGATGGAGTTGTACCCGGAGATCTTCTCGGTGGAGGCCGCCATCCGGGAAGTGACCTCGGTCATCGAGGGGATTGCTCAAAAGAAACGCATCCCCATGACCATAGACGTGGGAGTAGGGCTCGAGGCAGTACGGCTCGATCTCCAGAAGTTCAAGCAGGTGCTCTACAACCTCCTCTCGAACGCGGTGAAGTTCACGGCTGACCAAGGCCGCGTGGACATCCAGGCCCGCCGTCTCGAATCCGATTGTCTCGAGATCCGGGTGCGCGATTCCGGCATCGGCATCAAGGCCGCGGACATGAGCAAGCTCTTCGTCGAGTTCGCTCAGCTCGACTCCGGCAACACGCGTCGCTTCGATGGCAGTGGGCTGGGTCTGGCCCTGATTCGGAAGATCGTCGAGTTCCAGGGCGGCCATGTCGGCGTGGAGAGCGAGCTTGGCAAGGGCAGCACGTTCAGTGTCGTGCTGCCGTTGTGAGAGCGCGACGAACGATGCTCAGCCGGCCGCGCGCGCGATGACCACTCCCGCGAGGTAGGCCAGGGTCGCGGCGACGGAGCCCATGGCCAGCGTTTCCAGGCCGGCGCGCCACCAGGACAGCAGGAGCCAGCGGCTGCGGACGGAGCCGATGAGGAAGAAGGCGCAGGCGGTCATGGCCACCGAGGTCGCGAATGCGTGCGGAAAGCGCAGGAGGAAGGGAAGCAGCGGGACGATCCCGCAGAGGAGGAATGCGGCGAAAGTGGCCAATGCCGCCGCGGACGCAGGACGAGTGACCCTTGCCAGACCATACTCCTCGGCGAGCATGAACTCGATCCAGCGCGAGTCGTCCGCGGTCACCGTGGTCACGGCGCGTTCCAGATCGGCACCGGCGAAGCCTCGCTTCTCCAGGATCTGTCGCACCTCTTCCCGTTCACCCTCGGGATCGGTGCGGATGTGGCGCTGCTCACGCTCGCGCAGGGCTTCTTCTTCCTGCCGCTCCGTGCGCGTACCGAGATAATTGCTCGCGGCCATCGAGAAGCCGTCGGCCAGCAGGTTGGCGATGCCGAGAATGAGGATGATCCGGCTGGCCAGGTCGGCACCGCGGACCCCCGTCACGACGGCGAACGTGGTCACCGATCCGTCGATTCCGCCGTACACCCAGTCGCGCAGGTAACTGACGCGGGGAGCGCCCGCCAGCCGCGCGCGGATGGCTTCAGGGGAGTGGTCGTGGTCCATGGGTGCGGTTGGCGGTTGACGGGTGGCAGGAGTGCGGCGTCGTTGCTCCCGGCCGACGTCGCTCAGATACTGACCAATCCTTCCAAAGCCTGCTTCTGCAGAATGAGAATCGTCGAGCCCTTCACTTCGATGATGTCTCTGCGCTTGAAGTCGCCGAGGAGCCGGGTGACGGTCTCGCGGGTGGTGCCGATCATCTGGGCCAGTTCTTCGTGCGTGAGGAGAACCTTGAGACGCACCCCCCTGGGGGTGGCCTCGCCATGGAGGTCGCACCATTGCAGCAGGAGTTTGCTCAGCTTTTCCGAGGTCGATTGCGCGAGGCCGAGCGAGCGAATCTCGCGTTGCGCGGCCTGATACTTCTCGCTGAGCTGCTGGGCCGTGTGCAGGCAGGCCTCGGGGTAGGTGTTGAGGAAGCGAAGAAAGTCGTCGCGCTTGATGAAGTTCAACTGCGAGGGCTCGAGTGTTTCCGCCGAGACCTCGTAGGGCGTGCCCAGGATGGTGGCGCTGGCGCCGAGGACTTCGCCCGGCTCGGCGATCTTGAGGATGAGCGTTCGCCCCTCGGACGAGGAGGTGGTGAGCTTGGCCCGGCCACTACAGAGGATGAACACTCCGCGCGATTCCTCCCCGTCCACGAAGAGCACCGCCCCTTTCGGGTAGACACTGGTGAACTTGATGGAATCGAGCGACTTCATCGCCTCCGGCGACATGTTGCAGAAGAGTCGTTCCGAACTGCATGCGCACTCGGTACATCGGTTGCGGATCTCGAGGTTGTAGGGCGACGGCATGACCGAGGTGCCTCCGTCACGGAATCTTGGGGCGGGAGCACCAGGGTCGTGGCGACGACGCGCACCCATCGAAGTGATTGGCGTCACCCAGTCGCCGTGAGGACCCGTGCCTTGTGAGGCTCGTCACACGCGCGGGTGACGGATGAGTCCAACGACTTCGGCGCCGGCGCCTATAAAAGGAGTTGCGCGCAAACGCGCCGCGCCGGTGCTTTCGCGGGTTGCGGGTGGAGCGCGCCGTAAGGACATCGATTCGTGAGGCCTACCGAGGAAGTCGCTCCGCAGTTCACGCGCGAGCTGCAAACCGTTCAACGAATCTGCGCGATGGTGACCGCCCTGCTGGCCGTCACGACCGGGATCGGCATGCTCTTCGGCATCCGCATTCTCGCCACGGGGCTGCCGGGGCTGCCGGCGATGAAGCCCAACGCGGCGGTGGCGCTGCTGGCGCTCGCGGTGGCGTTCACCCTTCGGAGCGGTCGGCGTCGCTCCGTCCGGCTGTTTTCGATCGGCCTCGGTGGCGCGGTCGTCGTTCTGGCGCTGGCGCCGTTGTACGAGCGATGGGCGCACCTCGACCTCCATGTCGGCCAGTGGCTGGCTCTGGATCGGTGGGCTCAGGCCGGGAGCATCCCGGGTCAATTACCGGCCGTGGCCGCGGCCGGCTTCATTCTGCTTGGGCTGGCGATCGCCACCGCGACGCGCCGCTTGCGCGGCGTTTCGATGACCTTGGCCACGGTCGCCGGCGCGGGGGCTTTCTTCGTGATCGTCCACAGCCTGTTCGCCGTGTTCTCGCTGTTCAAGCCGTCGATGGTGTATGCGGCCATCCCCACCGCGATTGGCCAACTGGCGCTGGCTCTGGGTGTCCTGGCCAGCGGCTCGACGGTATCGTGGCTGGGCACCCTCCTCGATCGGCAGTCGCCCGCGGCCAGAGTGGCCCGACGCATGCTGCCCCTGGCTGCCTCGATCCTCGGGTTGTTCGCCTGGCTGATCATGATCGCCGATCATCGTGGTCTCTATCCCGCCGCCGATGGAGCCGCGCTCTACTGCACGTTCGTGACGCTCCTGATGACCGCCGGAATCCTGTCTACGGCCTATCTGCTGCGCGGAGGGGAGCTCGAGCAGCAGCGGCGCGAAGCGGAGCTCGCCGAGACGGCCGCACGCTGGAGAGCCACGTTCGACCACGCCGGCATGGGCATCGTGCACACCGATCCGAGAACCGGTCAGTTGCTTCGGGTGAATCCCAAGCTCTGCGAGATGCTCGGCTACTCACGCGAGGAACTGACCGCACTCTCATGGATGGACATCAGCGTTGAAACCGAATGGGAATCCGGCCGGCAGGCAATGTCGGCCTTGACACGCGGCGATCGCGAGCGGGTGGAGCTCCACAAAGCGTATCGCCGCAAGGACGGCACTTCGTTCGAAGCGTTCATCGTTTCCTGTCCGGTCCGCGACGCGGCGGGGCAGATCCTGTATCTGCTGACGCTGATCGAAGACGTCAGTGCCGCGCGGGCCGCGGATCTGGCCCTCCGGAAGAGCGAGCAGAAGTTCCGCCGTGTCTTCGATACCGCGCCACTCGGGATGGCGCTCTGGAAGTGGGATGGCACGGTGGTCGAGGCGAACCAGGCCTACCTCACCCTCCTCGGCTACGATCACGCCGACCTCCGCGAGGGACGCGTGAGCTGGAAAGCGATCCACGCTCCCGGTCAGACTCCTCCTCTCTACGAGCTCGAAGACGAGCTGCGCCTCGTGGACATCTGCGATCCCATTGAGCGACGTTACCTGCGCAAGGATGGGACGGAGCTGCAGGTGCTGCTTTCCCGTTCCCTGTTGGCCGATGACAACTACGAGGGAATCTCCATCGTCATGGATATGACCTCGCGCATGGAGGCCGTGCGGCAACTGCGTGAGCGGACCGAGGACCTGGGCCGTTCGAACGCCGACCTGGAGCGATTCAACCGGGTCGCCGTTGGGCGGGAGTTGCGCATGATCCAGCTCAAGGATGAAGTGAACGCGCTCTCGATACTCCTCGGCCGCGGCGCTCCGTATCCCGGCGAGAACGATCGCGAGCCCATGGACTCACCGGCGGATCCCGACCCGCTGGCGGCGCGGCAGGCCGCGTTGAACATGGCCGAAGACGCCATGACCGTCGCCAACCTCCTCGAAGAGGCGAATCGCGATCTCTCCATCCAGATGAAGGAGCGCGAACGACTGGAGGACGTGCAGCGCAAGTTGGCCACCGTGGTCGAGCAGGCGGCCGAAGCCATCTCCATCACCGATCGCAACGGGGTGATCCTCTACGTCAACCCGTCCTTCGAGGTGATGACCGGGTACTCGAGCGAGGAAGCGGTAGGCCAGACGCCGCGCATTCTCAAGAGTGGCAAGCAGGACGCGGCGTTCTATGGCCAGTTCTGGGACACCTTGAACGACGGGCGGGTCTGGCATGGGACGTTCGTGAACCGCCGCAAGGACGGAACGTTCTATCGCGAAGAGGCCACGGTGTCGCCGGTGCGGGACCCGACAGGAGCCGTCGTCAACTATGTGGCCATCAAGCGCGACATCACCCAGGAAGTGAGTCTGGCCGAACAGCTTCGCCATGCGCAGAAGCTCGAGGCCGTCGGCACGCTGGCCGGTGGCGTGGCGCACGACTTCAACAACATCCTGCAGGGAATCGTGGCGCAGGTGCAGGTGTGCTCGCGCGAGCTGAGCGCGGAGGAGCGGGGCAGGCACCTCGACCTGATTCGCAAGGGTGTCTTTCGGGGAGCGCAACTCACGAGGCAACTTCTCCAGTTCGCCCGTCGCGAAATCAGGAACGACGAAGTGGTCGACCTCGGCGAGGTCCTCACCGAATCCTTCTCTCTCCTGCGCCGCGTCATTCCTGAGAACATCCACGTCACGCTCAGCACCAGCGCCCGTCCCGTTCCCGTCGTCGCCGACAAGGGTCAGCTCGGTCAGGTGATCATGAACCTGGTGGTGAACGCGCGCGATGCGATGTCCGGCGGCGGCCGGCTCGATCTCCGCTGCGGAGCGACTGCCGGATGCGGGTTCATCGAGGTGGAAGACCAGGGAGAGGGGATGACGGACGAGGTCCGCGAGCGGATCTTCGAGCCTTTCTTCACCACGAAAGAAACCGGGCATGGAACGGGGCTGGGTCTGGCGGTGGTCCACGGAATCGTGACCGAGCACGGCGGGCGGATCGAGGTCCAAAGCGAGCTTGGCGGGGGCACAATGTTCCGTGTGGAGTTTCCTTTGGCGGGGAAGGTGGCGATGATCGCGTCCAAGGCTGCACCGGAAGAGGATCTTCCTCGCGGTCGCGGCGAGCGGGTGCTGCTCGTGGAAGATGAGCCGGCGGTGCGGGAGGGGCTGGGCGAGATCCTGGAGATGCTCGGCTATCAGATGATCACGGCGGCCACGGGGAAGGAGGCCGCGGTGCGCGTGGCTTCCGAGAGCGTGGCCATTGTGCTCACGGACTTCATGCTTCCCGACATGAACGGCCTCGAGGTCCTCCGCGAAGTGCGTCTCCGCGCCGGTGCCTTGCCGGCCATTCTCATGTCCGGCTACGCGCCGCAAGCGGCGGTGCAGGCCGCGGTCGACGCCGGCGAGTTGGTCTTCCTCCAGAAACCATTTGACGTGGCCGACCTGGCGCGCGCCCTGGCGCTCGTGACCGGAGCCCGGGGCGGCCAAGTGAGTGGCGCCGGCGAGTCGCTGAGGGCTCCTTCTTCCGGTAACGTGGCGGTCATCACAGGGGATGGTGACCTGCGAAGCGGAAGTGAATGAGACGTGGAAGCACCATGATGCAGTGAAGAAAAGCGAGGAACCTGTGAAGAACTTCATCTTTCTGTTCGCAATCCTGGCGGCCATGACGGCGTGCCGCGGGAAGCAAGACATGACAGCGCAGAGCGCGCAGGCGGCACCGGCGGCGGTTCAGGCCGCGCAGAACCCGGCCCCGCCGGCGCCTGCAGTGAAAGGGCGCCTCACCGGTACGGTGCTCGAGACCCAGGATGCCGGGGGCTACACCTACTTACGGCTCAGTACCCCGGGAGGGGAACGCTGGGCCGCGGTCACGCAGACCCCGATCGCCAAGGGGCAGGTGGCCAGTGTCGACGTCCAGATGACCATGCAGAACTTCGAATCGAAGACGTTGAATCGAACGTTCGAGGATGTGGCCTTCGGCACGATGGCCGGTGCAACCGGTGCAGAGCCGGCTCCGGTCCCGATGGTTGCGGCCATGGCCACGATGCCCGCGCACGCGGACGGCGCCGCGCAACACATGGCCGTGCCGGCGGCCGGTGATGTGAACGTGGCCCGTGCCTCGGGCCCGGATGCGAAGACGATCGGTGAGCTGTGGAGTGCGCGCGCCTCTCTGGCCGGGCGTTCCGTCACCGTGCGCGGCAAGGTGGTGAAGTTCCTGGGCGGCATCATGGGCAAGAACTTCGTGCATCTCCGTGATGGCTCCAAAGCGGACGGGCAGGATGCCGATCTCACCGTGACCACCGACGCCGTCGTCGCCGTCGGCGATGTGGTGGTGGTGCGAGGAAACGTCAGCGTCGACCGCGACTTCGGCGCCGGATACAAATACCCGGTCATCATCGAGAACGCCGAAGTGGCGCGGTAGCCTCGCGCTCTCTGGAGCACGCGAAAAAAAAGGGCCCGGGCATCTTGCCCGGCGCCGGCGGGGCAGGGAGTCTGCGTCAGGGCCTGAGACCGAAATATACTGCGGCTGCCGTGGCCCTCTTTCAGTCGAACAACAAAGACCTCCTCAAACGGCTCTCGAACAAAGAATACGCGACGCTCGAGGAGCGGGATGAGCTGCTGGCCAGGCTCGGCACCGCGGAGGATCTGCGGGCGCGGGACATCATCTGGATGCTGTTCCGACCCGATCGCGCGTTGCGCGACGCCGGCACGGTGCTCCTGCAGCGGCTGCGCGATCCGGAGACGCTGACCTGTTTTCTCACCGAGGCCCGCGGGAAGCCGGAGCCGGCCTTCCGGGCGGCCACGGGGATCCTCTTCGCGCTCGGGCTCCCCGGGCTCGATGCCGAGATCCCGAAGCTGCTCGCTCCCCTGGCCAAAGAGACCAAGGAGGCAGTCGAGATTCAGGAGCTGGCGCGCCGGCTGGTGCTGGAGGCGCCGCCGGGCAAGGCCATCGAGCAACTCCTATGGCAGCTTGCGGGCAGCGCGCGCGAGGACGAGCGGATGATGTTCCTCACCAGGCTGGCGCTCGTCGAACCGGATGAGCGCGCGCTGGCGCGCTGGAACAAGCTGGCCACCGACGCCGACCCGGCCATCCGCGACAAGGCGCTGGAGGTGCTGGCCGTGCGCGCCACGTCCGCGTCCATCCCGCTTTTCGTGCAGGCCCTTCCCATCGCCGGCTACGCCACGCAGCAAGTCCTCATCGAGGCCCTCACGCGCGCGGCGGCCACACAGTCCGCGGACTTCGCGGATCAACTGCTTCCCCTGGTGGCCTCGGGCGATGCGGGGACGCGCACGGCGGTCATGAAGATCCTCATGGGCATGCGCGACCGCTCCGGCGTGGTCATGCGCTACATCCGCTTCACCAAGACGCTGGCCGGGTTCGTCCGCGATCGGGCCCTCGATTCGATCCGCGCCTTCGGCGATCAGGTCGTCGAGCCCACCATCGAACTGCTCAACGACCCCGACGAAGACCTGCGTGCGGCGGCCATGGCCGTGGCGGCCATCTTCGAGGACCCTCGCCTCGTGCCCGCCACCATCACGCTGCTCAAGGACTCGGACTGGTGGGTGCGCATCGCCGCCGCCGAGACGCTGGGCCGGCTCAAAGATGCGCGCGCGGTCGAGCCGCTGGTGGCCGCGCTGGCCGATCCCGATCTCCGCTGGGCCGCCGTGGAAGCGCTCGGCCACATCGCCGACCCCCGCGCCTTGAGCGCCCTGGGCCGCATGCTCGGCGATCCGCAGCCCAACGTGCGCATCGAGGTCATGCAGGCCTTGCGCAACTTCCGCCATCCGCAGGTCATCCAGGCGCTGTCGCATGTGGCCGCGAACGACGCCGAGCGCTCCGTGCGCATGCGTGCCCTGGACATCCTCGAGGAGATCGAGAAGCGCGATCCGCATGGGGAAGGGGTGGGCGCCCTGCGCACCAGCGCTTTGGCGGCACGCTCGAAAGAGGGCGAGCCGAAGCTGCACACATATCTGATCAGCACCCGCAACAGCGGCGCCTCCGACTTCCACCTCTCCGTGGGACAACCGCCCATCGTGCGCATGGCCTCGGACCTGCTGCGGGCGCAGGGCGAGCCGTTCACGGCTGCGCAGACCGAGGCCATGCTCCGCGAGATTCTCAGCGAAGCGCAGTGGGCGAAATTGCAAGCCGAGAAGCAGATCGACTTCTGCCACTTCATCCCCCAGGCCGGCCGCTACCGCGCCAACCTGTTCGTCGACCATCACGGCATCAACGCCGTCTTCCGGGTCATTCCCGAGAAACCGCCCACCATCAGCGAGCTCGGACTGCCCGCGCACCTGGCGGAGATCGCCGGCTATCACCAGGGGCTGGTGCTCATCTGCGGTCCTTCGGGCTCGGGAAAGTCGACCACGCTGGCCGCGCTGGTGAATCTCTTCAACGAGACGCGCAGCGATCACATCCTGACCATGGAAGATCCGGTGGAGTTCGTGCACCCCTTCAAGAGCTGTCTCATCAACCAGCGCGAAGTGGGGACACACACCGGCTCGTTCGCGCGCGCGTTGCGGGCCGCCCTGCGTGAAGATCCGGACGTCATCGTCATCGGCGAACTGCGCGACAACGAGAGCGTCTCCCTGGCCCTCACCGCCGCCGAGACTGGGCACATCGTGCTGGGCACGCTCAGCTCCACCAGCGCTCCCAAAGCGATCGACCGTCTGATCAGCAGCTTTCCCGTCGGCGAACAGCCGCAGATCCGGGCCTCCCTGTCGGAGTCCCTCAAGTACATCATTGCCCAGCGTCTGGTGCAGGCCAAGGAGGGGCGGCGCCAGGTGGCGGCATTCGAGGTGCTCAAGGGGACGATGAACATCGCCAACATGATCCGCGACGAGAAGACCTTCCAGATCCATTCGGCCATGCAGATCGGCCGCTCGCAGGGGATGCAGACGTTCGACGAAGCGCTGCGCGACCTCATCCGCCGCGATCAGATCACGGCGGAAACGGCGTACATGGCCGCGGCAAAAAAGGAAGACTTCGAAGCGTTCGTCACCCCGGAGTTTCTGAAAGCGGCGGGGAAGGCCTGATGAGCGGGCAGAAGATCGATCGCTTCCTCCGCCTGATGAACGACCGCGGCGCGTCGGATTTTCATCTGACCGTGGGCCGCCCGCCGATGATCCGCGCCTCCGGCTCGATCGAGACCATCCGCTACCGGATGATCGCCGAGGCCGACTTCACCGAGTTGCTGCAGCCGGTGACGCCGAAGGATCTCTGGGAGTCCTTCGTCGAGAGCGGCGACGTGGACTACTCGTACGAGATCCCCGGGCAGGCCCGCTACCGGGTGAACCTGTTCCGGCAGCAGCGCGGCTCGGGTGCGGTGTTCCGGGTCATCCCCACCAAGATCCTCACTCTCGAGCAACTGGGCATGCCCGAGCAGGTGCGCCGCATCGCCCAGATCCGCAGTGGTCTGGTGCTGATCACCGGTCCCACCGGCTCGGGCAAGTCCACGACGCTGGCGGGGATCATCGACCTGATCAACGAGACCCGCAGCCTGCACGTGATCACGATCGAGGATCCGATCGAATTCGTGCACGCCAACAAGAAATGCCTGATCCATCAGCGTGAGATCGGCACGCACGCACGGAGCTTCGCGGAGGCGCTCAAGGCCGCGGGGCGGGAAGATCCGGACCTCATTCTCGTCGGCGAGATGCGCGACCTCGACACCATCTCCATGGCTCTCTCCGCCGCGGAGCGAGGCACGCTCGTCTTCGCCACGCTGCACACCAACAACGCCGCCAAGACCATGGATCGCATCATCAGCGTCTTTCCCGCCGCCGAGCAGGAGGGCATCCGCAACGTCCTCGGCGAGACCATCCGGGCCGTGCTCGCGCAACAGCTCATGCCCCAGGTCGGCGGCGGTCGTGTGGCCGCGCTGGAGATCCTCTTCAGCTCTCCCGCCATCGGCAACATGATCCGCGAAGGCAAGACCCCGCAAATCACCTCGGCCATCCAGACCGGTGTGCGCGAAGGGATGGTGGACATGGACACCTCCATCCGCCGCCTCTTCGACGAGAAGCGCATCACCGCGCGCGCCGCCTACGACAAGGCCATCGACAAGGAACGGTTCAAGGATCTCGAAGAGGCCTCGGCGGGCTAGGAGAGCATGAATCAAACCGTCATCATCACAGGGGGGAGCTCCGGCATCGGGGCGGCGGCCGCGCGCGCGTTGCGCGAGCGCGGGGCGAACGTGGCCATCACCGGTCGCTCCGCGGAGACGTCGCTGCTGGCGAAGGAGATCGGAGCCGAGCCCTTTCTCGTCGATTTCGCGAAGCTCAGTGACGTTCGCGCGCTCGCGCAACAGTTGCTGGATCGGTACCCGCGCATCGACGTCTTGGCCAACAATGCCGGCGCGGTGATCGCCACGCGCCAGCTCACGCCCGATCACCATGAAAAGACGCTGCAGGTGAATCACCTGGGCGGCTTTTTGCTGACGAGTCTTCTGCGCGAGCGGCTCGAGGCTTCGCAGGCCACGGTCATCAACACCTCCAGCAGCGCGCATCGCATGGGCCGGGTGGACTTCGACGATCTCGAGAACGCGCGCCGTTACGATGCCTGGCGTGCCTACGGATCGGCCAAGTTGATGAACATCCTTCATGCCGCCGAGATCAACCGGAGATTTCGCGGAGTGCACGGCGTCTCCTTCCATCCCGGCGTCGTGGCCACCGGTTTCGCTCGCGAAGGCTCGAGGGCGTTGCGCATCCTCTATGAGACGTTCGTCAGCAAGCTGTTCATGATCGACTCGAAGGCGGGAGCCGACACGCTGGTCTGGCTGGCGACCTCCACGCCGGAGAAAGACTGGATCCCGGGCCAGTTCTACGTGAAGCGAAAACGGACGCTCACCACTGCGCAGGGAGCGGACGAGCAGGTCGCCAGAAGGCTCTGGGATTGGAGCGAGCAGGCCGTGCAGGCGTGACGGCTGGCGGCGTTCCATCAGTGCAATGACGGTTCCGTCTCAGTGGGACCGGCCTTTGCACTAGAGCTCCCCATGAACACGACCAAGCTGGAGCCCCTGCTCATCAAAGCCATCGACGGCGTCTCGAAGAAAGCCGCCAGCGCGGAGAAGGGGATCGGCAAGAAGGCCACCAAGATCTTCTCGCACTGGGACAAGATGGACGACGCCGAGAAAGAGCAGGTCATCGGAATCGCGGTGGCCACGCTGACCACGGCCGTCACAGCCATCGTGGCCCTGCGCCGCCGGAAGAAATCGCCGTTGTCGACCGCCGGCAAGGTGGTCAAGGCCGTCAAGAAAAAGGTGTTCTGAGGCGAGTGGGGTGTCCGCTGGCGATGATGGGGAACCTCCCGCGGCTCCGGCTCATCCGCGATATCGTGTATCCGAGGACGTACTGATCATGACGACGCATTCGATTCTCGACTCCATTCAGCAGCAGCTTGGCCCTTCAACCATTCAACAGATGAGCAGCGCACTGGGGGCGGATCCGGCGTCGACGTCGTCTGCCATCTCCGCGGCTCTGCCGGCGCTGCTGGGCGGGCTGTCGCGCAACGCCTCACAGCCTGAAGGGGCGGCCTCGCTCGATCAGGCACTCGGCGCCCACGACGGCAGCATCCTCGATAACCTGGGCGGACTCCTGGGCGGCGGTGGCGGGGGAATCGGCGGAGCCATTCTCGGCCACATCTTCGGACGCAAGCGGGACGCAGTGGAAGCCGGCGTGAGCCGCTCCTCCGGCCTCGACGCGGCCCAGGTCGCACAACTCCTGGCCATGCTCGCTCCCATCGTCATGGGCGTGCTCGGACGCATGAAGCGTGAAAAGGGCGTGGACGCATCCAGCCTTCCGGACGTGCTGGGACAGGCCAGCGCCAGTGCGAACGCAGCTCCTGCGCCGGGCGGCTTCGATCTGAACAGCATCCTCGACTCCAACCACGACGGCGACATGACGGACGACCTCGGCCGCATCGGCAAGTCGGTCCTGGGCGGCCTGTTCGGCGGCAAGTAAGCGGTCACTCGCAGGCGGAGACGCCTGCGAGCCAGCCGGCGGGACGCCAGCGTTCCTCCGGTCTCCGGCGCGGCATGCCAGCATTTGCACGTGGAAGGCCCCGATGTCGCGACGCTCCCGAGGAGCGCCGGCGTCCTCGCCGGCTGGCCGCCGCGGCGTCTCGCCGCGGCCCCCGCTGCGGCAGCACAAATCCTCCACCGCTAACGCGAGCCCACTGGCGTATGACGCGCGAAGGCGCGTCGAACAACATACCGTCCCACACCGCTGAAGCCGGGCGCTACGTTCTCCGGCCAATGCCAAACTGCAAAACGGCGGCCCTTGCGGGCCGCCGTTCGTATGTTTGCGTGCCGTGGAGGATGTCAGCGCGACGGGAGTCTCATCCGTGGCGGTGGATGGCGAAGACGGCTGCCACAGCCAGGAAGGCCAGCAGCAGCGCCAGGCCCTTCGGATCGAGTGCGGGGATCTCGACGGCCGCGCTTGCGGCCAGTGCCACGGTGCTGGCGTTATTGGCAGGCGTGGAATCGACTTCGGAGGTCGAGACTGTGGCCGTGTTGGTGATCGTTCCCGTCCCGACGATGGGAACCACCCTCAACGAAATCGGCGGCGCGGCGCCTACGGCCAGGGTGGGTCTCGTGCAGGTGACGACGTTCGCTAGATTGGCGCACGTCCAACCGGTGCCGCTGGCGCTCTGGAAGGCCGTGCCGGCCGGCAGGGGATCGCTGACCGAGACATTCGTAGCGGCGCTGGGACCCGTGTTGGAGACGGAGAGCGTGTAGGTGAGCGCCACACCTTCCTGCGCCGTCGTGGCGGTGGTGGTCTTGGTGATGCTCAAATTTGCGACGCCGATGACGGTCAGGTCATTGGTGGAGGTGTTGTTGCCGGGATTCGTCTCCGTCGTCGTCGACGAGACCGTGGCGGTGTTCGACAACGGTCCGGCGGCGACGGGTGCCGTCACATTGATGGTGATCGGATTCGCGGCACCCAGTGCAAGAGTGGGCAGCGTGCACGTGACCGTCTGGAGGACGGCGTTGCAGGTCCAGCCGGTGCCTGTGGCGCTGCCGAAGACCACGCCGGCCGGCAGCGTGTCCGTGACCGTCAAGCTGGACGCGACGGCCGGTCCGTTGTTGGTCACCTGCAACGTGTACTGGTAGGCCTGGCCGGCGTTGACGTTGGTGACCACCGAGGCGGTCTTGGTGATCGAGAGGTCGGTGGCCACGGCGAAGTTCGTGACTTGGGAGAGCTCCGTGGCGGAGAGACACTGGGTGGTGGTCACCGGGAGCGCGGCCAGCGCGGCCCCCTGCGCATTGGCGGCGGCCTTGGAGCCCAACCCGCTGGCGAAGTTCAGGATCATTTTGGTCTGGCCGGGCGCGAGAGTGATCGCATAGACCCAGTACGGATTGTCGTCACCGTCGGCGAAGTTGATGTTCGAGACCGGGGTAGGCGCCCCTGTCCCCTGCAGCACGTGCGCGATGCGGGGATCCGTGGAGGTGGAGCCGGAGTAGTTCTGGAAGGTGGAGACCCAGAGGTCGCCCACCTGGGCCACATTGTCTCCACTGGAGGAGCTGACGATTCTCGTATTGGAGTCGGAGCCGAGGTTGTTGCTGGTGATCGTCGTGAAGGTGATCGGCGCGCCGCTCGTGTTGGTGTAGAAGTTGGCCCAGCGGATGAACCGGTCGTTCGTCGGCACGTAGACCTTGCGCTGCACGCTCAGGCCGCCGATGGTCTGCGCGGGAAGGACGTACTGCCGGTTGGTGCACTCCGCGACGGCCGGAACCGAGGCGTCGACGACGGCCGGTCCATTCTTCTCATACATGGTGTAGTTGGCGTTCCCCGTGGCACAGGGGCCGGTGGCATTGGTCAGGCTGACGCAGAGACCGTTGTAGCCGTCGAACATGTCGCTCAGCGTGCTGGCGATCACGCCGCCCGCGCTGGTGGTGACCGCGATCGGGCCTGTAAAAGAGGCTTCCGATGCCGCACCCGAAGCGGAGGAACTGGTCGAGAACGTGATGTCGGTGTTGATGAAGTACTGCAGGGTGCCGGCGTCGATCAGTTGCACCGAGCCGGTGGCGTTGGTGACCGGACGCGGGGAATCGGTGGTCACGCCGCGCCCGTTCGTCTTGCGCTTGGCCTTCTTCGCATCGCGCTTGGCCTTGTTGGCGTCACGAAGGGCCTGCTTTTGTTCGGGAGTGAGTCGTTCCACGGCTTGGCCGATGATGCGCTCGGCGGATCGCCTGTCGGTCAGGGCTACGTCGGCAAATGCTGAATGGGCAACCAGCAGGAGAGAGAATCCCCAGATGATAATTCGCACAATTCCTCACTTCTCTTGGCCAGATCAGAACGGGGACAAAGACGAGGGCGTTTATAAGGGGTGGGAGGACGACGGGGCTTTTTGAAAGCGACTATTGAGGGCAGTCTACTACAATCGTCGCAGTGACCGCCATCACCCGTAACCATCGATCCGCGTGCTGGTGGACGAAGATTTTGCCTACCCTCGCGTTGCTTCTCACGGCCTGCAGCCGGCCCTCTCCGCCGAATGTTCTCATAATAACGATCGATACCCTCCGCGCAGACCACATCGGCAGTTATGGGTATGCGTTGGCGCGGACCCCGGTCCTGGACCGTCTTGCCGGCGAAGGCGTCCGCTGCACGAACGCCATCAGCAGCGCGCCCATCACCATGCCGGCCCATTCCTCCATCTTTACCGGGCTGCTGCCCACGGCGCACGGAGTGCGTGACAACGGAGCCTACGCGTTGGGCGAAGACGCCATTACGCTCGCCGAAACGCTACGCACGGCTGGCTATACGACGCACGCCTTCGTGTCGGCGCTGGTCCTCAATCGCCGCTACAACCTCAATCAGGGCTTCGAAACGTACGACGACGACTTGTGGGCCGAGGACGATCCGAAGCTGTTCATGATCCGGGAGAGACAGGCTCCGAAAACGACAGACCGCTTTCTCCGGTGGCTCAGCGGATGGAGCCGAGATCGCCGCAAACCGTTCTTTACGTGGATTCACTATTTCGATCCGCATCAGCCTTATCGGCCCTCATTGTCCGACGCAGCGCTGTCGGCGTCACCTTATGACGCGGAGATCGCCGGCGTCGACCGCCAGATCGGGCGTGTCGTCGAGACCCTCCGGCGGGACAAACTCCTCGAGAATACGCTCCTCATCATCACTGCCGACCATGGCGAGAGTCTTGGCGAGCATGGGGAGAAGACTCACGCCGTGTTCGTCTATGACGCCACTGTGAGGATCCCGCTCATCGTGCGGTATCCCCGGAAGTTTGCGCCGCTCGTCGATGAATCCCCGGTGCGGTCCGTCGATTTATTTCCCACGATCCTTTCTCTTGTGGGACTCCCCGCCAAACCCGTCGATGGTCATGATCTGGTGGCGTCGTGGACCGGCCAGTCCAGGCCGGCGGAGGCGCCCCAATACTCCGAGTCCCTCCTGTCGGAGCTCGGTTTCGGCATGGCTCCTCTGCATTCGATTCGCGAGGGCGGCTTCAAGTACATCCGCGCCCCGCGGCGCGAGCTGTATGACCTCCGCAACGACCCGCATGAATTGCACAACGTCATCGACCTTCAGCCGCGCGTGGCTGCGAGGCTCGACGGAGTGCTCACGAAAGTCATGAACGAGAGCGGCCGGCACGCGGTGCGCGCGGCGGAGAATCCCATGACCCGGGAAACGGAGGAATCCTTGCGCGCGCTGGGCTACCTCGCTCCCACCGGCGCGCGCGCGGCCATGCAGGGCATCGATCCCAAGGACGGCATGCCTCTGTACGAAAAACTCGAGGACGCGCGGCACCTGGCGCAGTCCGGCAGGTACGAACGGTCCGAAGCACTGCTGCTGGAGATTCTCCAGACCACCCCGCGTAACGTGTCGGCGATCAATATTCTCGGTCTTCTGGGCATCAAGCAGGGGGATCGGGAAAAGGCGTTGCGCCATTACCACCAGTCGCTGGCCGTGGACGCCACGCAGTTCCGAATCTACGCCATCCTGGGATCGCTGGCGCTGACCGAGGGCCACCTCGACGACGCCGCAAAACAATACCGTACGGCCCTCTCGCTCAATCCTCATTTCGTGGAGGCCATGGCCAACCTGGGATTCATCGAGGCGCTGCGTGGCCACGAACGCGAAGCCGAAGCCTGGTATCGCAAAGGGATCGCGGCCGATCCGACCTTCCCGCGTGTGCACCGCAGGCTGGGCGATCTCTATTACGAGCGGCAGGACTATCAGCGCGCGTACGGGTATTACGCGAAGACGACGCAGCTCGTACCCTCGGACGTACGCGCATTCGTGCAACAGGGGAATTGCGCGCGGCGCCTGGGCCGGCCCGCCGAGGCGGAATCGCTCTTTCGGCGAGCCGAGGCGTTGCAGCCCGACGGGTGGGTGCCGGCCTACAACCGCGCTTGCCTCTATGCGACGACGGGTCGTCCCACGCTGGCCTTCGAAACCCTGCAGGCGCTGGCCCATCGGCACGACCTGCCGGAGCGCTTGCTGGCCCAGGATCCTGACCTGGCGACGGTGCGCGCGCTCCCTTCTCATGGCGCATGGAGCCGCGCACTGACCGGCAATCCGGACGACGGCGCCGGCGAGCCCACCGAGTAGCCGGTGACTCGCGCCACGAGGACTGCGGTCACTTCAGTCACCGCGTAGCTTGCGCTCTGCCACACGGTTGTTGCCTATGTCATCACTCCAATGCGTTCTGCGGATCGTATCGGGGAGACACCGGTTTGTGGCGAACCGAAGGCGCCGGGGGTCGTCCTCAGCGTAGTCCCACGCGCCTGCGCGTCGTGGCGGCATTGGTGTCCGATCTTCCTGACAGGGTGCTCGTTTCGTTGACGGAACCCTTGCGTTCCTTT
>JBDTOZ010000228.1:0-1708 GCA_039932995.1 Acidobacteriota bacterium | reverse complement strand
GCTTCTCGATCAGGAGCACCGTCTCCTGCGTGACGCAATCGCGTCGCTCTCCGACTCCGACCTGCGCGTCGCGAAGAAACTGCGACTTGTGTATGGCGTCGCCGCGCACGACACCTATCACACGGGACAGATCCAGATCGTGAAGCGGCTGGTGGGGCGTTGAGGTGGCGTTTCAAAAATCGCAGCCCATCGGCGGCGCGATGGTGGTGATGGCCCGCGACGATCGGGACACTGGCCCTCTCGCCGCCCGCATCTCCGCGGCGAGAATCCGAAGAACGTTTCCGCTTCCTGTGGATCTGTTCGTTTTGACAGACTGTCAGATTGACGAAAGTCGTCCGGATGAGCGACCCGCGTCAAGGAACACGTCCTGGTTTCCATCACACCTAACTGTTGCCCCGCGAGTGCCCGGCTACGACGATGCCGCATCTTCTGCCGCGGCCGATTCGGTGGCAACGATGGCCGCCTCCTTCGCCTCGAGCATGTTCGCGTCCGGCTTCTTGCCGGCGGCCTTGCTCGGGACCGCGGGTGCGGCGCCCGGCAGCTTCTGCTCCTTGCGGGAGCCGAAGGTCAGCGCATAGGCCCACGTGAACTCCGCTCCGAGGAGAAAGATCTGCGCGGAGTAGTAGACCCACACCATGGCCATGACCAGCGAGCCGGCCGCGCCGAACCCTGACGTCACGCCACTCCTGCCGATGTAGAGCCCGATGAGCGACTTGCCGATCGTGAACAGCAGCGCGGTCACGGTCGCGCCGATCCAGACGTCCGTCCACGCCACCCTCACCCGGGGCATCACCTTGTAGATCATCGCGAAGACCGTCGTGGTCAGGGCGTAGCTGAAGACGACGTTGACGATGGCGACCAGCGACTGCCAATCGGAAAAGCGCGGTCCCCACATTTTCCCTAACGCCGCGAGCGCTGCGCTGACCACCAGCGAGACCATCAGCAGAAAACTGATGCCGGCGATCGTGCCGAACGACAGCAGGCGGGCGCGCAGCAGTCTCCAGATTGCCGTCCTGGGCCGCTTCGGGGCGCGCCAGATGCGATCGAGCGAATCCTGCAATTCGGCGAAAACCGAGGTCGCTCCGACCAGCAGCAGGACCAGTCCGGCCACCGCGGCGGCAATGCTTTCGGCCGGCTTGCTCGCGCCCTCGAGCAGTCTCTGCACCGCCTCGGCTCCCTCCCGGCCCATCAGACCCCGCAGTTGCGCGGCGATCTCCCCGCGCGCTGCCTCGACGCCGAAGATCATCCCCGCCAGCGAGATCACGATCAGCAGGAACGGCGCGATGGAGAGCATCGTGTAATACGCCAGCGCCGCCCCCATGCTCTGTGCGTAGTCGTCGACCCACGACGATGCCGCGGCCTTCGTGAGAATCCAGGTGTTCTTCGCCGTCATGACCACTCTCTCGCGTTTTCTGGCCATGGGGACAGTCTACGGCCTGGGCCGCCGGGTTCCAGATCGATGTCTATCGGGGACAATCATCGCCCGATGCCGAGGGGTGAGATCCCATGGAGTCTCGCGGTTTCCCCAAGTCGAGTTGCGCCGGCGCCCATTCGACCGAACGCGGTGCAGCCAGAGCAGCCCTACCAGGAGTCACTCGCGCCGCCGCCCCCGCCGTCGCCTCCGCCGCCTGAGTACGCGGCCTATTGATCTGGCTGGTGATCCGTTTCGAGCGGGCATCGGTCAGCACGGATTCGAGTCCATAGCCGA
>JBDTOZ010000227.1:0-9617 GCA_039932995.1 Acidobacteriota bacterium | reverse complement strand
CATCTCACCTTCCGCAACATCTCCTCGGGCAACAACACCGCGGCGGCGGATCCGGTGAATGGCATCATCCTCAGCTCCACGGGCGCGACGGGACGTCTGATCGTGGCCGGCAATGCGGGTACCTGTACGAGCCTGGCGACCTGCACCGGTGGCGCGATTCAGAACACGACCGGCGACGGCGTCTCCCTGACCACCACCTTCCACCCGTCCTTCACCCGTATGGCCATTCAGAACACCGCCGGCAGCGGCGTGCAGGGCACGGACGTCACCAACTTCACCTACCAGAATGGCTTCATCGACAATTCCGGTACGGGACTGGGGGTGGATGAGTCCAACCTCGCGTTCATCACGCTCAACGCCAACAACATCGATGGCGTGGTCTCGATCATCAACAACACGTTGACCAACGCCTACTACCACGGCGTAGGCATCAACAATTTCTCCGGCACGATCACCAGCCTGGACATCTCCGGCAACACCATCACCAGCTCGACCTCCACCGCCTCCTCGAAGGGCAACGGCATCCACGTGATCGAGACCGGTACGGCCCTGGCGACGAACCTCAACGACGCCACGATCAGTAACAACATCATCACCAACTTCCCCAGCGGCGGCGGCATCATCATGCAGGGCACGAACGGTACCGCCGGCCTGCCGATGATCACGTTCGGCATCCCGGGCAATGCCAGCAACATGGTCTCCATCACCGGAAACCTCATCGCCGGCCAAAGCTTCGCCAACAAGATGAACACCAACGCCATCCAGGTGGCCATCAACGGAACGGCTCAAGGCAACTGGGAGATCCTCAACAACGGCACCGTGGCCAGCCCGATCAACAACGTCGGCGGAAACGTCATCTCCACCTCCGTCCTCGGGAACTCCACCGCCACGGTGAACGTCTCCGGGAACCGCATCACCGCCGGTCATACGCCGAACTTCGGTGGACCGCTGGGCATCAGCGCCGGCGTCGGCAAGACGTTCGGAGTCACGGACGTCGAATCGTTGACGATCACCATCGCCAACAACAACGTCAGCGGCACCGACGGCAACGGGATCAAGATCCTGGGCACCGAGGCCCTGGGGACGATGAACGTCACCATCAGCAACAACACGGTTGGCGCACCGGTGGCCACGGCACTGCGTGAAGGCATCCGCCTGGACGCGGGCGGCTCCACCGCCGGTACCGACAACGACATCTGCCTCTCCATCACCGGAAACATCACGGCCGGGAGCAGCGACGGGTTCGACACCGCGCCTGGCATCCGTCTCCGTAAGCAGGGGACCAGCACGACCGTGAACGCCTTCGGAATCGAAGGGATGGCCGCGACCAGCAGCCCCGGTGTGGAGAACTACGTCGGAGGCCTGAACACGAGCGCCAACGGCACCGCCGGCGGGGGAGGCACCAGTGGTGTCATCCTCGGCAGCGCCACCACCGGCTTCACCAACTGCTCCTCCGCGCCTTGAGCGATCGCGCTTAAGAAAGGCGTCCGCGAGTCTCGACTCGCGGACGCCTGACTGAGTTGGACCAGTTGTCGCGGAAATGCGCCGGGCAAGATGTCCGCGCGCCCATCACTCATCGCGCCAGACTCCCGGCTGACCTCTTACAAACAGGAGTGAAGCGCCATCCCGCGCGCCTCAATTCGTGTGCGCCGGCAGCCGAAAAGAGGCTGCCCAATGTGTTTCCGCGACGGCGTTCCTTCTCTCCCGCACGCGAGGCGGTCCGTACGCCGTCTTGCCCTCCACTTCCCTGTTGCACAACGCAGGAACAGACGCTAAATTGTCTGACATTCGCTAGAGAGAAGATTCACCGCTCGCCTGTCGTCCAGGCCGAGTGTCCGTATCAAGAGCAGGTCCGAACCAACACAACATCCAGGCAATACCCACGGAGGGGCTTTTTGTATGCGATCCCTGGCGGTCAGGTTTTTGCTTTCACTCTCGTCGCTGCTCCTGGTTCCTCTGGCATTGGCGCATGACGTCACGCTGAGTGGGACTTCTTCCTTCGCCTCCCTCGACGGTTCCTCCGCCGATCATGATGGCTTGGCGAATGGCGTGTTCACCGTGAACGACGGCAACCTCGTCGTGAACGGTGTCGTCAACTGCAACGACGACACGACCACCAATGCGTGCGCCATGGCCTTCAACGTCAGCGGCAATCTGACGGTGAATACCACCGGCGCGCTCTATGCCGAGAACCGTAGCGGCTCCGGCGTCGGTGGAGCGATCACGCTCACCGTGGGTGGCAGCCTCACGCTGAATGGGAACGCCATCGTCTCCACGGCCTCGAAGTCCTCGAGCGGCTCGAACGGCGGCGCCATCACGGCCAACGCCAGCGGCGGGGTGACCCTCGGCGCCGGTTCGACGATCGATTCCGGCAGCGCCAACGCCGCCGGCGGCGCCATCGCCATTTCCAGCGGAAGCACCGTGACCGTGAACGGCAATGTCCTCTCCGGTCCCAGCCGCACGTTGCTCTCCACCCGATTCGTTTCCGGCGCGGCTCTCGACGGCGGCACCGGCAACACCGTGGGTGGCAGCATCACCATCGGCTCCTCCACCTTCGTCGAGCCGGCCGTGGTGGTCGGATCGACTGCCAACATCGTCTCTCAGGGCGCCGACTCCGGCGCCGGCCCCGTGACCATCGACGGTTGCGGCATCCAGGTCCGCGGTCTCATCGCCGCGCTCTCCCAGAAGGACGGCGCGGGCAGGATCCGTATCCGCTCCGGCAAGGATGTCCTGGTCGACGGCCGCGACCTCGGCGCCACCGGCACGCGCATGGGCCGCCTCCGCGCGGACGCCCCCAGCGGCACCGCGGCCAACAAAGGCGTCGACATCTTCGCGGGCGAGACGATCGATCTCCTCGGACCGGCGGCCGGCACGATCTACGTGGTCACCTCGGTGCCCGGCATTCATGATGCGAAGAGCTACGGTGGGCTCATTCGCGTCACCTCGCTCGGCGACGCGGTCAACGGCTCCGGCAAGTTGATCGACGACGGTCACTCCGCCAGCGGCGACACCGGCGGCACCGTTCAGATCGCGGCCAAGGGCGACGTCACCCTGAACACCGCCGAGATCCGGGCGCACGGCGATTTCAACACCGGCAACAGCAACAGGGGAGGCGGTTCGATCTCCATCCGCTCCCATTCCGGAAACGTGGTCTGGACCAACGGCGTGGGCGAGGTTCGTCCGGTCGGATCGACGTCCGGCCTCGCGCCAGCCGATCAGGGCAAGATCGTCATCAACGCCTGCGGAACGATCAACACCGCCGGCACCTCGTTCCCGGTGGAAGGCGTGGCCACCAGCCCCCTTCCCGAGACCCACACCGGAGTCTGCTCTCCGGCCGCACCGTCATTGCCGGTGGGCGTGCCGCCTCTGGTGACCTGCAACACTCCGCCGGTGGCGAACAACACGTCCGCCACGACGAATGAAGACACCACGGTCACGATCACGCTGAGCGGCAGCGACGCCGACGGCGACTCGCTGACCTTCACCATCGTCTCCGGTCCGGCCAATGGTTCGCTCGGTCCGATCATCTCCACCGGTCCGACCACCGCGACCGTCGACTACACCCCGAACCTCGACTACAACGGGGGCGACTCGTTCGTCTTCCGCGCCAATGACGGCAACGGCGGCACCGACGACGCAACCGCCACCATCACCATCGCGCCCGTCAACGATCCGCCCTCCTTCCAGGCCGGTCCGACCGTGAGCGTGCTCGAAGACTCCGGTGCCCAGACGTATACGAACTGGGCCACGGCCATCGCGCCGGGACCTGCCGATGAGTCGGGGCAGACCGTGACCTTCACGGTCACCAACGACAACCCCTCGCTCTTCAGCGTGCAGCCTGCCTTGTCGTCGAATGGAACGCTGACCTTCACCCCGGCCGCGAATGCGTACGGCTCGGCGACGATCACCGTCACCGCGCAGGACAACGGCGGCACGGCCAACGGGGGCGACGACACCTCCAACCCGCAGACCAGCGCCATCAACGTCACGCCTGTCAACGATGAGCCGAGCTTTGTGGCCGGTCCGAGCCAGACCGTGAATGAGGACGCAGGCGCGCAGAGCGTGGCCAACTGGGCCACCGCCATCAGCGCCGGTCCGAACGAGGGCGGCCAGACCGTCACGTTCCACGTCTCGTCCAGCAATCCCTCGCTCTTCTCCGCGGGCCCGTCGGTCTCGTCCAACGGCACGCTCACATACACGCCGGCGGCCAACGCAAACGGCAGCGCCACGGTCAGTGTCTACGTCACCGACGACGGTGGCACCGCCAACGGCGGCGATGACACGTCCGGTACGCAGACCTTCACCATCACCGTCAACGCCGTGAACGACGAGCCGTCGTTCACCTCCGGCGGCAACGTCAGCGTGCTGGAAGACTCCGGCGCGTACTCCGCGGCCTGGGCCACGGCCATCAGCGCCGGCCCGGCCGACGAGAGCGGGCAGGCCACGAACTTCAACACGTCGAACGACAACAACGCGCTCTTCTCCGCGCAACCGGCCGTCGCCTCGAATGGAACGCTCACGTTCACGCCGGCCGCGAATGCCAGCGGCAGCGCGACCGTGACCGTCACACTCTTCGACAACGGCGGCACCGCCAACGGCGGCGACGACACCGCTCCGGCGCAGACGTTCGTCATCACGGTCGACCCCGTGAACGACGAGCCCTCCTTCACGGCCGGCGGCGACGTCACCGTCAACGAGGACTCCGGCGCCTACAGCGCCGCCTGGGCCTCGGCCATCTCCGCCGGTCCCGGTGAGGGCGGTCAGACGCTGACCTTCGTGGTCACCAGCGACGACAACGCGCTCTTCGCCGCGCAGCCGGCCATCAGTGCGTCCGGCGTGCTCACCTTCACTCCCGCCGCCAACGCCTTCGGCACCACCACGGTCACGGTCTATCTGCAGGATGACGGTGGCACGTCGAACGGTGGCGATGACACGTCCGGCACGGTCACGTTCCAGATCGTGGTCAATAGCGTGAACGACGCCCCGTCCTTCGTGTCCGGCGGCAACGTCGCCGCCGACGAAGACAGCGGCGCCTACTCCGGCCCCTGGGCCACGTCCATCAGCGCCGGTCCGGCCAATGAATCGGGCCAGTCGCTGACCTTCGCCATCACCGGCAACTCGAACCCGGCTCTCTTCGCCGCGGGACCTTCGATCGCGCCTGATGGAACGCTCACCTTCACTTCGGTGGCCAACGCCTTCGGCTCCGCGAACATCACCGTCACTCTCTCGGACGACGGCGGGACCGCGAACGGCGGCGCCAATACCTCGGCGCCGGTCTCCTTCACGATCACCGTCAACTCCGTGAACGATCCGCCCAGCTTCACCGCCGGCGGAAACGTCACCGTCAACGAGGACAGCGGCGCCTATCTGGCCTCATGGGCCACGGCCATCTCCGCCGGCCCGGGCGAGTCGCAGCCGCTGACGTTCACGGTCACCAATGACAACAACGCACTCTTCTCCGTGCAGCCGTCCATCAGCCCGGTCGGCGTGCTCTCGTTCACTACGGCTCCCAACGCCTTCGGCACGGCCAACGTGACGGTCACGCTGTCCGACGGCATCGACTCCACCGCCCCGGTCTCCTTCATCATCACGGTCAACGGGACCAACGATCCGCCATCCGCCGGCAATGACACGTGGGAGACGGAAGGCAACACCGAGCTCCGCGTCGACGTCGGCGCTGGTGTCACTCCGAACGTCGCCGACACGACGCCGTCCGGCAAGGGTGTGGCCGACAACGACGCCGACACCGTCGAAGGCGATCCGTTCACCGTCACAGGCATCGTCGGCTGCGGCGACGTGGTCAGTCCGTACGTCTGCGCCGTCACCGGCGGCACGGTGACGATGAATTCCAACGGCAGCTTCTCCTTCCAGCCGGCGGCCGGCGCCACCAGCGCCTCCTTCCAGTACGAGGTCACCGATCAGCCTGCGGCGGGTGCCCCGGCCTCGGCCATCGGCAGCGTGACCATCACCATCCACGACATGATCTGGTACGTGAACGGTGCTGCCGCACCGGGCAACGGCACCTCCGCCGCGCCGTTCAGCACCTTCGCCGCGCTCAACGGTCTGGGCGACATCGACGGCTTCGGCGACTACATCTTCGTGCACACCTCCGCCTTGGCCGGCAGCATCGCCCTCGAGGGCGGTCAGCGGCTGTGGGGACAGGGGATCGGCCTGATCATCCCCCGCAATCTCAACGGCAACGGGTTCCCGACGACGCTCGTCGCGCCGGGGATCAAGCCGACGGTCACGCAGGCCGTGGGCGACGTGGTCACGGTGAGCGGCGTGAGCGGCGTCGAGATCGCCGGCCTGTCGCTGGCAGCACCTGCGGGCAGCGCCATCGACGTCACCAGCGCGGCCCTCGGTGCCGCGGCCGGTGCGACGATCTACAGCAACACCATCACCGCGGGCAACGAAGGCATCGAGATCAATGCCAACGCCGCCCTCGGCACGAGTGCGGTCATCGACAACACCTCCATCGTCTCCGCGGGGAATGGCGTCGACCTGCAGGCCAGCGACGGCAACGTCACCTTCGCTTTCACCAACGGGTCCGTGCTGTCCACCGGCGGGTCCGGCATCGTCGCGAATGGGGCGTCTGCTGATATCCTGTTCGTGAGCGGTCTCTCAAACGTGACTATCGACGGCAACACCGCGGGTGATGGCATCGTCCTCACCGCCCCCCGGTTCGATGCCAACCCAGGCACCGTGGCCATCGACACCGTGAACGGCGGCACGATCAGCGTCGGCTCCAGCGGAAACCCGGTGGGAAGCCGAGGGGTGGTGATCACCAGCGGCACCGGCAGTCTCGCCTTCGGCGCTCTCAATGCCTACGCCTCGACCAACGGGGTGAGCATCACTTCCGGTGTGGGTGGAATGACGGTCACGTCCACCAGCGGCACGATCGCCGCGAACGCCGGCGTCGGTCTCAGCGTCACCGGCGCCACCATCGGCGCCGCCAATCTCACCTTCACCAGCATCTCCGCGGCCGGCGCGGCCAACGGCATTCTGTTGAACAATACCGGCGCCACCGGTGGACTGAAGGTCGTGGGCACGGGCTCCGCGAACAGCGGCGGCACCATCCAGAACACCACCAGTCACGGGGTCTCGCTGACCAACACCAACAGCCCGGCGTTCAACTGGGTGCGTATCCAGAACACGGCCGGCAGCGGCGTGAAGGGTACGACTGTCAATGGCTTCGCCTTCGCCGACGGAAGCATCGACAACAGCGGCACTGCGCTCGGTGTGGACGACTCCAACATCGCCTTCAACACGCTCGTCACCGGAACCGAGAACAATCTCTCCGGAACCGTGTCCATCGTGCGCAACCAGCTCACGAACGCGTATTACCACGGTGTGGACCTTCGCAACGGCAGCGGCACGATCGCGGACGTGACCGTCTCCAACAACACCATCACCAGTACGACCTCGACCGCCACGTCCAAAGGCTCTGCCATCCGGCTCATCGCCATCGGTTCCGCCGGCGGTGCGGCCAGCGTGACCAAGGGCTCGCTGTCGAACAACATCATCACCAACTTCCCGAGCGGTGCGGGCATCCTGGCCCAGGGCGGCAACGCCACCCTGGCCGGTCCGGCCTCGACCTTCGGTCTGGCCGGGAACGCGGCCAACGTAGTGACCATCAGCGGCAACCGCATTGCCGGAAACGCGGCGCAGCGAATGGGAACGAACGCCATCGTGACCGGCGTGAACGGCAAGGGGCAGGGCAACTTCGACATCTCGGGCAACGGGACTGTCGCCAACCCGATCACGAACATCTCCGGCACCGTCATCATCAACTCCGCGCTGGGACAGAGCACCGTCACCTCGCGGATCGCCAACAACGTCATCGTGGCCAACCACATCGCCGGCTTTGGCGGCCCGCTGGGAATCAGCGCCGGTGCCGCGCAGACGTTCACCATCGCCGACGCGCCGCAATACACGGTCGAGGTTTCGGGGAACCAGGTCAGCGCGGTGGATGGCAACGGCATCCTCGTCACGGCCCGCAGCTCGGCCGCGATCATGAAGGCCCGCGTCCTCAACAACGTGGTCGCCGCGCCTCTGTCGGGCTTCCGTCAGGGCATCCGGGTCGATTCGGGCACGGCCACAGGCAACACCAACGTCTGCCTGGAGATCACCGGAAATACCAGCGCCGGTGCCGGGGGCGCGCTCGGGATTGGTCTGCGCAAGCAGGGGACCAGTCCGGCGGTCAACGTCTTCGGAGTGGTGGGCATGGTCGCCACCAGCACTCCCGGCGTCGAGCTCTATGTCGATTCACTCAATCCCGCCGGCGGCGGGACGGAACTTGTCTCGGCAACCAGTGGGTTCACTGGTTGTTCCCTTCCTTGACGATACGAAGAAGTAAAGGAGAACGAAATGGCTGAACCGTTCCTCTCAGAGATCCGCCTCATGAGTTTCGTGTTTCCTCCCAAAGGCTGGGCGCTGGCTGATGGCCAGCTCCTTCCGATCAACCAGAACCAGGGCCTCTTCTCGCTGTTGGGCACGACCTTCGGTGGAGACGGCCGGGTGAACTTCGCTCTGCCGGACCTTCGCGCCCGGACACCCATTCACGTGGGCAGCGGGCACACGCTCGGGGAAAGGGGAGGGGAGCAGGCGCACACGCTCTCCATCGCCGAGATTCCCACGCACGTGCACGTCTGGAGTGCCGTCAACATCCCGGCCACCACCAGCAACAGCAACGCGGGCGTGACCTTGGCGCAGTCGGTTCAATCGAACCTCTACGCCGCGGCCGCGAACCTGCAGGCCATGGCTCCCAACGCCGTCGGTAATGTGGGCGGCTCGCAGGCCCATCTCAACATGCAGCCCTTCCTGACGCTCTCGTTCTGCATCGCGTTGCAGGGCATTTTCCCGTCTCCGACCTAGGATGCGGCCAAGTCCCCGACCAGCACCTGACACGTAAGAGAGGAGACAGAACATGGCACAACCCTATGTTGGCGAGATTCGAATGTTCGCGGGCAACTTTGCCCCCGCGGGATGGATGTTTTGCGAAGGGCAGCTCCTTCCCATCTCGGAAAACGAGACCCTGTTCCAACTGATCGGCACGACCTACGGCGGCGACGGGCAGTCGACTTTCGCCCTGCCCGACCTGCGCGGCCGCATTCCCATCCACCAGGGCAACGGTTTCATTCTGGCCGAGACCGGCGGCGTGGAGGAGGTCACCCTCTCCGTCAACCAGATCCCTGCCCACTCCCATCCGGCGCTGTGCACGGGCGACCTCGCCAATGTGGCGGCTCCGACCAACAACGTCTTGGCCGCACCGGCAGACGTCAACACGCTTCCGTATGGAACGGATGCGCCGATTGGAGCGATGAGCCCTCAGTCCATTTCATCGGTGGGTGGCAGTCAGCCTCACACGAACTTCCAGCCGTACCTCTGCGTGGATTTCATCATCTCGCTCTTCGGTATTTTCCCGTCTCCGACCTAGGATGCGGCGAAGTCCCCGACCAGCACTGACACGTAAGAGAGGAGACAGAACATGGCCGATCCGTTTGTCGCAGAGATCCGTATTTTCCCCTTCAACTTCGCCCCCAAAGGGTGGGCCTGGTGCGACGGGCAGCTCCTGCCGCTCTCGCAGAACACCGCACTGTTTTCGCTGCTGGGCACGA
>JBDTOZ010000226.1:0-4691 GCA_039932995.1 Acidobacteriota bacterium | reverse complement strand
CGGCGACTCGAAGGCTCGACCCGGCTACTCGACGACTCGGCGACTTGAAGCCTCGACGACTCGACGCGCCGCGTCGGCGGGATCGACGATCTCGATGAACGTGCCGGTGCCGAGCTCGAAGCCGGCGATGACGGTCAGGCGTGGGAAGAGGTCGATGTAAAAGTGCGCCGCCCGCTGGCGGGGGAAGTTCATCAGCATCCAGTTGAACGCGGGTGAGAGCGTGCTGGTGGCCGCCGCGGCAGCGTGCAGCATTTCGGCGAGGTCGTGCTGCTCCTTCCCGGTGAAACGGGAGATCTCCTCCACGTGTCGCCTGGGAACGATCCACTGCTGGTACGGCATCGCCGATGTCGCCGGTGTGAGCCAGAGGAAGGACTCGTTTTCCGCGATGGCGTTCCCTTCGGGACGGCAGAGAGGACAGTGCGGAGCTTGTGCAAACGCGGCACTTTCACGCGCAATCCGCGGCGGCACGAACGGCAGCGGCACGACCTGCGAGTGGATGTGCGGGATGGAGGCACCGGCCCGTGTCCCTTCGTTCTTGAAGATCGAGACGTACGCGGCCCGCTCGTGCGCGCGGTAACGGTCGGCATACGTGCGGACGACCTCCTCCGCGTGCGCGATCGCATGGAACGTGTCGTCGTGAACCGGCGACTCCACGATCACCTCCGCCCCTTCCACGGGCGGGTACTTGTTCGGGAACACGCGTACGCGCCATGGATCTCCCGTGCGCATGATCTCCGGCGGCGTGTCGCTCTCGTGTTCGGGACAGAACGGGCAGCGCTCCTCGGAGGCTTCTCCGAAGGCGCGTGGCCGTCTGGCTCGCGCCGGCGCAGAAAGGATGGGCTCGCCCGTGATCGGGTGTGTACGGAAATCCACAAGGGGATCGTACAATCAGCCATGCCCGAAAATCTGAATGAGCAAGTCCCGGCCGCGGCATTGACGTCCACTCATCTCAGCAACACGCAGAAGTGGCTCGTGCTGGGTCTGTCCCTGATCTTCGCGTTGTTGCCCCTGTTCTTCATCGGAGACCTCAGCCTGCAAGGCTTCCGTCTCTCCGATCTCGACGCGAGCGGCTTCTTTCTCCCTTTGGGACTGCTCCCCGGATTGATCGGCTTCGTCTATCACCTTTTCCTGGCGAACGCGCGCCGCTCGCAGGGACGGGCCAAGCTCGCCGAGTACTACGCCTGGCGAAGCACGCGGTCCTCGGTGCGGGCGCAGGACAGAGCGACGGTGGTCGTCGATGAGGTGGATGCGGATCCTCTCGGCGCGCTGGCGGCCTGCCTGCTCCTGACCGGCATCTTCCTCCTCATCGCGGTCTTTGCGGGATATGAGGCCGCCGCACAACACGGCGCGGCCGCCAACGGCGTGCAGGGGATGATGTACGCCGGGCTTGGGGCGTATGTGGCGGTGCTGTACTACATGGTGGCGCGCCTGTACGCGAACGCACTTTCCTCGCGATTCCTCATGACCAGTGCCCTGCGGACCGCATCCGCAGTCGTTCTCGGCTGGGTCTTCGGCATCGTCGGCGTGACCGCATTCGCGGGCGTGCCTTCGAACGCGGCCGCGCCGGTGGAGGGCGACACGCTCGCGGCCAACGCCGTACTTTTTCTGGCGGGCCTGTTCCACAACATGGCCATCGACGCCTTGCGCAGCCGCGCCCGCAGGTTGTTCGGCTCCTCGGCCACCGACGCCGCCGAGCTTCCGCTGACGGGTGTCGAGGGCATCGACGACACGACCGCCGAGCTCCTCACCGAGCACGGCGTGGCCACCATTCAGCATCTGGCCACCAGCGAGCCGGGCGAGTTGTGCGACCGTACGCTGCTGCCGATGGAGCGTGTCGTGGACTGGATGGATCAGGCTCTGCTGATCCGCTATTTGAAGGCGAACATCACCGTGGCCCGGGGATTGGGGATCCGCGCGGCGACGGATCTTGCGCTCGTGCACATGCGGGGCGACACGAGCCTGCTGGGCAGTCTCGCTGAAAAGACGGGCCTCCCGCCGGCGGCCATCGATCACATTGCCCGAGAGCTGCGCGATGACTACATCGTGGCATTGCTCTATGAGATCGAGCAGGGGAGGCCGTTCCCGGCCGCGACGGCGGGTGACGGCGCCGGCACCGCCTCGACGGCAGCGACGCAGGCCACGGCGTCTCCTTCGCCGATGATTCAGATCTCGCAGCAGCCCGCGTCAGCCGCGACGCTCCAGACGTGAGGCCAGGGCCAGCCTCTGCACGATGCCGAGGATGGCGAACGCCAGCAGCAGCAGCGACATCCACTCCGCGATGCGCAGGCCGCCCGCGGCCAGCGCCGACCAGCCATTGTCCGCGAGGATGAACGAGACGACGGGGAAGATGACCAGGGCCAGCACGAACTCGCCGCGGCCGAGGGAGTCGTAGTTGCGCTCGTGCCAGGTGGCCTCGATCTGGGTGCCGGTGTAGCCGTTGAGCATGACCGCGAGCACGACGGCCATGGAGATCTCCACGCGCACGGCGTTGCCGAGCAGCCAGCCCACGACCAGCAGGAGATCGCTGACGCGATCGCAGAAGTGGTCGAGAAAATCGCCGTAGCGCGAAGCCTTCCCTTGCACGCGAGCCACCACTCCGTCGAAGGCGTCGGCGAGACCGCCCACCACGATGAGCGCCAGCGCGGCCCCGAATCGTCTCTCGTACAGCAGCCAGGCGCCGGTGGCGTTCAGCAGCAACGCCAGAACCGTGACGGCGTTGGGCGACAGCGGGCAGCGCCGCGCCAGAGGCGAGAACCAGCGGCTCATCCGCTCGCGCCAGACGTTCATCGAAACGTCAGTTTACGGCGCGCGGGCGGTTTTTCGTCGAAGCCGATGACTCTGTCGCGATTCCCGCCCTAATAGATGATCACCTCATCGCCGACGTTGGCCATGGAGAAGAGGCGGGCGATGTCGTCGTTGTGGAGTCGGACGCAGCCGTGCGAGACGCTCTGTCCGAGTTGGCGGACGGCCTGAGTCCCGTGCAGCGCGTAGCCGTCGCCGAGGTTGAGGCGGTGGGTGCCGAGGACGTCCGGGAACTGGCGGGCGCGTGTGCCGACGGGAGGGATGATGATCGCGCCGCCCCGCACCAGGACCTGGCCGGGCTCGACAGGCGCGCCATTCGCGTAGACCTCGGTCCCATCCACGTAAAGGTCGTCGATGCGCTGGCCGCGCTGCAGACGGACGACCTGCATCCCTTCCTTCTTGGCCTCTTCCATGTAGTGCCAGTCCGGCGGGACCCACTGCGGGTTCTCCTCTTTCGAGAGGATCTTGAAGCGGCCGATGGGAGTACGGAAGACCATGGTCCGGCCGCCCGAGGTGAGCGTCTCGTTCTTGCCGGTGGAGCAGATCGCTTCGAAGACGAGCTGTCCGTTCTGGCGGGCGTACACCTTGTTCTCAGCCGTGGAGACGGTGATGACGAAGTTGCTGTCCTGCAGGTCGTCGATGGTCTTTTCGGTCGTGGCCACGTCCGACTGCAAGTTGGTCACGCGGGTGGAGGCCTGTGTCATCGACTGTTCCAGTTGCGTGACCTGGTGCTTGATCTGCTCCTGGATCAGGCGGTCGATCGTCTCCACGCGCTTGAGCTTCCGCGCGTCGGCGACCGTGATGGCCTCGGCGGCCACGGCGTAGCCGAGGATGCCCAGTCCGAGCACCAGCAGCGCCCACGATCCTAATAGTCCCATCCAACGTTTCATCGAAAGTTCCCCCGGGTCGATGCGATCACTTCGAGAGCTAGTTGCTGGTTGCTGGTTTCTGGTTGCTCAGTGGTGTTTTGTGCATCGACCCACTCAGTCACCAGCAACCGGTAACATCAGAAAATGTAGACCTGCGTCTTGCCGGGCGTGATGCGTGCCCAGATGGCTCGCATCACGTCCTCGCTGACCATGAACGAGCCGGGCTTGGCGCCCTGCAACGGGCTTTGGGCGCTCGGCGGCGTGTGGATCACGTAACCGTTCGGCAGCGAGATCACGTACTTGCCCAGTCCATTCGGGATGACCGGCCGTTCCGCGGGAATGGGCTCGTTCTTCATCGCGTAAACCCACTCCGGCACGCGCCAGGAGTGATCGACGAGCTTGGCTTCCACGGGGAAGGATCCCTTCACCGGAATGAACGTCCACTGTTTTTCCGGCGCGGTAATGGTGCGGGTCTCCCCGACGGTCATGTCCGCTTCGCGGAGCATGCGCGCGCCGTAATAGAAGCGTAGCTTGCGGGCCTTGGTGTCGATGGAGAGGTAGAACTCTTCGGACTTGAGGCTGGCCACGAATTTCGCCCGCCCCTCGAGCTCGTGCTGCAACTGATCGCGGCTGAGGTCCATCTCGGCCAGCTCGTTCTTGAGCTTGCGCACGTCTGCCGGTGTTCGTGCCTCTTCGGTGATGACTTGCGCGAACTCGTGGGAAACGCGTTCGCGGTGCTGCCTCGCGAAGAGCACTCCGGCGATGCCCAACAGGAGAAGAAGCAGGTTCAGCCACAGCGGAGGCCGTGGAAAGGACCTCCGTTCCGAGGGTTCCAGCCGTGCGCTACCCCGACGATCATTCATTGCTGGGGTTGGCTATTGAGAGCGGCGTGCCAATTCTGGTTGCTGTGTTGGTGTGTTGCTGTGTTGCTGGTTGCTGGTTGCTGGTTACTGGTTGTCTGGGGCTGGTCGGCGAGTGCTGAGTGGCGGAGTGCCGAACGGCTGGGTGGTGAGTGCTGAG
>JBDTOZ010000225.1:0-6207 GCA_039932995.1 Acidobacteriota bacterium | reverse complement strand
GCAGGAACAACCTCCGCGTCGATCGCATTGAAGGCAGAGAATGTCGGATCGTAACGACGCCGCGGACGACGGCTCCGCGACTCAGGTGTCGATCTTCGCCAGAGCGGTCGCGCGGATTCAGTTCCTCGCCCACCGCTTCCTGCTCGTCACGCTGATCGGCGTCGGTGCGCTGACCGGCGTCGTGGCCGTGCTGTTCCACCGTTACAGCGAGATCGCGCGCGATCTCCTGATCGGACGCGCACTGGAACAAGGGGAGCCGTGGCGGACCATCTTCATCATCGCTACGCCGACCATCGTGTTTGCGCTGCTGGCGTGGCTGATCCGGCGCTTCGCTCCGCGGGCGGTCGGAGCGAATCTCGCGCGCGTGCGGATGGCTTATAACGACAATCCCCGCATTCTCGGCCCGCGCACGATCGCCGCGACGTTCGCCGCCACACCGCTGTCCCTCGGGGCAGGCGCGCCTCTCGGACCGGAGGGGCCGATCGTGGTCGTCGCCAGCGGAGTCTCCGTCGCGCTGGCGCGCCTCCTTCGTCTTCCGGAGAAGGTCGTGCGGGGCATGATTCCGATCGGCACCGCTGCCGGGATCGCGGCCATCTTCAACACGCCGATCACCGGCGTCGTGTTCGCGCTCGAAGAAGTCATCGGGACCTCGTCGCGCGGCATTCTCGGCGGGGTTCTGGTCGGATCGGTCGCCGCGGCGGTCATCGAGCGCGTCCTCCTCGGCGGGCGGCCCCTGCTTGCGGCGCCCTTCTCCACATGGACCGACGTGCGCGAGCTGATCGGGTTCGCAGTGCTCGGCGTCGCCGCGGGCGCAACGTCCGGACTGGCGATCGCGATGGCGCATCGGCTGAAGCGGCGATGGTCGGCGGCGATGCCCTCCAGCGTCCTGCGCGCTGCCCTGGCCGGTCTCCTCATCGGTGCGGCAGGCCTGCTTGCGCCGGAGATTCTCGGCGTCGGCTACGACTCGGTCTCCCTCTGGCTCCACGGCGGAGGCGGTGCCGCCAGCACCGGCATTGCGTTCGCCGTGAAGCTGCTGGCCTTCACGATCGCGATCAGCGCCGGCGTCATCGGGGGAACGTTCGCGCCGTCGCTCTTCATCGGCTCCGCGTTGGGGGCGGCCATCGGTCACGGCGCGCACGACCTGTTTCCCGGCATGCACATCGATCCGAAGGCCTACGCCGTGATCGGCATGGGCTCGTTCTTTGCGGGCCTGATGCGGAGTCCGATCGCGGCGGTGCTGATCGTCGTCGAGCTGACCCGCGATTACGAGTTGATCGTGCCACTGATGCTCGGCGTGTCGCTCGCCGTGGCCATCTCGCGGCGCGTCTCGCGTCTGAGCATGGTCGAGCAGCAGATGGTCGATGAAGGATGGGTCGAGGAGCACGCCGTGAACGATCCTCTTTCGCAGGTGCGTGTCACGCAGGCGATGTCCGCGAACGTCGTGACCCTTCCCCGTGACGCATCGATTACAGATGCCGCCCGCCTCACGGCCGGACGTCGATACCTGTTCTATCCGATCGTGGCGGGCGACGAAGCATTGGCCGGAATCGTCTCCCGCGACGCGATCAAGAGGGCGGTGGCCGACGGCCGCGGCGACGAATCAGTGGCCACGCTGATCGAAGAAGCCAAGCTCGTGGCGATGGCAGATGAGCTCGTGATCGACATCGTTCACCGGATGCCGTTGCGCGGAGTCGATCGCTGTCCGGTGGTGGAGTCGAATCGTTCGCGTCGCGTCGTCGGCTTTCTCAGCCCGTCCGACATTCTCCGCATTCGCATGCGCCGCGGTGCGCCTGCTTCCGAAGAATTCGAGCTCTTTGAATGATGAGGAGAACCGCTTCCGTCGTTGGCTGCCTCACGCTCCTGGCCACGTTGGCGGGGTGCCGCCCCCGCGAACAGCCGGTGGTCACGATCGCCACCACACCGGAACTTGCCGGGATGGGCGTGGCGTCGATGCTGGCCGATACGTTCACCGCGGAAACGAAAGTGCGGACGAACGTTCTCGTGACGGATGCTCGCCTCATTCCCGATCTCGTGAGGGGCGGCGTGGCCGATGTGGTGATCACCACGTCGCCCGGCCTGAACCGGCGCCTGCAAGACGCGAAGCTCATCCGCCTTGTCCAGACCATCGCATCCGATGATTACCTGCTGGTCGGCCCGAAGCGCGATCCCGCGCGCACGAAGGACGCAAAGACGGCCGCCGAGGCGTTCCGACGCATCGCGCGTAAAGATCGCGCCTTCTGTGCGCCGGTCGATCTCCCTGAATTTCGCGAACGCGAAGCGCAACTGTGGAACGCCTCGCCGGCCGAGCCCTCGGATGACCGCCGCTACCGATCGTGCCACGGCACGGCCATCGAAGTGCTGCGTGAAGCCTCGCGGCGAGGCGCGTACACGCTGACCGATCGTGCCACGTTCGAGAACGCGCGCGCCGAGATCGATCTCGTGCCGCTCCTTCAACGGACACCGCTGTTGCGCAATGGTGTGATCGTTCTGTTGGCGGGAAAACGGGAGAGTCGCGATGCGCAGTGGTTCGTCGAGTGGGTCATGTCCTATCGTGGACGCGAGGCCGTCGAACGATTCCGCTTCGACGGAGACCGGAGATTGTTCATCGGAGAACGGTGAGCTTCCGGAAGGCTCGATCCCGAAGAAGGGACACGCTCACACAGCCGAAGGACGTTTCGCGCCGGGCGCCTGGGCGCGGCCAATCGCCGACGGGCCTCTCTTGGCGGCGTCCGCTGAGCCTTTGCAATTCGCAGGCAGCCAACTTTCACGAAGCCATCCGCTGAGCCCGCACGGGCACTACTTACAGTCGGGGTGTCCGCACGCGCAGGGGTCGTTCTCCATCGCTCCGGTCTGGCAGGCTTGGGAGCAATAGCCGCTGTTCTGAACCTCTTCACCGGTGCAATGGCATGCGTCATGTTTGCATTTCGCGTCGTTCATTCGAGAATCCTCCACGACGGTCTCATTGCAACACCGAAGCCGAAACGAGCCGATCGCTTTCACGGTGCCCGACCTTCTCCCCCGTAGACCGGATGTACATCACTTCGGTGACGCCATAACCTGCCTTTCGGGGATGGTGACGTTCATCTCTTCACGGCAGCGATGAGCCCGCTCGCTGCCGGGCGGACGTCGCCCCCCCACCATTGAAGGAGGCAAATGTCGAAGCGTGAAGCGGTGAGGGTGCAGACGCGGGGCCGGCGCGCCCTTTTCGGGTCCGCGCGGTTGCGCGACAGCGTTCTGATGATGGTCTGCGCGCTCCTCTGTGCGGGACTCATTTTCGGCTTGCTTTACGACGTATGCGACACGGCGTTGCGCCACTGGACCGATCGCGACCTGAGTCGCCGTGCGCACCTCATCGGCGTGGCCGTGCGGAGCAGCGTGCGAGACCTCTCTCCGAACCGGATTCCGGCAGCGCTGGCCGAGCTCTCGACGACTGAGGATGCTGCGAATCTGGTGGCCTGCTCGCAAGAGGGAACGACCATCGCCGCCACCGGTCTTGCGCGAAGTCTCGGTTGCCGCTCCGCTCTCGCGCGAGCGGCCGCAACGACACGTGGGCAGTCCACGCGGGGTCATGTAGGCGCGCACCGCGTTCTCGTCACCGCGCATGCCGTCGGTGAAGGACGAACGCTCTTCGTCGTGCAGGATCGGACGTTTCTCGATGCCCGGCGGGAGCACCTCCTGCAGGCGCTCTTCGTGTCGGCGGAGCTGGTGCTCCTCGCTCTGTTGCTGCTGGCCCGCGCCGGATGGCGGATCGGCAGCAGGCGAACCGAAGAGGCCGCGCGCTCGATGGTGCGCCGCATGACGTCGGACGGCGGCGATGCCACTCCGGTGCCTCCCGATCTACGATTGCTCGTTCGTGACATGCACGATGCCGTGGAGCATCTGCGCGTCAGGAGCGCCACCGATCGGGACGGCGCGGAGCGTCTTCGCGCGCTCGTCGGCGCGCAGATCCCGAGTGGCGGTCTGGTCGTGATCGCCAATCGCGAGCCGTACTCTCACGAGTGGGATACGGACGGCGCGATCGTCGTGCAGCGGCCGGCCAGCGGTCTGGTCACGGGCATCGAGCCCATCCTTCGCGCCTGCGGAGGCACGTGGGTGGCGCATGGCGGCGGCTCCGCCGATCGCGTGAGGACGGACCGCACGGGGCACGTGGCCGTTCCTCCCGATGCGCCCGAGTACACGCTGCGGAGGCTTTGGATCGAAGAGGACGTGTACGAGCGCTATTACTCCGGCTTTGCGAACGAAGGGCTATGGCCTCTCTGCCACATGGCGCATACGCAGCCGTCGTTCCGCGCTCCGGACTGGGTCGCCTATCAGGCCGTGAACGAGACGTTCGCGCGGGCGGCGGTCGAAGAAATGATCATCGATGGTCTGCTGCTCATTCAGGACTATCACTTCGCGCTCGTGCCGAAACTCGTCCGCGAACAGGCCCCTCACGTCGTGACGAGCCTCTTCTGGCACATCCCCTGGCCGAATTCCGAGGTGGTGGGCATCTGTCCCTCGAAGGAAGCGATCCTGGAGGGGATGCTCGGCGCCGACATCGTCGGCTTCCACACGCGGCAGTACTGCCTGAATTTTCTGGAGACGGTCCAGCGCTATCTGGAGTGCCGCGTCGACTTCGAAACGATGTCGGTGACGCTCGGCGGTCATCAGACATTGATTCGCGAGTACCCGATCAGCGTGGAGTGGCCCTATCCCGCCGCATCGCGCGCCGAAGGAGCGATCCTGCGGGAGTCACTGGGCATTCCGGAGGAGGCGCATGTCTCCGTGGGCGTCGACCGCGCCGACTACACGAAGGGACTCCTCGAGCGCGTGGCCGCGGTGGAGCAGTTGCTCGAACGGAACCCGGCCCTTGCCGGGAAGTACGTCTACGTGCAGCTCGCGTCGCCGACGCGTACGCGCATTCGCAAGTACCGGAGGCTGGCCGACGACCTGCGCGAATTCGTCGATCGGGTCAACGAGCGGTTCGGTACGGCGACGTGGACGCCGATTCTCCTGCAGATGCGGACGTTCGCGCCCGAAGAGGTTCGGCGCCATTACGCGATGGCCGACAGCGCGCTCGTCACACCGCTGCACGACGGCATGAACCTCGTGGCCAAGGAATACGTCGCGGCCTGCGAGGACGAGGACGGTGTGCTTCTGCTGAGCGTGTTCGCAGGTGCGGCCAAGGAGCTGGACGCCGCACTGATGGTCAATCCCTACGATACGCAGCAGGTCGCCGAAAGCATCCTCCGCGCGATCCGCATGCCCCTGGCCGAGCGGCGCGCGCGCATGCGGGCGATGCGGGATCAGGTGGCATCGCATTCGATCTACGACTGGTCCGAGAAACTGCTGGCCGGCATGCGCGAGATCCGGCAGCAACAGGCGCGATTCTGGCCGCAGCGCGGGCCGCAGCGAGCAACGCCCCGGGGAGAGGGAGCACGGAAGGTCGTGGCAGGATGAGCGGATCGACGCTCCTGGCCTTCGACTTCGACGGGACTCTGGCCCCGATCTGCGACGATCCCGCGGACGTGCAGATCGATCGTGCCGCCGCCGCGCTGCTGGCCGAGGCCACGCACATGGAAGGCGTCGTGGTGGCCATCGTGTCCGGCCGCGATGCGGACGATCTGATCGCGCGGGTGGACGCCCCAGGGGCATACTTCATCACCTCGCATGGACTCGAGATTCACGCACCCGGCGGGATTCTCATCCACGACACGCCGCCGCTTTCGATCGAGCTTCACTCCGAGCTGGGACGCGAGATCGCCGCGAGCGGGTTGCGGCTCGAATCGAAGAAACACGCCCTCGCTCTCCACTGGCGCGGAGTGCCGTTCGAAGCCATCGCGCCGCTCGTCGAGCTTTTCCGGCGATGGGCGACGGCCGCGCATCTCGATGTGATCGACGGGCGATGCGTCGTGGAGGCGCGCCGGCCGGGCGGCGGCAAGGAAGAGGCGTTGCGGTGGCTTGCCCGGGCGGTCGGCGCCGGCCGCGTCGTCTACGCGGGCGACGACATCACCGATTTTGGCCCGCTGAGGTTCGCGGCGGAACGCGGTCGGGCGCTCTTCGTGGCCAGCGGCGAGCGGGTCCCTCCTCCGGGAGTGACGGTCGTGGGCTCGTTTCGTGAGCTCTTCCGTATCATCCGCGAGGAAGTGATGATCTGACATTGGGAAAGTCCACCGCGGGCAGGATGCCCGCGGCCCCTACCGGAGTACCTTGGCGCGAAGAGCCATG
>JBDTOZ010000224.1:0-3173 GCA_039932995.1 Acidobacteriota bacterium | reverse complement strand
TGTGGCCGAGCCGATGCTGCGGGCACTGCGGACTCCGGCACCCCTGCCGGGGTTGGAGAGATCGTCATCCGGTTCCGGGGGCAGCGCGCCTCATCGGCGCTCGCCCCCGGCTCATCTACGGCACGCCTCCGGCGTTTGAAGCGCCACCGACACTGCGCGCTGCGTACGACGTGCTGCGTCTTGAATGAGACTTCCGCCATGCCGATGGCCGCCAGCGCTGGTTGGCTCAGGGCAGCAGGTTGACGTCCAGCGTGATCTTCAGCTTCAGCCGGCGATGCTGACGGAGCTCGTCAATCGTCAGGTTGAGCGGGATGTTCACTTCCTTGACCAGGCCGTCGTGGGTGCGCCGTTCGGGCGCGGGAGCGGCGGCCGATGCCTGCGGTTGTTCGCCGAGGACCGGAAGCGAGTCGAGGATGCCCGGAGGGAGCGGGATCTCGATCGAGGTCATCGGCACTTCCATCGGCTCGGGATCGGAACGAAAGTACTCGTCGAACGGATTCTTCGGCTGCGGAAGGAGCTCGGTGGCGACGAGCGGAAGATCGTCCCCGGCGGTGCCGTAGTCGAGCTCGAACTCCTGTTCGCGCGCTGGTGCTGACGCCGCCGGTGTTGACGCCGTAATGGCTGGAGGCGGCGAAGATGGCGCGGAGCTGAAAGGCTGATCGTCGTCATCGTCCCAAAGCGAATCTTTCACGGGCGGTGCGGCCGGCGGGGCGTTGAGGATGTTGTTGATGTCCAGCGGCTCGGACCCTTCCAGGCCGTACTTCTTGACCAGGTGCGCCAGCACGAGCTGGGTGATGCCCTTCAACGTGTCTTCGACACCGAAGCCGGTCGTAGCCACCGACTCGAACGAGGGGGCGCCCAATTTGTTGAGCTCCGCCGTGATCTCGGAGGAGGGCATGGCGTTGGGGAGATCGCGTTTGTTGTACTGCATCACCAAGGGGATCTCGCGCAGCCGGATGCCTTGGCGCTTGAGGTTCTCTTCGAGGTTCTGCAGCGACTCCTGGTTCGCGTCGAGCGCAAAGTCCTGGCTGTCGGCGACGAAGACGATCCCGTCCGCCCCTTTCAGGACGAGCTGGCGCGTGGAGTTGTAGTAGACCTGCCCGGGCACGGTGTAAAGCTGCAGCTTCGTGCGCATCCCGCGGATCTTGCCGAGGTCGAGGGGGAGGAAATCGAAGAAGAGGGTGCGGTCCGTCTTGGTGGCCAGCGAGAGCATCTTGCTCTTGTTGTTCGATGGCAACGAGTCGTAGACGAACTGCAGGTTGGTGGTCTTTCCGCAGAGGCCCGGCCCGTAGTAAACGATTTTGGCCGTGATCTCTTTGGTGGCGTAGTTGAAGAGGACCATCGAGGCTCCGAGCGGATGAGGGTAGCACAGGGAAAAGCGTTGCGCGGTGGCCATTCCGTCGCCGGTTGGCGGTTGCCGGTTGGTGGTTGGCGGGGGATGAGAATCACGCCGCACGTAGCTTCTCCGTCACGTCCCCCGGGGTTGACACCGTCAAGCGCTGCCGTGCCTTATCATGCGCGCACTCTCGGAGGTACGCATGACACTCAGGCGACTCGTCGCCATCGCGGTGCTCCTGATTCCCACCCTCGTCCGCGCCGACGCCCCGGGCGTCTACGCCATCACGGGGGCGACCGTTCATCCCGTCTCCGGGCCGGCCATTCCGAACGGGATCGTCGTCATCCGGGGCGGCCTGATCGAGGCGGTTGGTTCCGGCCTGACCATTCCGGCCGACGCCACCGTCATCGACGCCACCGGCTCGCACGTCTACCCGGGCCTCATCGACGCGTTCACCTCCCTCGGGTTCGCCACACCGGCCGGTGGGCGGGGTGGAGGCGCAGGTGGAGGTGGAGGTGCCGGTCGCGCTTCCGCGGAGCGTCCCGCGGAACCGGCGCCCGACTCGCTGGCCATCCGCAACGTCAAATACTCCGAGGACGATGCGGACGATCGCCGTTCCACCGGAGTGACCACCGTCGTCACCGCTCCCGCCGCCGGGATCTTCAACGGTCAGTCCGTGATCCTGAATCTCGGCAATGGTCCCGCGGAGTCGCGCGCCGTCAAGAGCCCGGCCGCGCTGCAGATCTCGTTCAATCCACGGCCCACCTGGACGTATCCGGACAGCATCATGGGCGTGGTGTCCTACATCCGGCAGATGTTCTTCGACGCTCAGCAGCACACAGCCGCATCGGAGATCTACGCGCGCTCTCCATCTGGATTGGAGCGGCCGCCTGACAATCCCGCACTGGAGGCCCTCCGTCCGGCGCTGCGCCGCGAGCTGCCGGTAGTCTTCGTGGCCGACTCCGACAACGCCATGCGCCGCGCCGCGGCCCTGGCCCGCGAGCTGAACCTGCGCACCATCATCGCCGATGCACGACAGGGCTACGACATGGCCCCGGAGCTGAAGAACGTACCGGTCCTGGTTTCGGTGAAATGGGCCACGGCGCCGGCGGACAAGGAGGATCGCGAGGAGCAGCCCCTTCGTGTGATCCGCGAACGTCAGCTCGGACCGACCACTCCGGCCGCGCTGCTGAAGAACGGCGTGGTCTTCGCTCTCGTGAGCGGGCCCGGGAAGGCCGGCGATTTTCTCCCCGGAATCCGCAAGGCCATCGACAACGGTCTCTCCGTCGAGGATGCCTTGCGCGCAACTACTCTCTGGCCGGCGCGCATCTTCGGCATCGACCCGCAACTGGGCTCGCTGGAGAAGGGCAAGATCGCCAACATCATCGTCAGCGACAAGCCACTCTTCGAGAAGGACGCGAAAGTGAAGCGCGTCTTCGTCGACGGTCGCGAGATCCGGCTGGCTGTTCCTGACAAGAAGGACGGCGAAAAGGATGCGACCGCGACCGCCTCCGCCATCGACGGAACGTGGTCCATCACCGTCCGTGCTTCCCAGGGCAACGTGGCACTGCAGATGACGCTGCGCGCCGAGGACGGCAAGATCAGTGGCACGTTTGCGGGCGACGCCGGTGCCGGCGACATCCGCGGTGGCTCGCTCGACGGAAACGGTTTCGAGGTCACCATCGCCGCGCAGAGTGAAGGCGCGGATGCCAGCGACTGGCTCTTCCGCGGAACGCTCGACGGCGACGCCATGAGCGGCACCGTCACCACCACCCTCGGCAACTTCGAGTTCAGCGGGAGCCGGTCGAAATGAGCACGAACACACGTTTCCCAACCG
>JBDTOZ010000223.1:0-1810 GCA_039932995.1 Acidobacteriota bacterium | reverse complement strand
CTCACTTCACGCGCGGCAACTTCACCCCCTTCTCGAACACCGCCGCGAACAGATCCCCCACCTTGGCCAGACGGTTGGGCATCGTGCGCAGGTTGTACTTCAGCGGGTCGAGCTTCTTCGTGATCTCGCTCCATTCCAGCGGAGCCGAGACCGGGGCGCCGTCGAGGGCGCGGGGAGAATAGGGAGCCACCACCGTCTTGCCGTAACCGTTCTGCATGCAGTCGAGGTAGAGGCGGCCTCGCCGTTTTGCGAGGGCCCGTTCCACGGTGATGCCCGCCACCTTCGAGGCCACGGCCGCCGCGATCGAGCAGGCGAACTCCGCCACCTCTTCATGCGAGTAGCCGGCGACGAGCGGCACGAAGACGTGGATGCCGCGCTTGCCGGACGTCTTCGGAACACTCGGCACCTCCAGGTTGTCCAGGAGGCGGCGCATGACGATGGCCGCGTCGATGGCCTGCTCGATCCCCTTCCCTTTCGCCGGATCGAGGTCGAAGAGAATCCAGTCCGGCTCCTCCAGACTTCCTTCGCGCGAGGACCACATGTGCGTGGTCAGCACGGACATCTGTCCCAGCCAGCGAAGCGCGTCGATGCCGTCGACGATGAGGTGGCTGACCGTGCCGCTCTTGGTGGTGCGGGTCGGCGTCTTGACCAGCTTCAGCCACTTCGGGCCCTCGCGTCCGATGTTCTGGTGAAACCACGACGGCTTGTCGATGCCCTGGTTCCAGTGCTCGAGGGTGAGCGGCCGGTCCCGCAGTGCCCGCAGCATCGGCTCGGCCACGGCTTCGTAGTAGGCCACGAGCTCTGTCTTGGTGATCTTGTCCCGCGGATACAACACGCGGTCGGGGTTGGTGAGCGTGACCCGGGACGGAGTCTCCGGCGCTTCGCGAACCACGTCCTTCACCCCCTTGTCTTCGCGCAATCCGAGAAAGGACGGGTGGCGAAGACGATGATCGCTGGTCCACTCGGTGAACGCCACCTGTCCGACCAGCCGTGGCTTGACCCAGGTGGCGTCCTTGATGCGGGGCACGTCCTTCACCATCGGCGCGGCCACGACGTCTTTGGCCAGCTCCGCGCGAAACCAGGCGCGCATCTTCGCGGTGAAGCCGGTGCCGACTTTCCCGGCGTAGCGCAGCGCGCCGTTTTCGTGGACGGCAAGATGCAAGGAGCCGATGTCCTTCTCATTGGCGCTGCTCGGCTGCCAGCCCACGATGACCATCTCCTGCTGATTGATGGCCTTGACCTTCAGCCACTCCTTGGAGCGCCGCGATTCATAGACCGAGGTTCTTTTCTTGGCGATGATCCCTTCCCACCCGCCCTTCTTCGCGAGCTCGAGGGCCTGCTCTCCGGTCATCGACAGGACCTGCGCGAGGGCAACGCCGGCGGGAGGCTTGGCGAAGGTCTTCTCGAGAATTCTGCGCCGCTCGTGGTAGGGAAGGCGCCGCAGATCTTCGCCGTCCAGCCAGAGGATGTCGAACAGGACCAGCAACTCGCGGCCACTCCCCTGCCCTTTCTGCAGAAGCTGAAAGCGCGGCGCGCCGTGCTCGTCGAGAACGACCACTTCGCCGTCGACGATGATCTCTTTGGCCTTCATCTTCTTCACCGCGTTGAAGGTGGAGGGAAAGCGCGAAGAGAGATCGAGCTCATTGCGACTGAGCATGGCCGCCTGGCCGTCCACGATGCCGATCACCGCGCGGAAGCCGTCGTACTTCATCTCATAGATCCACCCCGCGTCATCCCGCGGCGGACCCTCGGCCAGCGTGGCCAGCATCGGCGGAAACACTTTCCCGAGAAGCTGCTTCGGCGTCATGCC
>JBDTOZ010000222.1:0-2005 GCA_039932995.1 Acidobacteriota bacterium | reverse complement strand
CAGACCACGCCGATCGACGTCGAGATCGGGTATCGCTGGACCGATGTCAGCGGCAATGGGGACATGTACCGCACGCAGATCAATGAAGATCAGGGTCTGCTCCTTCGGGCCTTGACGCTGGCCTCGGTGGACTTCGGCGGGCACGCGCGCTTCATGGATCAGTTCCGCCTCGACATTGACGAAGCGGGCGCCGGTCCGGCCAGCTCGCTGCGCCTGCAGACGGGGCTCAGCGGCGCCTACCGGTTCAATCTCCGCTACCGCCGTACGGATGCCTTCAGCGCGCTGCCGGCATTTGCCAATCCTCTCCTGTCCGGCGGCATCGTGCCGGGTCAACACACCTTCGACCGCACGCGCGACATGCTCGATGCGGACGTCGAATTCCTTCGCTGGAGCGCCGTCAAGCCGTTCGTCGGCTATTCATGGAACCGCTTCGAGGGTCCGGGCACGACCACCTGGCATGTGGGACAGGACGAGTTCCTGCTCTCGCAAAACCTGCGCGACACCGACCGCGAGCTCCGCGTCGGCGCCGGTTTCGAATTCGGCCTGTTCCACGGACAGGTCACCCAGGGCTGGCGGACGTTCCGCGGCCACGAGTCCCTCACGCTCGCTCCGGGCGCGAACAACGGCAACAATCCCAACCCCGTCCTGGGCCGCACCATCACCATCGGACAACTGACGCGCGACGAGCGCACCGATGTCGACACGCCCTTCACCACCCTGAACGTCACCGCGCAGGCAACCCCGGCGCTCCGTCTCATCGGAGACTTTTCGCGGTTCGCAGCCGACAGCAGTGCGGATGGCACGGACGCCGCCACCGGCGCGCTGGCCTCGTTCGCCCTGAGCCGCTTCTTCAATGGCCTGTCTGAAGAGAGCACCTCGCGGGCGAAAAACACCACGTGGCGGGGCGGCGTGCGCGGAGAAATGGCGCTGGGAGCGAATGCCGATCTGACCGCGGGATACCGCCGCGAGCACCGCGAGCTCGACGGCAGTGCGCTCATCCGCACGTTGTACCTGCAGAGCGTCACCTTCGGCGGAGTCGACCCGCGCGACGTGGAAGTGATCCTGAACGCCTCCAACGCCATGGAGCGTGAAGAAGACCTGGTCGACGCCTCGGTGACGGTCCGTCCTGTCGGACCGTTCTCTCTGCGCGCGGGCATCAGCCAGTCCATGACCGACATCACCGTGGCCCCCGATCTCTCGGAGATCGTCGTGAGCGGCGGGCAGGGCGGCACGTTTGACCGTCGCGTGCGCTCCTTCCAGCTCGAGGGCAACTACGCGAAGGCCGGCTTCACCGCCGGTGCCTCGGTGCAGAAAGACAACGCCGACGATCCCATCCTCCGCACCGACTTCATCGGGCGCGATCGCTATCGTCTGCGCGCAGGCTGGAAAGCGCCGCGCTTCTTCCGCGGCGGCATCGTCGCCGACGAGACCCGGCAGACCAGCGACCGCCAGGACATCGGCTACGACGCCACCATCCGCCAGTTCACCGCCGACGTGGAGGTCACGCCGATCTCCGCACTCACCTTGCGCGCGTCGGCGTCCCGATTCCGCTCCAACAGCAACGTCCTCATCCGCCGCCCCGAAAACCTCACCACGACGGAGTCCATCCACATGGAGAAGGGCAAGTCCCTGGAGGGCGGCCTCTCGTTCGCGTGGACGCGCATCTCCTTCGACGGCGACCTCTCCCGCTTCGAGAACGAAGGCTCCCTGCCCTTCGAGCTCGACCGCTCCCGCGCCCGCCTCACCTTCCAGCTTCACGAACAACTCGGCCTCGCCGCGGAGTGGGCCAAAGACGAATACCGCGAAGCCTCCTTCGCCGTCGCCGATTACGAAGCCAGCCGCTTCGGAATCTTCCTGCGGCTGCGCCGATAGGGCGAGGCACGGCAGAGGGTGACGCGGGCAGGATGCCCGCGGTGGACGTTGTTCTGTGGAGCGGTGGACTTGAGTCCACCGGGCACTCGCGAAGAGTAAGCCGTGAGCCGTGTGAGCTTTCTCGCCACGCTCG
>JBDTOZ010000221.1:0-7549 GCA_039932995.1 Acidobacteriota bacterium | reverse complement strand
CCCGCGGCGAGGACGCCGCACAGCCAGCCGGCGAGACGCCGGCGTTCCTTGGGTTACGGGCGCAGTCCGCGCAGTGCGACTGTGAGACTAATCGTTCCAGAAACGAGAACGCGCCACTCGACGACTCGACGACTCGACGACCCGAAGACTCGACGACCGGACAAGACGACAAGAAGACAAGACAAGAAGGCAGGAAGCTCCTACCTCACTCCCTCGGTCAAGTACAGCTCCGAGAGCACGCGCATGGCGGTGTAGGCGTAGGCGGTTCCGCTGGGGGTGATGGCCACTGGGGCGATTTTGTAGACGCCGGCGGGGTCGGCGGCGCGTAGTTCGCGCCAGAGCTCGCGCTGGCCGGTGGCCAAGGTGATGCGGTACACGCGGGCGGGGAGGGACGTGGGGCGGTAGACCAGGAGCGAGGTCGCGTCGGCCGACCACTGGATCGGAATCTCTCCGCGCTCCACTCCCGGCACGGCCATGCCCGGGCCGCCTTCGATCGGGTAAATCACGATGGTCTCTTCGGCGGACATGCCGGCCACGGACCGTCCGTCGGGGGAGACGGAGAAGGAGCGCAGGCCGCCGCTCCAGATGTTTTCCGGTGAGATCGGTTTCAAAGTCTCGTCGAGTGTGTCGATGAGGTAAAGGCGGTACGCGCCTTTGCCCACGGCGCCGCCGACGACGGCTCGCCGCGAGTCCGGCATCCAGGCCGCGCCGCTGTCGAACGAGCCGTCGATCTTCAACTCGCGCGGCTCGCCCGTGCCCGTGGGGATGATCACCAGCTTCGACTCCTGATGCGCGAGCGCCCATTTGCCGTCAGGGGAGAGTGCGTCGCCGATGCCGTCCCCCAGCCGGAGCGGCGCCGGCGCGTTCTCGCCTCGAAGGTAGACCGCACTCTTTGCTCCGCCGCCTTCGCGCGTTTCGCTGAAGAGAAGGGTCCGGCCATCGGCCGCGAGATCCGCGAGGATGGACCAGTCCAGCCAGGAGGCGTCCGTCTCCGAGTCTTCGAGTCGTCGAGTCGACGAGTCGTCGAGAGGAGCTGCGGCGAGAGGAGTTGCGTCGAGAGGAGCTGCGGCGAGAGGCGCTGCCGTGTCGGTCGTCGCTCCTCGTCGACTCGGAGACTCGACGACGCGAAGACTCGACGCACCGGCCCCGGTGTTCCACATCAGCGCCGCACGCCAGGTTCCATTCGAGAGGAGCGCCTGTCCCTGCGCGGAGAGATCGAAGATGCGCACGGCGCCGCTCAGTCGAGTGACCAGACGGATGGTCCCGTTCTCGACATTCACGGCGTAGAGGGCGGGGGGCGTGGCAGCCGTGTTGGTTCCGGAAACCCAGACCTCCTTGCCATCCGCCGACCAGGCGATGCCGGTCGCGCCTTTGGCCCACCCACGCGCGACGGTGACCGGCTGTCCTCGGTCGAGGATGGCCAGCTCCCACTCGCCCTTCGAGGGCTCGAGGATCGCCAGCCGCCTGCCGTCCGGGGCCACGCGTACGTCGCGCACGTAGTGCGGCGTTTCGTAGCGCACAGTGCCGATCGGGTACTCGACGCGGGTTCGGTCTTTCTGCTGGCGAAGGATGGCCAGACTCTGGCCATCGGGCGACCAGTCGGCCTGGGAGACGTTGTCGGCGACGGCGCGCGGCATGCCGCCGCCCAACGGCACGCGCGCCAGCGTGCCGAGGTTGGAGACGCGGTCGCGGTGCAGGAGGATGGCCAGCTCGGCGGAGCGGGAGACGGACAGCAGCTCGCTGTCGGGGACGCCCAGGGGGCGCGCCTCGGTGGCGCGGCGGTTGACGACGAAGATCTCGGCCGGCTGTCCGTCCCAGGCCGCGCTGTAGACGATGGTCTCGCCGTCGGGCGAAAAGCGCGCCGAGCGCACTTCACCGCGGCGGAAGGTGAGACGGCGGAACTGCGGCTCGACCACTTCGCCTTGCGTGCGCGTCGCCCACATCCAGGCGCCGTAGGCCGCGCCGGCGACGGACAGCAAGTAGAGGATCGCCAGGAGCACCGGCGAGACGCGACGCTTCGGCTTCGCCACCGGCCGGGCCAGGGTGCGCGGCGGAGCGGCCGGCGGGGCGTGGCCTGTGTGGGGATTGGTCGCGGCCGCGGGAAGTGAGGCGACCGGAGCCATGCGTGCCGTCGGTCCGGTGACGGCGGGTCTGGCCACGCCAGAGAGCGTCGAGGATCCGGACATGGCGGCCAGGGTCTCGATGTTGAAGGCCAGATCGCGCGCGGACTGGAAGCGGTGCTCGCGGTCTTTCTCCAGGCAACGGCGCACGAGGCGCTCGATCGGGGAAGGGAGGGTCGGCAGAAGGTCGAGGAGCTCGGGCGGATCTTCTTTGAGGATGGCGTTGAGGGTCTCGATGGCGGAGTTGCGTTTGAAGGCGCGCGCTCCGGTGAGCATCTCGAACAGGATCGTGCCGAGGGAGAAGAGATCACTGCGGTGATCGACCGGCTCGCCGCGCACCTGTTCGGGGGACATGTAGCCGACGGTGCCCAAGACCATGCCCGGCTCGGTGGCTGCCATCTGGAAGGTGGGTCCGTCGTCGCCCGCGCCGGCGGTGAGCTTGGCGATGCCGAAGTCGAGGATCTTCAGGCGGCCGTCGCGCGTGAGAAAGATGTTGTCGGGCTTGAGGTCGCGGTGAACGATGTGCTTGTCGTGCGCGGCGGTGAGGCCATTGGCCATCTGGAGAGCGGCGTCGACGGCGCGTCGCGGCGAGAGCGGTCCCCGCTCCAGACGGCCGCGCAGCGTCTCGCCTTCCAGGAGCTCGGTGACGAGGAACGGGTTGTCGTCGCTGTCGCGGCCCACATCGTAGACGGTGAGGAGGTTGGGATGGTTGAGCATCCCGGTGGCGCGCGCCTCCTGCTCGAAGCGGAGCAGGCGTTCCTGATCGCTGAGGGTGACGTTGGTCAGGACTTTGATCGCCACGTCCCGACCGAGACGTGTGTCCTTCGCACGATAGACGGCCCCCATCCCACCCTCACCGATCATCGCAATGATCTGGTAAGGCCCGAGCATCGAGCTCTGCTGCAACGGCATGGTGAACATTGTAGGGTCTTCGAGTCGTCGAGTCTTCGAGTCTTCGGGTCGCCGTCGTCGAGTCGTCGAGTCTTCGAGTCTTCGAGTCGTCAAGCTCGCTGAGTCTCACAGGTTCATAGTCTCAGAGTCTCATAGGCGCAACTTGGCCAGTCGAACTCCTATGAGACTGTGAGACTTGAGACTGTGAGCCTTCGTCTTCAAATCGACGCCTTGACGACTTGAAGGCTCGGCGACTCGACGACTTGAAGACTTGAAGACTCGACGACTGGCAAACCGACGACTCGACGACTTGAAGACTCGACGACTCGGCGACTGGCCAACCGCCAACCGCCAACCGCCAACCGGCAACCGGCAACCGCCAACCGCCAACCGCCAACCGCCAACCGACCACGTGCTATCGTCGGGGTGCTTGAACAGCCCCCTCCTTCTCAAGATCTGGCTGGCGGTGGTGGTGATGGCCATGGCCGTGCAGCTCGGCAGCGCTCCGTTGCTGGATGCTGACGAGGGGCGCAATGCCGAGGTGGGGCGGGAGATGGCGGCCACCAACGACTACGTCATGCCGCGGTATGACGGGTTGCCGTATCTCGACAAGCCGGTGGTCTACTTCGCGGCGGAAGCGGCGGTGATGGAGTTTCTCGGGCCGACCGAGCTTGCGGCACGTCTGCCGGCGTATCTGTTCACGCTGGCCACGGCCGGGATCCTGTTCTGGTTCGCGCGCCGCACCGGCACCGATCCGTGGGTCACGACCATCGTCTTCCTGGTCCTTCCGCTGACGGTGGCGTTCGCGCGGACCGTGATCTTCGACAGCGCACTGACATTCTTCGTGGTCGTGGCGCTCGTGGCGTTCTACTGCGCGGTCGAGGAGCAGCGCGCCTGGCCGTGGTCGGTCGTGGCCTGGGCTTCCATGGGACTGGCCATGATCACCAAGGGACCGGTGACGTTCATCCTGGTGCTCTTCGTCGTGCTTCCCTACGCCTGGCGGCGCAAGGCCCTGCGCGTGGTGTTTCCGCTCCTGGGCCTGGTCGTCTTTGCCGTCGTGATCGCGCCGTGGGTGTGGGGCGTCACTCAGGTCGTGCCGGAGTTTCTCCGCTATGTGGTGGTCACGGAGACGGCCGAACGGATGGCGACGAAGGCGCTCCAGCGCACCGGCCCTCCCTGGTACTTCCTCCCTTACCTCATCGGCGGGGCGCTGCCGTTCTCGATCGTGGCGCTCTTCAGTTGGCGGGCGTTCAAGAAGCGCGATCCGGCCATGCTCTTTCTCATCCTCTGGCTGGTCGTGCCGTTCGTCTTTTTCTCGATCTCGCAATCGAAGCGGCCGCAGTACATCCTGCCGCTGATGCCGGCCATCGCGCTCATCCTCGCGCGGATCTGGCAGGAGGCGCGCACGCGCGGCGCGGCCGTGTTCGTGGCAGTGTTCGGCGTGCTGCTGCTGGTGGCGCCGCTGGTGTTTCACCGCACGCGAATGAAGCCGGAGATCGCGGCCGTGGCCGACGGCACCGCGCTGGCCCTGGGCATCGCCTTCGTCCTCGGCGGACTGGTGGCGCTCTTCGCCAAACGGCGCGAGCTCGTGCTGGTGGCGCTCACGCTGCCGGTCGTGGCCCTGCCCGCCGTCTCCGATCCGTTGCTCCAGGCCGTCGCGGAGCGACGCTCGACCAAGTCCTTCGTGGCCCAGCTCGAGCCTCATCTCACGCCGGCCACGGAAGTGATCGGGGTGGAAGCCTTCGCCGGCTCGATGGCCTTCTACCTGGAACGCCCGATCACCGTGGTGACCGCGGATGCCAGCGAGCTGACGAGCAACTACCTCATCCGGCGCTACGAGCGCTACACGACCAATCCGGCCTCGCCGCTCAAGCCGCTGCCGTACTTTGAGCGGTCGCTGGCCACGGATACGCCTCGCGTGTACGTCCTGCGGGTCGGGGACACGAAGCGCCGCGCGCTGCTGGAGTCGCGCGGGTGGCGGGTGGTGGCCAGCGGCGCAAGGTTCGTGGGGTACGGAAGGGTTGGCGGTTGACGGTTGGCGGTTGACGGGAGACCGCCTTCCCCCCGTTCTCCCGCCAACCGCCAACCGCCAACCGCCAACCGCCAACCGATTACAATCCGCGCCGCGAATGTGTGGCATCTACGGAATCGTCGGCGCGGGGGAACTGCGCCATCCCGGAGTTCTCGAGCAGATGGGGGAGGCGCTGCGCCATCGTGGGCCCGATGGCAGCGCGGAGCTCACCAGGCCGCATGCGCGCATCGGGACCGAGCGGCTGCGCATCATCGACCTGCACGAGCGTGCCGATCAGCCGTTCGCTTCGCCGGATGGAGCGGTCTGGCTCGAGGCGAATGGGGAGATTTACAACGCCGGCTCGATCCGGACGCGCTTCCCGGACTATCCCTACCGCTCGCATTCGGACGTCGAGACCATCCTCCCGTTGTTCCTCGCGGAGGGAGCGAAGGCGGTCGAGCAGCTCGACGGCATGTTCGGTCTGGCGATCTGGGATGACCGGACGCAGACGCTGCTGCTCGCGCGCGACCGCGCCGGGGAGAAGCCGCTCTTCTACACGCGCATCCACGGCGAAGTGCTCTTCGCTTCGGAATTGCAGTGCCTCCTGCAATACCCCGAGCTCTCGCGCGAGCTGGACCGGGTGGCCATCGATGAGTACCTGACGCTCGGATATGTCCCCGAGCCGCGCACGCCGTTCGCGGCCATCCGGCGCGTCCCCGCGGGCACGTACATGATCTTCCGCGACGGCGGCGAAGAGACCGTGCGCTATTGGGATCCGACCGCGTTCACGATCGAGCCGATCGATCCGGCCGCCGCGGTGCGGGAGACGCAGCGGCTGATCGAGAACGCCGTCACCAAGCAGGTGATGTCGGATGTCCCGGTGGGCGTGTTCATCAGCGGCGGCCTGGACTCCTCGGTGCTGGCCACGCTGGCTTCGCAGGCCATCGGTGTGGACAAAGTACACACGTTCTCGGCGCAGTTCGCCGAGTCCTCCTACGACGAAAGCGGCGATGCGGCGGTGCTGGCCAGGCAGATGCGCACACGTCACGTGCCGGTGCGCACGGACGAGGAGACGCTGCACGAGGCGCTGGTGAATGTGACCACGCGCGTGGCCGAGCCTCTGGCGGATCCGGCCATCCTGCCGACGTTTCTGCTGGCGCGCACGGCCCGCGAGCATGTGAAGGTGGTGCTCAGCGGGGAGGGTGCGGACGAATTGTTCGGCGGCTATCCGACCTACCTGGGACACAAGATCGCCCCCAAGTACGATGCCCTGCCCGCGTTCGTGCGCGGGGCGGTGCGCAAGCTGGCGTTCGCGTTGCCGTCGTCAGGCAAGAAGGTCACGCTCGAATATCTGCTGAAGCGCTTCGTCAGCGATGCGGAACGGCCGTGGGCCGAACGGCACTTGCGCTGGTTCGGGACCGGCCTGGCGTCGAATCCGCTGCCGGACGTCGACGCACCGGGCGACGATCCGCTGACCGGGGCCATGCTCCTCGATTACCGCAGCTACCTCCGCGACAACCTGCTGGTGAAGGTGGACCGTGCCACGATGCTCTCGTCGGTGGAAGCGCGCGCGCCCTTCCTGGACCGCGACGTCACCGCGTTCGCCCTCTCCCTGCCCCGCGACCTTCGTTTGCGCGGTGTGACCACGAAGTGGGTGCTGAAGAAGGCGGCCGAGAAGTGGATTCCGCGCGAAGTCATCTACCGCAGGAAGCGCGGCCTCAGCGTCCCGATCGCCGGCTGGATCAACCGCGGCCTCCGCGCCGAGGTCGATCGCCTGCTGGCGCCGAAACGTCTCCGCGAACAGGGCCTCGTCGACGAGCCCCGCGTGACCACCCTCCTGGCCGAGCACCGCTCCGGCCACGCCAACCACGCCAAGGCGCTGTGGGCCGTAGTGATGCTGCAATACTGGATCGACAACTGGGCGTGAGGGGACGCGGACAACCAGCAACCAGCAACAGAGCTACTGGACCAGCACGCCGACCTGCGAGACCGTCCAGGTGTCGCCGGTGGGGACGAGGGAGACCCAGTACCACGACGCTCCCTGACCTCCCACGGAAACCCGGGCGAAGAGGCCGGCCTGGCGAGAGGCGAACGGGTGAAGCATGGGCGCGGAGAGCTCGACCAGCATTTCGTCGTGGTGACGGTCGATCTGGTTGGCGGGGATGACCTGCCAACTGCACGCGGTCCCCTCCGTGGGAATGGGGATCATGCGGTTCGCGTCCGCGGCAGCCTCCGCGATGCGGTTGCGGCTGGAGCGTGCCCCGCGGCTGACCAGGGCCAGGGCGGACATCGTTTGCGGGTTGGCCAGCGGTCGCGTCGTGCCGACGATGGCCACCGGCGAGCCGTTCCCGATCGCATCCATCTGCAGTCGCGCGCAGAGTGCATCGAGTACCGGAGCGGGCATTTCGTCCCAACGCGGGGAGGTGAGGGGCACTTTGGGAGTGGACGCGCAGGCGGCGAGAAGGAGCAGCATGGCCGCTACCAGTCGTCGAGTCGTCGAGTCGTCCAGTCTACGAGGGGTTCCTCG
>JBDTOZ010000220.1:0-5866 GCA_039932995.1 Acidobacteriota bacterium | reverse complement strand
GGGTTTCAGAACGCAGCGAACAGAGTCACCCCTGCGCCTCGGAGAAAACGTGAGAGTCGTCATCACCGGCATCGGAGTGATCTCCCCTTTCGGGCGCGGCAAGGCCGCCATGCTCGACGCGTTGCGCCACGCGCGCAGCGGGATCCGGCTGCTCGAGAACACCGACACCACGCTGCTGAACTGCCGCATCGCGGGCGAAGTGCCGACGGAAGCGTATGCGGAAGAGCACCGGGCCCACGATCGCTTCACGCGATTCGCGCTTCTCGCCGCCGAGGAGGCCGCTGCGCAGGCGGGTGCTTTGGACACTGACCCGGAACGCGTGGGCGTGTTGATTGGAACGGGTCTCGGCGGTTGCGAGACCCTCGACGCCAACTATCGGCGGCTCTATGGCGAAGGGGCGCGGGTGCATCCGATGGGCATCCCCTCCTCGATGTACAACGCCGCCGGCGCCGCGGTGGCCCGCCGAATGAACGCGAAGGGAGTCTCGTACGCGGTGGTCTCCGCGTGCGCGTCCAGCGCGCACGCGATCGGCCTGGCCTTGCAAGCCATTCGCAGCGGGCAGGCCGATGCGGTCTTCGCGGGCGGTACGGACGCGCCCCTCTCCCCCGGGATCATCAAGGCCTGGGAAGCGCTGCGCGTGCTGGCCGTCGACAACGAGCAGCCTGCCCGCGCCTGCCGTCCCTTCAGCGCCGACCGCAAAGGTCTCGTCCTCGCGGAGGGCTCCGCCGTGTTCGTGCTGGAGTCGCTCGAGAACGCGCAGCGCCGCGGAGCGGAGATTCTCGGCGAGGTGACCGGCTCCGGAGCGACCAGCGACGCCGGCCACGTCACCGACCCTTCCGCCGACGGCGCGGCCCGGGCCATGCGTCTGGCCTTGGCCGACGCGCACTGGAATCCCGACGACGTCGGCTACATCAACGCGCACGGCACCGGCACGCGGGCCAACGACGCCACCGAGAGCGCGGCCATCCGCGCGGTCTTCGGAGCACAGGCACCCCCGGTCAGCTCGACCAAGTCGATGCACGGACACGCCATGGGCGCGTCCGGCGCGATCGAGATCGCCTCTTCGCTGCTCGCGCTCGCGGACGGGTTTCTGCCGCCCACGATCAACCTCGACGCAGCCGATCCTGCCTGCGACCTCGACTACGTTCCCCATGAGCCACGGCCGGCCGGGGCGCGGACGTTCCTCTCGAACTCATTCGGCTTCGGCGGCATGAACGCGGTGGTGGCCGTGAAGGTGGGGCTCTGAGCCGGCGCGCGGAAGAATGGAAGCGGCCCGCTGCCGCGGCGCGCCGGCCTGATCACTGGCAGTCCCTTTGCTATGCGTTTCTGATGACATCAAAGAGGTCATCCCACGCGACGAGGCCGGCAATTCCGCTCGAACGGCGGGCCTGGGGCTTGGCCAACCAGCGCCGCCGGCCGTGCCGGCTCATGATGAATTCGGTTCGGAGGCAGTTGTGATCGTAGAAAAGAAGCACCTGGACAACTTCACGATTCTGTATGTAGAAGGCCTCATCAAGCTCGGCGAGAGCGCCGAGTTCTTTTCCTCCGCGCTGGAGAACGTGCTCAAGAACGAGAGCACGAACGTCATCATCGACTTCACCAAGATCGACTACATCGACTCCACCGGCATTGGCGAGATGGTCGGTTACCTCGGCAAGTTCTCCGGCCAGAACCGGAAGCTGATCCTGGTCAACCCCTCCGAGCGGATCCAGAAGCTCCTCAAGCTGGCCAAGCTCGATGCCGTCTTCAAGATCTACGGCACCGAGGAAGAGGCCATCTCCGCCGAAAGCGGCGCACCGGCTCAGGCCTGATTCCTTTCCACGGAGCGCTGGGACGTTCGGTAAAAGTACGAGCGCCGGCGTCCGGGCGCGAGGCACGCGTGCCCGCGGTTGCACTCCAGTCCAGTGGAGCGGTGGACTTGAGTCCACCGTCGCTCTCGCGAAGATCGGCCCCTCTGCCCTTCGCGGCTCTCGACGCGAGCGTGGCGAGAAAACTCACACGGCTCACGGCTCACTTCTCGCGAGTGCCCGGTGGACTAAAGTCCACCGCTCCACAGCGCGGGCTTCGCCCGCAACCCAAGGAACGCCGGCGTCTCGCCGGCTGGCCGTGCGGCGTCCTCGCCGCGGGCGGGGGAAACGTGCGAGGGGCAGTAATCACCGCTCTCGCAAGAAGGCTCGCGGGCGAGACGCCCACGGGCCAGCCGGCGAGGACGCCGGCGCTCCATGCTCCGCCCGCAAATCTTCGCCTCGCGCGAAGAACTCGTGGTTAGTAGTACAGAGGCCTCTCGTCCTTCTCGAGACGCCGGCACTCCTCTGTACGACTTCCTCCCCGGCCGTGCAACCGCTAGACTCGCGGCCATGAGCGTTCCCCTGACGCGTGTCTATCGCGGCACGCAACTCGAGTCGGTCCATCGCGGCTCGATTGCGGTCGTCGATGCGCGGGGCACGCTGCTGGCGTTCGCCGGCGACCCCGGCCTGCGCACCTGCCTTCGTTCCGCGGCCAAGCCGTTTCAGGCCATTCCTCTGCTGGAGTACGGCGGAGTGGCCGAGTTCGACCTGACCGCCGAGGAGATCGCGCTCACCTGCGCCTCGCACGGCGGCGAGCCCGTTCATGTCGCCGCCGCGGCGGCGCTGCTGCGGAAGGGTGAGCTCGACGAGGAAGACCTGCTCTGTGGGGCTCACTACCCGTACGACGAAAAAGCCGCCGCCGACTTGCGTGCCTCCGGCGAGCCTCCTTCGCCGCTGCACAACAACTGTTCCGGCAAGCACGCCGGGATGCTCCTGGCCGCGCAGGTCATGGATGTCCCCGCGGCGCGCTACATCGATCACGATCATCCGTTGCAGATCCTCATGCGGTCCACGCTGGCCGACTTTGCGGGACTCGAACCGGAAGAGATCCCGCTGGCCATCGACGGCTGCGGTGCCCCGGCCTTCTTCCTCACTCTCTATCGCGCCGCCCGTGCCTACGCGCGGCTGATGGCCGCCAGGGACGACGACCGATACGGAGAGAGCGCCTCGCACGTCGTAGAAGCGATGACCACCTTTCCGCATTACGTGGCCGGCCACTGGAGCATGACCACGCCCCTCATGGCCGCGTTCGGCGGCGACCTGCTGGCCAAGGAGGGGGCGGAAGGCTTCTACTCCATGGCCCTCACCCCCGAGCTCTCGTCCGAATTGACGGGCAGACTGCGGCTCGCCGATGATGCCGCCGTCGGGATCGCCCTCAAGATCGACGACGGATCGATGGAGCGCGGACGCAATCCCGTCATCCTCCGCGTCCTGGAACTGCTGGGCATCGACCTCGACGCGCGCCCGCCCCTGGAGCGGTTCCGGAATGGCGCGTTGTACAACTACAGCGGCACGCACGTCGGCGAAGTCCGCGCCGAATTTGAACTGGAGATCTTATGAACAAGGCCGAACAGCCGAAGCCTCACTTGCGAGAGCGCACCCTGCGTCTTTCCTCCTTCATCCTCCTCGCGGCGCTGGCTCTGTCCGGTTGCAAGACCGTCGGCGTCTCGATGACGGAGGGTGGCTACGCCGAAGTCGCGCCTCCGGTGGCCAACGAGATGATGCTCGACTCGCGGCAGGTGGTGATCATCGACGTCCGTCCGGGCGACACGTTCGGAGGACCGAGCGGTCACATCGCGGGCGCGCTCAGCGTCCCCTTCGAGACCATCGAGCGGCAGCTCCCGGAGCTGCTGCCGTATCAGAACGACACGGTGCTGGTCTACGGCGAGAACGGGACCGACGGGGCGGTGGCGGCGAAACTGCTGACCGTGGCCGGCTTCCGCAACGTCGTCCACATCGCCGGCGGACTGGACGCGTGGATTGAACGCGGCTATCGCACTGTTAACGGGCACTGATCGCCATGAAACGAGCTCTCCTTGCCTTCGCGCTTCTCCTCTGCTCGGCCGTACTGCAGGCCCAGAGCCTCGACCCGAATGCCACGCTCAAGGCATACGCGGCCAAGGTCCTGCCGCGCTGCGCCGACGCCACGGTCACGTTCGAGGCGTCCACCGCACCCGGACCGACGAACTTCCAGTCGAACATCATGACCGTGCGCTCGTCCGACCAGTACTGCGGCACGAGGAAGTACGTCCTCTACTCGCCGAAGTCGCAGGCCGTACTCATCGGCTCGGTAATCGAGCTGCCGAAGGACAACCGTCCCGCGAACGTGCGCATCTCCGAGGAGGCCACGCGCCTGCTCAGCAAACAGGTCACGGCGAACGTGGCCCCGTTTCCCCTCGCGGATGGACTGAAGGTGGTGACCATCGTCCACCCGACTCCGTACGGGCCGTTCGCCTACAACGGCTTCCTCGACGCCAGCGGCCAGTTCCTCGTGGTCGGCTTCCGCGGCACGCTCACCACCGAGCCGGCCCGCACGCTGCGAGAAAGCCTCGGCTCCACGAACGCCGCCCGCCGCGGCAACGCCGCGAAAGTCGAGATCCTCGAGCTCTCCGACTTTCAGTGCCCGACCTGCGCCCGCGCGCACGAGCAGATCGAGCCGATCATCAAGAAGAACCTCGCCAAGGTGAATTACGCCCGGCTCGACCTGCCGCTCTTCGAGCATCACGAGTGGTCGCTCCCCGCGGCCATGGCCGCGCGCGCCATCCAGCGCGTGGCGCCGGACAAGTACTGGCAATACGTCGACTTCGTCTTCAAGAATCAAGAGTCGATCGGTAAGCAGAAGATCGACGACGTGATCAAGAACTGGGTCGAGGACAACGACGTCGACAAGGCCGCCTTCCAGAAGATCTACGGATCCAAGTCCGAGCGCCAGGCCCTGCTCGATCAGGTCAGCCGCGCCTTCGCCGTCGGCGTGGCCTCCACCCCCACCTACCTCGTCAACGGCCAGATCATGGGCTTCGGTCCCGACGGCGCCTTCACCATGGACGCCATCAACAAGGCCCTCGGCCTCCCGCCCACAGCGCCGAAGAAGAAGACCACCCCAGCCGCCAAGTAGACGTGTCGCTCACCGAGGGCCGCGGGCAGCCCTCAGAAACCGAAACTCACCTTCGCGGCGTAGCTCCGTTCCTCTCCCTGCGTCGCTTCCACGATGATCTTGGGGAGGAGCAGCGAGAGCTTCACGCCGACCGTGAAACGGTTCGAATCCGCCTCGTCGGTGAGCGAGCGCGTGCCGGACGGGAGGACGATCGTGGCCGTGGAATCACTGCGGGCGCGACCGGCCGCGGCATAGGGAGTGATCGGTCCGAATCCCTTGGAGATGAACAGTTCCAAACCGTACGTCTTCATCTCCAGCTCGTCGACGCCCTGCAGCGTGGAGTAGGCGCCGCGCACGGCGACCGTGGGCGTGACCACCCCGCCGTTGAGGATCGGAACGTCGATGGCCGCGCCCCAGAGCTGGATCTCGGTGTCCGGGACTTTCGAGTACATGGCCGAGAGCGTGGCGAAGGAGAGACCCTTCGAGGCCACGAGCCGCGGCACGACCACGTGATCGCTGATCGAGAAATCGTCGCCGACGCTCTTGAGCCAATAGGATGCATTCGTATCCACGGGGATGGCCGTGGCCGCCACCCCGACATCGAAGCCGAGCAGCCCCCGCGCCCGCGCCGGATCCACCGGCGACGCATAGATCCCCTGCGCCACCAGCCGCGAGAAGGAGGCGAACTCTTCCTGAGTGATGGCCGGATCGAAGTCAATGTCGCTCTGCGCGGAAGCGGAGACCGTGATCAGCGGCAACGCGGCCAGCACGAGCAGCAAAGCCGCGAGCCGTTTCGTCGAAACCCCACCCACCCGAGCCACCCATCCTGAAGTCTTCGCACGATCCATTCGATGCCCTCCTGTGTACGCGGTGCTGCCTGCCCTCAGTGTACATGCCGAGGCGCCGGTGAATGGCGGCAAGAAGC
>JBDTOZ010000219.1:0-8274 GCA_039932995.1 Acidobacteriota bacterium | reverse complement strand
CCGGAGTGCCTTGGCGCGATGAGCCATGGGGCGCGGGCATTCTGCCCGGCGCACTCCCCGCGACAATGGCCAAACTGCCAAACGACGACCTATCAACACGAGAACTCCCGCCCACCGCCAACCGCCAACCGTCAACCGACAACCGCCAACCGCCAACCAATGTGAACTTTCCGTGTCCCCCTTGCCACTCCTGACTCGAGATGCTAGATTTCCAGCACATGCTAAAAAAACAGCAGGACCCGCTCAGCCGTCGCGAAAGGGAGATGATGAACCTCATCTTCGCGCGCGAGAAAGCCACCGCCGGTGAAGTCATGGAGGCGATGGCGGAGCCGCCCAGCTATTCGGCGGTCCGGGCCACCCTGAGAGTGCTCGAGCAGAAGGGGCACCTGCGCCATGAACATGACGGCGCCCGGTACGTATACACGCCTACGCACAATCGCGAGAAGGTGCGCCTTTCGGCGCTCGACCAGCTCCTGACCACGTTCTTCGACGGCTCGGCCGAGAACGTCGTGGCCACGCTGATCGAGCGGCAGAAGGGGAAGCTGACGAGCGAGGAACTGGACCGCCTCTCCCTCTTGATCGACGAGGCCCGTAAGGAAGGACGCTGATGATCACCCTGTTCGAGCTCGCCGCACGATTGCAGTCCGCTGACGCCGCCGAGGGGATGCTTTGGATGGTCGTGAAAGCGACACTGATCCTGGCCATCGTCCGTCTGCTGCTGGCGGCCTTGCCCCGCGCCTCCGCGGCCACGAAACACCTCATCGCCACGGCCACGCTCATCGGCGTGGCGGTGATGCCGCTGGTCACGTTCTTCGCGCCGGCCTGGGAGGTCGGGGTGCAATCCCGGGTAGCCAGCGCCGCGCCTCCCGCGCCGAGTGCGCCCGTGGCCGCGGCCGCGGCTGGTCCTGGCACGCAGGTGGCCACGGTGGGAGTGTCGGATCTCGAGATCACCCCCTTCGCCACGGCGGTCTCCGTGGTGAAGGCCAGCGGCCTGGCCGACAAACCGATCAGCGCGATCGAGCGGTCGTCGAAGGTGATTCGCGCGACCTGGAAAGGAATCATCGTTCTGGCGCTCATCACCGGAACGCTGCTCATGCTGGCGCACATGCTCATGGGGATGTTCGGAGTGTGGCTGGTGGTGCGGCACGCCGAAGAGATCACGTCCGTGGTCGCCCTCCGGGAGCTGGACGCGGCGCGTGAGCGCCTGGCCCTGGTGCCCGAGGTGCGGCTCCTCAGCTCGCGCCGCGTGGCGGTGCCGGTGGTTTGGGGCATCTTCCGGCCGGTGCTGCTCCTGCCGGCGGAGTCAGAGAGCTGGCCCGTGCAGCGACTGCGGGTGGTGCTGCTGCACGAGCTCGCGCATTTGAAGCGTTCCGACGGCGGGTCGTTGCTTCTCACGCGGGCCGCGTTGTCGTTGTTCTGGTTTCATCCGTTGGCGTGGTCCCTCGAGCGCGCCGGACGCAGTGAGTGCGAGCGGGCCTGCGACGATCTGGTGCTGGCCGGTGGAACGAAGCCGTCCGAGTACGCGGATCAACTGCTGGAGATCGCCAAGTCGATGCCGGCCTTCGATCCCTTCCGCTCCGTAACGTTGGCGATGTCGCGCAAGTCCCAGCTCGAAGGGCGTTTGCTTTCGATCCTCAAGCGCGACGTGACCCGTCGCGTGTTCAGCGGCCGGAGCGTGGCCATCGCCTGCGCCGTGGCCGTGGCCGTGATCATCCCGGTCTCCGCCCTGCGTCTGATCGCCGGTCCCGCAAAGGAAAAGAGCGCGCCGGTGCAGATCGAGGAAGGGCCGTCGAAGGCCAGCACCTCCGAAGTGACGGTGACGCCGGATCTCGAGAAGATCGGCGACTTCCTCCTGGCCCGGCTCGGCAAGTACGACAAGCGCGCCGACCGCTGGCTGCGCGAGCCTCGCGACGCCGAGGAGCGGTATGACCGCGCCTACGACCTCTATCGCAGCGACCGGTACGCGGAAGCGGCGGCGGCCTTCCGCCGCTCGGCGGACGAGGGCTACCGGCGCGAGACCGCGCTCTACAACGCGGCCTGCTCGTGGGCTCTGCTCGACAATCCCGATCGCGCCCTGGCCGAGCTCGACGCGGCCATCGCGGCGGGCTGGGACGACTTCGATCACATCGCCGAAGACTCGGACTTTGATCCGATCCGCGGCGATCCGCGCTTCCAGCGTCTGCTCGAAGCGAGGATCAAGGACGCCGCCACGCGGCGCGTGACGAAGACGGTGCAGCGTTTCACGGCTCTCAAGGAAGGACGCAAGGTGGAGTCCGATGCCTCGATCGCCGAAGCGGTGGTCGACGCGATCGCCGAGAGCGTCCATGGACCGTCGCGCGACCGCACCGGCAGCGAGTGGTTCTCCGTCGGGTTCGATCTGCTCCGCCTGCGCCAGCTCGACTCCGCCATCGAAGCGTTCCAGAAGGCCATCGCGCTGGACACGAACGTGAGCGCGGCGACCTACAACATCGCCTGCGCGTACTCGCTCAAAGGCGACGCCCAGAATGGGATGGCCTGGCTGGAGAAGGCCGTCGACAACGGGTTCTCGGACGACGACAAGTTCTCGAACGACCCTGACGTGGCCCTGCTCCGCAAGCAGCCGGGGTTCGCCGCGCTACGTCAGAAAGCGGACGATCTGGGGCTGCGCGGATGCTGCGCGGGCGGCGCGCGCCTGCTCTTCGACAACTGGCGCGAGTCGGTCGACCATCACCGCGAGATGGCCGCGAAGTATCCGGGCTCGGGCCGGGCCTGGTTCAACCTCGGTTTCGTCTCGTTGCAGGCTCGCGATTTCGCGACGGCCACGGAGGCGTTCCGCCGCAGCATGGACCTGAAGTATCGCGTCGGCACTTCGTCGTACAACATGGCCTGCGCCTACGCCCGGCAGGGGAACCGCGACGCGGCCTTCGACTGGCTCGGCCGCGCCCGCAACGCCGGCTTCGACGTCGCCGATTACGCGGACGACGACGATGATCTCGACGCTCTCCACCGCGATCCCCGCTGGGAGTCCCTCGGCATCACCGAAAAGAAGTCGAAGCACGCCAGGAAGTACGAGTAGGTCGTGCTCTGTCGGCAGGAGCTCAAGCCGCGACGCGGCGTGAACGTGGGACCGGTGGCAAGCGCGCCGCCGGATCCCACGTTCCCAGGCCCAATCCACCTGCAGCCTCGCGGGTTCCCGCGCCCCTGCCGGGGCGCTACCAAGGGGTGCGTCTGTCCGGGGGCGGCACGCCTTCGGCGCTTGCCCCCGGCTGATGTCCATCACGCCTCCGGCGTGGAAGCTAACGTCTTGTTACCGGCATCGGTGCCTCGGGGCGAACACCGCAGACAACCAGCAACCAGCAACATCAGTACGAAGGTCACTCCTGCCGACTCAGGACCTGGGTCACTGATCACAGACAGTCAACTGCGCCCTGCCTACTGAAGGGTCAGCGCAGCATTCCGTCGCGCAGGATGCGCGAGATTTCGCGGACGGCGGCGTCGGTCTCTTTGCCGAAGTGGTCTTTCACGCCGAAGAGGATCTCCACGGTGAAGTAGTTGTAGAAGATGCGCGTCGCCAACATGACCGCGGAGACGGGAGAGAGTCCGGGGGCCAGCTTGTCTTCCAGCTCCTGCTCCATGCCCGTGGCCTTCATGAAGGCATTGAAGCGCTCGGCCATGTTCTCGTAGAACTTGCGCACGTGCTCGCCGTCGAACTCGACGACGTCCACGTAGATGAGGGCAATGTATTCGCGGTAATCGAGGATCACGTCGCGGATCGAGTTTCCCAGCGCCTCCAGATTCTCCGGAAACGCTCCCGCGGCCAAGGCGCGGTTGAAGGGGAACTCCGGCTGGGACATGGCCTCGAAGTACCGGTCGATGAGCGCGCGGAAGATGGCCTCTTTGTCCGGAAAGTGGTGATAGACGTTCCCCTTCGAAAGCCCCGCCTCCTCGGCGATGTCGCGCACGCTGGTCGCACCATAGCCCTTGTGCGAGAAGCGCTTCAGAGCCGAATCGAGGATCTGCTGCTTCGATTTTTCCGAGCGTTCGATCTGGGTCATCTTCGAGCAGTCTATCCTGACGTCGCCGTCCCGAGTGGCCCTCGCGGCCCTTCCCCATCAGCCCAGCAGCGAGAGCAGTGAGGCCTTGACCACCTTGCCGTACGCCGTGCGCGGCAACGCCTCCACGAAGACGAAACGGCGCGGCAGCTTGTACCTGGCGATGCGCGACGCGAGGTACGAGGAAAGCTCGTCCGCGGAGACCGATCCCACCACGAACGCCACCCCCACTTCCCCCCAGGTCTCATCGGCCACGGCCACGACCGCGGCGTCGGCGACCAACGGGTGCGACACCAGCTCCAGCTCGATTTCCGCCGGATAGACGTTCACGCCCCCGCTGATGAACATCTCCTTGCGCCGGCCGGCGATGAAGAAGAAGCCTTCGTCGTCGCGCCGGGCCAGGTCGCCTGTGCAGAACCACCCATCGTCGAGGTAGGACTCGCGGGTGGCGGCTTCGTTGTTCCAATAGCCCTTCGAAACGTGCGGCCCGCGGATGACCATCTCCCCCACGCCGCCGTCCATGTCGATCAGCTTCACTTCCGTGAACAACATCGGCCGGCCGATCGAGCCCGGCTTGCGGAAGGAATCCTCCACGGTCATGGTGAAGCAGTTCACGCCCACCTCGGTCATGCCATACCCCTGCTTGAACACGACACCGCGCTTCTGATACGCGTCGATGAGGTACTGCGGCAGCGGCGCGCCTCCCGAGATGAACCAGCGCACGTGCGTGAGATCCGCGGTGGCGAACTGCGGCGCCTCCATGAGCAGCTTCCAGATCGTCGGCACGCCCAGGACCACCGTACAACGCTCGTTCTGGATCGTGCGCCAGACCTCGTCCACCTCGAACGACTGGTGCAGCACCACTGTGCCCCCGGTACAGAAGATGGGGATGCAGAATGCGGCCAGGCCACCGGCGTGATACAGCGGCGTGAAGATCGGAGTGACGTCGTCGTCGCGCAGGCTCCAGTTCAGGGCGGTGTTGTACCCGTTCCACAGAAGCTGGCGCTTCGGGATCATCACGCCCTTCGGCTTGCCGGTCGTGCCGCTCGTGTAGAGGAGACAGTAGACATCCTCGTCACTCGACGACGACCGCTCAGTGGCGGGCGCCGTTTCCTGCCGATGCCGTACAGACCAATGACCCGCGGGAACCGGCAACGACCGCGTCACCGTCTCGTGCTCGTCGCCGTAGAAGACCGCCTTCATGTCGCAGTCCGCGGCGATGTGCTTCAGTTCGTGCTCGGTGGCGCGCGTCGACAGAGGCACGACGATCACGCCCGCCCTGCCGGCGGCGAAGAAGAGCTCCAGGAACTCGACGCAGTTGTGCGCGAGGAGTCCGAATCGGTCGCCGGGGCGGAGGATGGAACGAAGCGTGTCTGCGGCGCGTTCGGCGCGCTCGTTCAACTGCGCATACGTGAGGCGTGCTCCCGTCTCGACCGACACGACGGCCAGGCGGTCGGGAGTGACTCGGGCGCGTTCCTTCAGGAGATCGCCGTCAAACATTCCAGGAATCTCCGCGGCTGCTGCATGTGCGGGATGTGCGCTGCCCCTTCGATCACCTGGAGCGTCGCGCCGGGGATGGCCCGTTGGAGGTCCTTCGCATAGGACAGCGGAAGCACGCCATCGTCCGCGCCCCAGAGGAGCGTGGCCGGAACGCGGATCTCGCCCAGGCGCGGCTCGACGTCGTGCTCGAGAAGTTCGGTGAGCCGCAGCATCGGCGAGTCCGCGGCCCGTTGCAGAAGCGATTCGACGACCCACTCCGGGGCCTCATACGACGGACCGTGTACCGCGCGCAGGATGACCGCGGCCTCTTCGCGCGTGCGCGCCGCGAGCGGAGCGGACAACGGACGATTGAGCCCGCCCGACGTCTCCAGCACGAGCCGCGACACGCGCTCCGGATGGCGAAGCGTGTAGAGCAGCGCGATCCATCCGCCGAGGGAGTTGCCCAGCAGCGTGATGTGGCGCTCTTCGCCGATGACCTGTTCGAGGCGCGCCAGGACCTGCGAGATCGGAATCGGGCCGGAGTGCGGCTCGCTCTCGCCGTGTCCCGCGAGATCGGGAAGGATGACGCGGTAGCGTTGCGCGAGGGCCGCCGCAACGGTGAACCACGTGCCGGCGTGATCGTTCGCGCCGTGCAGCAGGACCAGCACCGGCTGTTCTTCGCGCGGCGCTGACGTCCACCAGACCGTCCCCGCCGATTCCTGGCGCACGAATCCCGATGCAGTGAGTGCGCCCCGCGTGACGCGCAGAAAGTCGGCCGCCGAATTAATCTCCAAAGAGACGCGCCTCCTGGCGCGGCATCCGGAACGCGGCCGCGGCCTGGTTGTAGCCGACGCCCGAGCCGATCATGACCACGAGGTCTCCGGGACGAATCTTCTTCTGCTGCAACGCATCGTCGAGGGCCATGGGGATGCAGGCCGAGCCGGTGTAGCCCCAGCGCTCCATGATCGTGTGCGTCTTCTCCATCGGCAGGCCGAGGTCCTTCATGACCAGCTCGATGGTCGGCTTGCGTACCTGGGTGAAGATGAGGAAGTCGATCTCCTCCAACCCGAATCCGCCGTTCGCCGCAACCTTACGCACCAGCCTCGGCCAGCCATCGTTGTTGATCTCCGGCGGGTAGCGATCCAGCATCTTCACGAGATGCCGTCCCTCCTCCACCGCGGTCGCGGTGAACGGCTCCGCCGTGCCTCCGGCCTGAATCAACCAATTCTTCGCATACGTGCCGTCCGCCTGGAAGGCGGCGGAGACGAAGCCGGGCGCCTCTCCCCTCTCCAGGATGGCCGCTCCGGCACCGTCCCCGTAGAAGAAAATCATGGGATCGTTTTCCGCGGCCAGCTTGTGCATCTGATAGACCGAGACCACCAGCACGCACTTCAGTCCGGGATTCGTGGACATGAGGCCGGCCGCGCTGGACAGGGCCGTGGGGAACGAGGCACAGGCGCAGCCGACGTCGAAGGTACCGGCATCCTTCGCCCCGAGCTTTCCCTGCAACACGACCGAAGTGGCCGGCGTGATGTAGTCCGGCGAATCCGTCCCCAGGATGATCAGGTCCAGATCACCGGCGCTCTTCCCGGCGCGCTCCAACGCCTGCAGGGAAGCGCGCAGAGCGAGGTCGGAGGCGGACCAATCCTCCGGCGCGTACCACCGGCTGAGGATCCCTGTCGAAGCCTGCATCTTGTCGACGAATTCCGGCGCCTGTTCCTGAAACCGCGCACGCAGGGCGTCGTTGGTGATCTCGATCGGCGGGAGGTACATCCCCGTGCTGACGATGTTTGCGTAAGTCATAGGAGTCTTCGCGTCGACCAGTCTTCGAGTGGTCGAGTCGCTCGCGCGGCCGCCATCTCGACGACGGAAGAATGGCTACGTTCCCATCACCAGTCCGCCGTCCACGCTGAGCACCGTGCCGTGTACGAACTTGGCGGCGTCGCTCGCGAGCCAGACGTAGGCGTTGGCGATGTCCGAAGGCTCGCCGACGATTCCGAGGGGCGTCTTCGCGGCCATGCCGTCGAGGACCTTCTGGGGCATGGCTTTGACCATGTCGGTGGCGATGAAGCCGGGCGCGACGGCATTGACGCGGATCTTGTACTTCCCGAGCTCGCGGGCCCAGGTCTTGGTGAAGCTGATCACGCCGGCTTTCGTGGCCGCGTAGTTGGTCTGCCCGAAGTTTCCATAGAGCCCCACGATCGATGAGGCATTCAGGATGACCCCGCCGCCTCCGGCGATCATGTGCGGAACCACGGCGCGGGTGCAGTAGAAGACACCCTTGAGATTGACGTCGATGACCGCGTCGAAAGTGGCATCGTCCATCATCGACAGCACCGCGCCGTCCTTCCACTTCACGAGCTGCGAGTCGCGCACGATCCCGGCGTTGTTCACCAGAATGTCGACGCGACCATGGGCGTCCACTACCTTCCTGGTGGCCGCTTCCACGGCCTCGTTCTTCGTGACGTCGACGTCCGGGAAATCCCAGACCACGACCGTTGCGCCTTCCGCCGTGAAGGCCTCAGCCGTGGCGCGCCCGATCCCGGCCGCCCCCCCGGTGACGATGACCACTTTCTCTTTCAGGTTGAGGTTCAATGGAGGCGCTCCCTTGCTCGATGGATTTGTCGTCCGAAGATACCTTCAGCCGGTGTCGGGCAAGGCTCCACGTTTTACAGGCCGACCGGTCGGTTTGTGCGTTTCGAGCGGAGTGTACAGGAGCGGCAGGGATGGATGTCAAGTTTCGGTTGGCGGTTGTGTCGGTTGG
>JBDTOZ010000218.1:0-2311 GCA_039932995.1 Acidobacteriota bacterium | reverse complement strand
GCGTGCCCTTCGAGGTCATCTACGTCGACCATCACGCAACGACACCGTGTGATCCGCGGGTGGTCGAGCGCATGCTGCCGTACTTTACGGAGCACTTTGGAAACGCCGCTTCGATCACACACGCGCACGGGCGCAAGGCCTCCATGGCGGTGGAAGAGGCGCGCGCGGCCATCGCGCGATTCTTCGGCGTGCTGCCTCCGGAGATCCTCTTCACCGCGGGCGCGACCGAGTCCAACAACATGGTCCTCGATCTGGTGCAGCCGGGCCAGCACCTCATCACCAGTCCCCTCGAGCACAAGTCCATCGTGGTGCCTGCCGAGCGGCTGGCCAGGCGGGGCGTGGACGTCACGTATCTGACTCCGGACCGGCAAGGCTTCATCGATCCTGCGACGTTGCGGGAGGCGCTGCGGCCGGAGACCCGGCTGGTCTCGATCGAGGCTGCCAACGGCGAGATCGGCACGGTGCAGGCCATCGGGGAGCTGGGCGCGATCTGCCGCGAGCGCGGCGTGCTCTTTCACACCGACGCCACGCAGGCGGCGGGCAAGATCCCGCTCGGTCTCGCGCAGTGCGATCTGGCCTCGTTCTCCGCGCACAAGCTCTACGGCCCGAAGGGCATCGGCGCCCTCATGGTCCGCCGGGGAGTGCGGATTCCGGCGCTGATCGTGGGCGGGGGACAGGAGCGGGGATTGCGCTCCGGGACGGTGAACGTGCCGGGTGTGATCGGCTTCGCGGCGGCGCTGCATTTTCGGGCGCAGGAGATGGGCGAGGAGGCTTTACGCCTGACGCAACTCCGGGAGCGCCTGTGCGAAGGGCTGCTGGAATCGATCTCCGGCGTTTCAGTGAATGGACCTCGGGAGTTAAGATTGCCGGGGAATCTCAACGTCAGCTTCGATCGCGTGGACGCTGAGTCGCTGCTCCTGGCCATGAAACGGTTCTCCTTGTCGGCCGGCTCGGCGTGCAGTGCGGGGGAGAAAGGTCCGTCACGGGTGTTGAAAGCGATCGGAGTGAGCGACGAGACAGCCATGGGATCGATCCGAATCGGACTGGGGAAGTCGAACACTGCGGAACAGATGACCATGCTCATCGGGGATCTGGGTCGCGCCGTCGGGAGATTGCGGGAGATCACGCCCGCATGAGCACGGCCCTCTCCGGGAAAATCCTGCTCGTCGATCACTCCCGCGGAGCGCTCCTGTTCCAGGAGACCATCCTCCGTCGCCGGGACATGGCCATCCTGACCTCACTGGCCGGCTCGGAAGGGCTGGTCAAGGCCCGCGACGAACAGCCCAACCTGATCATCTTCGGATACGACCTGTTCGACATGACCGCGCCCGAGTTCTGCCGCGACATTCGCACTCATGACGAGACCCGTGGGATCTCGCTGCTGCTGGTCTGCGACCGCGGCGCTCCCGACCATGGAGACCTCAGCCTTTCCGCCGGCTGCAACGACGTGATCTTCCGGCCGCTGCACAAGCCGGAGCTCGATCAGAAAGTGGAACGGCTCACGCGCATTCCGGTGCGCCGGCAGTTGCGGACGATCACCAAGATCGAGGTCTCGCTGGAGAAGAACGGCCAGTTCATCCTCGGCCGGAGCATGAACATCTCCTCCAACGGGATGCTCATCGAGGTGCAGCGGATGTTGCCGCAGGAAGGACCGGTGCGCCTGCACTTCTATCTGCCTGCCGATCCGAAGCCGCTGCAGGTCGTGGCCGAGATCCTGCGTGCGGAGTTCACCGGCGCCATGGCCAAGTACGGCATGCGCTTCGTCGGCCCCACCGAGGAAGAGCGGGAGAGAATCTCCCGATTCGTGCACCGGTTGCGCTCGCGGGAAACCCTCTGATGCCTACGCTCGAAGATGCCATCCATGCAGCACGCGACGAAGACTTCCTTCGTGCCCTCACGCTCTTCATCGACCTCTACGGCACCGATGACTCGCCGCCGATCCGGACGCCGAAGGACGCCAGCGGCCTCTCGTACTTTGGGCTGGCGGTGGCACTGGTGCAGAAAAAGTACAAGCCGGCCATCGACCTCTGCCGCCGGGCCATCGACCTCGAGTTCTACAACGGCGATCACTACGCCAATCTGGCCCGCGTCTACGCTCTGGCCGGGAACCGCAAGAAGTCTCTGGACATGGTCGCCCAGGGCCTCAAGCTCGCCCACGACCATCAGTACCTGATCGAGGTCCGCAATTGGCTGGGCGTGCGCGCTCGACCCGCACTTCCTTTCCTCGATCGCGCAAACCCCCTCAATGTCTCCCTCGGTCAGTCCCGTCACGCCCGGAAAGTGGCGGATAAAGAGCGGGGCAAGTAGGCCA
>JBDTOZ010000217.1:0-24987 GCA_039932995.1 Acidobacteriota bacterium | reverse complement strand
TTACGGAAAGGTGTTTTGATTCGGTTGCTGGTTGTCGGTTGCTGGTTGTCTGCGGCGGGTCGCACGGGCGCCGGGATCTCGGCGAACGGCGTTGTGGTTCGAGCATGTCGTCCGGTCCGCACACCCCAGACAACCAGCAACCAGCAACCAGCAACCAATGAGCAGCGAAGGGACTCCCGCGAAGAGCATCGATGAGCTTCGTCATACAGAAAGTCGTCGGCCGGCAGATCTCGCTGAGCGAGATTCGGGCGGATGCCCTGCGGATCGGAAGAGGGACCAACGCCGAACTGCGCTCGGATAACCCCGCCGTCGCGCTCGAGCATGCCGTGATCGCGCTCGATTCGGCCGGCTACACCATCACCGACAAGGGCTCCATCACCGGCACGTACGTGAATGGGAAGCCGGTCGAGACGGCCCGGCTGGCCAAAGGCGACGTCATCGAGATCGGCGACCTGAAGGTCGACGTTCAGGTGGCCGATCCCGCCAAGCCACTCTTCCTGCGCATCGTCACCAAGGCCAAGCGCAATGTGTCGCAGGCCGCGCCGGTCATGGAGGAAGAAGAGGCGCCGGTGGTTGCGGCGGCCGGCGGAGGCAAGCCGGTGCGCGCGCTCCGCGTCGATTACGCGGCCGCGTACCGGCTGCACCGGACCTATCTCACCAAGCTCTCCCTGATCGCCTTCGGTCTGATCATCGCCTTCATCGCCATCGCCGAAGTCACCAAGCCCGAGAAGCAGCAGGCCTTCATGCCCGGCGGCCTCACCTCGGTCCACTCCCGCCAGCTCGTCGATGGTCAGCCGATCGCCAGAAAGTGCGACGCCTGTCACGACCCCTGGAAGAGTGTGAAAGACGAGCGCTGCATGGTCTGCCACAAACGCAAGGTCCACTCCGAGACCGAGATCGGCTCACCGCCGTGCATGAAGTGCCACACCGAACATCGCGGGCAGGCCATCCTGGCGCAGGTCAGCGAGGCCACCTGCGCCACGTGTCATGCCGACCTTCCCGCGCACATGAGCGCGGAGGCCCGCCAGGCGGCGAACAGCAGCGACCCGAAGTATCCCTTCGCGGTCCTCCGCAAGATCACCGCGTTTGGCGTGGATCATCCGGCCATCGTCGCGCCCGCCGATCCGGACAACCTCCGCTTCAACCACAAACTCCATCTCAAGGCGACAGGCGTGCGGAACGCCGGGGGACGCAAGGAAGTGCTGGAGTGCCTGGGCTGTCACGCGATGGTGGTCTCGGGCAAGAAATCGGATCCCGTCGCTCTCAACTTCGAGAAGCACTGCCAGCGTTGTCACCTGCTCACCTTCGACCCCGACCTTCCCAAGGAGCAGGTCCCTCACGTCGGGGACCCGCAGCTGGTCTACGGATTCATCACCAGCACCCTGGCCGGCAACCGCGACATCCTCGGGAAGTCCCCCGATCAGGTGCGCCGGCTGCTTTCGCAGAGGGCCGTGGTCACTCCCGACGCCCGCGCCTTCTACGCCGCCGAGGTCGTGGTCAAGGACAAGTGCGGAAAATGCCACGAGCTGAAGAAGGTGAACAACCGCTGGGTGGCGCAGGCGCCCGTGATCCTCACGAGCTGGTTCCCCGGATCCGCCTTCACGCACACACCCGAGCAGCACCGGGGGGCCGGTTGTGAGAACTGCCATAAGGGTGTACGCGAATCCGCCAGGACGAGCGCCGTCCTGATGCCCAAGATGGAAGCCTGCGTGACCTGCCACGGTCCCGGGCAGTCCATCAGAGTGAGTGGCTGCAAGACCTGTCACGAGTATCATGTCCGTTCGAGATCACTTTTGGCTTCAGCCACGGCAGCCGCGTCCACGATCCGTACGACGCCGCCGGTTTCGGGGGAGAACGAGCGGATGATTGACAAGATCCTGCTGATCGCGATTGCACTTCTTTTGGTGGTCGTGATCGTTCCGATCGGCATTGCTTTGTACCAGCGGCTGAAGCCGCGTCCGGACGACCGTCCGGCGGGGGGCGCACCGCGTCCCGCGCCTCCGCCGCCTCCACCCCTGCAAAGCGCATCCGCGGCTCCGCCGCCCCCGGCTCCGGTTCCTCCTTCCGTCGCTCCCGCTCCGGTCGCGCCGGCAGTGGCCGCGGTTCCTGAAAGCGATCGCACGCGGTTCGCCGCACCGGGAGAGAAGGCGGGTGGAGGGAAGACCAGCGGCACGGAGTTCGTGCAATGGAATGGGATGCTCCTCTGTACCGCCGGTCCGCTGGAAGGCCAGCGCTTCGTCATTGAAGAGGAAGGGTTCTACATCGGCCGCGATGCCCAGCTCTCCCAGGTCGTGGTCAACGACAGCCGTGTTTCCAAACGGCACGTGCGCGTCATGCCGCGCGATGGGAAGGTCGTGGCCATCGATCAGGGATCGACCAACGGTACGTTTTTAGGCACGGCCACCGGACAGAGAATCACCGAAGTGCAATTGAAGCGTGGCGATGTGCTCGTTTTAGCGGATAATGCCGCCACGTTCGTTTATCAGATCTGAGTGAGTGGAGGCGAAAGCGTGCGTTCGAGTGTCATCGGTGCCCTGGTGATTGCGCTCGCGCTGACGCCGGCGTGTCACGCCGCGGCGGGCAGACAGCGTTCCGTGCGCGCCGGAGACGGAAAGCCGGCCCTTATTTCGCCGGTGGCGAATGCCGAGCTGCCCGGTTGCGTCTTGCGCTTTGCCGCGCAGCAGACTTGTACGGATGGCTCGATCGGCGACGGTCCGCCCGATCCGTTCGGATCGCTCAGTCCCGCTGAAGTCCAGACCATCGCCGAGGCGGCGCTGGCCGCGGTGAGCAGCCCCACGCCGATCAGCGTCGGCATCGTCGATCGCACGGGACGCCCCCTGGCCGTCTATCAACAGGCCGGCGCGACCATCGCCGATGCGGACGAAGCTCTGGGTGTGGCTCGAACCGCCGCTTTCTTCAGTAATAGTCAGGCTCCTCTCTCGTCCCGCACGATCCGTTTCATCAGTCAGGTGCATTTCCCCCCGGGATTGACCAATACCAGCGTGGGTGCGCTGTACGGCATCGAACAGTCCAACCGCGGCTGCGACCTGAATGCGGACTGGAAAGGCCTTCCGGCCGCCGCCAATCAGTGTGTGGTGCGTGCCCGGACCATTGCGGCCTTCATCGCCAATCGCGACGGAGTGGCCGAGCCTCTCTGTGACTCGACGCACTCCGCCGGCTGTGGCAAGGGCCTCGTCACCGGCAAGCTCCTGCCTGACGACCCGCCTTATCCACAGACCGTCTCCGATCGTCCCGTCAATGCGGGGGGAATTCCTCTGTTTCGCCTGGTCGGGAACGGTCTGGCCCGCATCAGTGAGGGGATCGTCAGTAACGGCAAGCTCCTCGGCGCCATCGGCGTGGTGGGCATTCCGGGCAATCCGGACCTCGCCGAGTTCGCCGCCGTCACCGGCGCCTTTGCCGCCGCCGCGATCATCCCGCTACCTGCGTATCCTCTCCCCGATCCTCAGAACGTCTTCATTGAAGGCATCCGGCTCCCGTTCCTGGGCGCCAATCAGAAACTTCGGTTCAATTCCAACGGCTTGCCCATCGGTCTGGTGCAGCCGGCCGGCTCTACCCCCGGCGTCAATAACGGCACCTTTCTCTATGGACCCTATGCCGGCGGATGCGCGCCCAATGGATACCTGGTCGGTCCCAAGGCGGGAGGTTCCCTGAGCTCGGCCGAGGTGAACGACATCGTGCTTCGTTCCGTGGCCGTGTCGAAGCGTACGCGCGCGCAGGTACGGCTGCCGCTCAATAGCTACGCCCGTATGGTCATTACCGTGGTGGACGTCGACGGTTCCATCCTCGCGCATTATCGAATGGAAGACGCCCTCTTCGATGCCGTGGACGTCGTTCCGGCCAAAGCGCGCAATGTCGTCTATTTCAATGGCGCGGATCCCAGTGCCCGGACCGACCTGCCGCAGGTGCCGGCCGGCACCTGGGTGACCACGCGCACGGTGGGCTTCGGCGCGCAGCCTTTCTATCCCCCGGGCATCGACTCGAATGTCTTCAATCCGCGTCCGGGTCCGTGGTACAGCACGTTGTTTCTCGGCAATGTGACCAAGCAGTGCAGCCAGGGCACCCAGCCTTTCTTTGCGAACCAGAACGGTGTGACCTTCTTCGCCGGCGCCACGCCCCTCGTCCGCAACGGTGCGCTCGTGGGCGGACTGGGCGTCAGCGGCGACGGGATCGAGCAGGATGACTACGTGACCGTCCTCGGGGCGGGCGATTTTCTTCCACCCCGTGACCGTTGGGCGGACCAGCTCATCCTCGACGGCGCGCGGCTGCCCATGTTCAAGTATCCCCGGCAACCCGAAGGAGTCACGGAGTGCGGGGGTGGTCCATGCAGTTGAGGACCTTCACCTTGCTGGTTACTGGTTGTTGGAAGGCCACACTCCGGACCGCCTTCACGCTGATCCTGGTTTGCGCGTTTCCCCTGCTCGCGCAGACCGTCACTCTCAATGAGGACCAGCCTCTCTATGCGCCGGGCGTTCCCTTCACCGTGCGCGGTCTCGCGCCGCCCAACGTCGTCGTGACGGTCAGTATCGAGGGCGTGGGCAAAGGGCAGACCACCGCGGACCCCGAGGGCCAGTGGGAGCTGCTCTGGACCGCGCCGATGAAGACCGGCACCTACGACATCACGGCCTCGGCGGAAGGGGGAGGCTCGGTCACGCAGATCCTCCGCGTTCAGGAGCCGGGCCTGGTGGTTCGCCAGCCGGGCATCGAGCGCACGTTCCGTTACGGCGATCCGATCCTGCCCAATCCTGACGCGGTCCAGGAGATGACGGACCGCTGGCGCATCACCCCGCCGCCGTATGAGCTCGACGAGCACGTCCAAGCGCGCAGGATCGGCGACCGGGGCATTACGCTCGATCCTTACAATCAGAACCTCATCAAGGGCGATCTGCCCATCTGGCATAACGACACCTTCCTCAACCTGACCGGCATTTCCGATTCCCTCGTGGAATCGCGAGCCGTGCCGACGCCGGCCAATCCCAGCGGCGCCCGGCCCGGCAACATCACGTTCTTCGGCAAGAACGATCAGGGCGCGTTCGTCCAGAACCTCATTCTTTCGGCGGACCTGTTCCAGGGTTTGACCGCCTTCCAGCCGGTCCGGCAGCGATTGAAGGCCACGCTCATCGGCAACCTCAATCACGTCCGGGTGGAGGAAGTGGGCATCCTCAAGCCCGACGTCCGCCGCGGCAATGAGCGCACCGACAGCCACTTGGCGCTGCAGGAGCTCTTCTATGAGCGCCTGCTGAAGGTCCTCACCCCGAACTACGATTTCGTCTCCGTACGCGCCGGCTCGCAGCCGTTCGTGAGCGACTTCCGCGGCTTCATCTTCTCCGACACGAACCTCGGCGTGCGCCTCTTCGGCAACTATGCCGCCAACCGCTATCAGTACAACCTGGCCTTTTTCGACCGTCTGGAGAAGGACACCAACAGTGGCCTCAACCGGCTGACCGAATTCCGCGACCAGAAGGTGGCCATCGCCAACTTCTACTGGCAGGACTTCTTCCGCCGCGGGTATACGCAGCAGTTCAGCATCCATTGGATGAAGGACGACGCTTCGTTCAAGTTCGACCGCAATGGCATTCTGGTGCGGCCCGCGCCGGTGGGCGTCTTCACCCCGCACGAGATCCAGACGGTCTATCTGGGCGAATCGGGGATCGGGCACTTCGGCCGGATCAACGTCGATCACGCGTTCTATTACGTGTTCGGCAAGGACGATCTCAATCCCATCGCCGGACCGGATCCGCGCCTGCGCCCCGACGTCGACAATTCCGTCGACGTGAGCGCCACCATGGCCGCACTGGAAGTCTCGTTCGACAAAGACTGGCTCCGTCCCAAGCTGGCCTTCTTCTATGCCAGCGGCGACGGCGATCCCCGCGACCGCAACGCCACCGGCTTCGATTCCATCTTCGATTCGCCGAACTTCGCCGGCGGCGGCTTTTCGTTCTTCAACCGTCTGGGCATCCGCCTGGCCGGGACGGGCGTCACCCTCGTCGACCGCGGGTCGCTCTTCACCAGCCTGCGCAGCAGCAAGGACGAGGGCCAGCCCAACTATGTCAACCCGGGCGTGATCATCGTCAGCCCGGGCCTGGACATGGAGCTCACTCCGCGACTCAAAGCCGTCGTCACGGCGAACTACATCCGGTTCGACAAGACCGAATCCATCGAGGCCATCCTGTTCCAGGGCAAGATCAGCAAAGAGCTGGGCACGGACATCAGCCTCGGCCTCAAGTACCGTCCCTTCATCACGAACAACGTCGTGCTGGTGGGTGGTGCGGCGGCGTTCCTCCCCGGGCAGGGTTTCAAGGACATCTATGAGAGTGGGCAAACTCTCTACCACGTCTTCACGAATCTGATCCTCCAGTTCTAGGGAGAGGTGATGCGCAAGGGATTGGTGCTGATCATCGTCGTCCTCGCCGTCGCGGCCGTAATCTCGGCCCAGACCGGCCAGGCGCCACCACAGGCGGTGGTCGGAAGGTCACCGCTGTTGCAACAGACGCAGGCCGAGGCCGATGCGAAGAGCCGCGGCTGCGTGAGCTGCCATGGCGGCATCGAGCCGATGCATCAGTCGGCTGCGGTCAAGCTGGCCTGCACGGACTGCCACGGCGGGGACGCAACCGTCATGACGCCGGGCGGCGCGCCCAGCGGCGACTCCTATGCCGCGGCCAAGAATAAGGCTCACGTGCTGCCGCGCTTCCCTGAGTTCTGGATCCGCGACGGCAAGCCGTCCAGCGCGAACCCGGAGCGCAGCTACACGCGCCTCATGAAAGAGTCGCCGGAGTTCATCCGCTTCATCAACCCCGGCGACCTGCGCATCTCACAGGAGACTTGCGGTGGCTGCCACCAGTGGCACGTCAATGTCGTCCCGCGCAGCACCATGACCACCGCCGCGGTGTTCTGGGCCGCCGCGCCCTACGCCAACGGCATCCTCTCGCGGAAGCAGGGTCTCCTGGGCGAAAGCTACAACCGTGAGGGCAACGCCCAGGCCCTCAAGCCGGTCACCCCGCCCACGGCGTATCAGATCGCGCGCGGCGCTCTGCCGATGCTCGTGCCCATGCCTCGCTGGGAAGTGATCCAGCCCGGCGAGTACTTCCGGGCTTTCGAGCGCGGCGGCATCAACAACAATCCCTTCCCGCCCGAGATCGGCAATCCCAACGTCAATGAGGACTCCGGACGCCCCGACATCCGCCTGGGCAACCGGGGACGGGGCGTGGGACTGCGCATCTCTCCCGCGGTCATCAACATTCACAAGACCCGTCTCAACGATCCGCACCTCTCGTATATGGGCACGAATGAGCATCCCGGCGACTACCGCTCCAGCGGCTGCTCCGGATGTCACGTGGTCTACGCCAACGACCGCGATCCGCTGCACTCCGGACCGTTCGCCCAGTACGGCAATCAGGGCATGTCGGTCACCGGCGACCCGACCATTCCCAAGAACGAGAAGGGTCATCCCATCCGGCACCAGTTCACCCGCGCGGTGCCCACCAGCCAGTGCATGAGCTGCCACATGCACCAGCCGAACTCCTTCGTGAACACGTACCTCGGCTACATCATGTGGGACTACGAGTCCGACGCCGAGCTGCTCTGGCCGAAACAGCAGAAATACCCAACCAACGAGGAGAAGCGGGTGGCGCTGGATCACAATCCCGAAGGCGCGGCGGTGCGGGGATTGTGGAATGACATCGACTTTCTGGAAAAGGTCTCCAGCCTGAATCCTCAGGCCAAGAACACGCAGTTCGCCGACTATCACGGTCACGGCTGGAACTTCATGGCCGTCTTCAAGCGGGACCGCAAAGGCAATCTCCTGGACAAAGACGATCAGATCGTCTCGCCCGACGACGCCGACAAATTCAACAAGGCCGTCCATCTGCGCGACATCCACCTGGAGAAGGGGATGCACTGCTCGGATTGCCACTTCTCCCAGGACGAGCATGGCAACGGCCAGCTCTATGCCGAATACGGCGACACCATCGAGATCGAGTGCCAGGACTGCCACGGCTCGGCCAACGCCTATACCACCTTGCGTACCTCCGGACCGGCCTCGCCGCAACGGGGCGGCACGGACCTGCAGATGGGCAGCACGCCCTTCGGCCGGCGGCGCTTCGCCTGGGTGGACGGTAAATTGATGCAACGCTCCATGGTCAATCCCGGCATGGAGTGGGAAGTGATCCAGGTCAAGGACACCATCACTCCCGGCAATGCGCATTTCAACGAGAAGTCGTATTACGCGAAGACCGTGCAGAACTCACAGGGCGGTCCCGCGCACAGCGACGCCAAGATGACCTGCTATGCGTGCCACACGTCGTGGATGACCTCTTGTTCCGGTTGTCATCTGCCGCAGGAACAGAACGTCATCAGTGAGATGAATCACTACGAGGGCACGCAGACGCGCAACTACGCGTCGTACAACCCCCAGGTCATCCGCACCGACACGTTCATGCTCGGAGTGAACGGCACGGGCAAGGGGAAGAAGTTTGCGCCGGTGCGCTCCTCCTCGGCGCTGGTGCTCAGCTCCACCAATGCCCTGCGGCAGCGCATCTACATTCAACAGCCTCCGATTTCCTCGCCCGGGTACAGCAGCCAGGCCTTCAACCCTCACGTTCCGCACACGGTGCGCGCCAAGGAGACGCAGGGCTGCGGCAGTTGTCACCTCACCGAGAAGAACGACAACAACGCCTGGATGGCGCAGCTCACGCTCCAGGGCACCAATATGGTGAACTTCATCGGCCGCTTCGTCTGGGTGGCGGCCGAGGAGGCCATTGAAGCTATCGCCGTGACGGAGTGGGACGAGCCACAGACGGTGATCGGCTCTTCGCTGCACAAGATCGTCTATCCGGACTTCTTCAAGGCTCACGAGGCGCGGGGCAAGGAGCTCAGTCTCGCGTACGAGCATCCCTCCACGGGGGCCCGCAGCATCCAGATGCGCGGCGAGTTCATGTTCGTGGCCATGGGCGAGGACGGTTTCCACGTCTACGACGTCGCCAACATCGACAACAAGGACTTCTCCGAGCGCATCGTCACTGCCCCGGTCTCGCCGATCGGACAACGCACGTTCGTGAAAACCAAGTTTGCCAGCGCCGTGGCGCTGCCGACGAACATGCCCGTCGACGCGAACCGCAAGACCCAGCTCATTCCCGAGAATCAGGAACAGCCCATCCATCCGCTCTACAAGTACGCCTACGTCGCGGATCGTGAGGAAGGACTGATTCTGGTGGACGTGACCACGCTCACCGATGCCAATCCCTCCAACAACTTCTTCAAGAAGGACGTGGTCTTCAACCCCGACGGAGCTCTGGACGGGGCCGACTCGATCTACGTGGCCGGCCGCTGGGTCCTGGTCGGAGCGAAGGATGGACTGGTCATCGTCGACGTCGACGATCCGCTGCATCCGCGCATCGTCAGCACCATCCCCGAGATCCAGAGTGCAACGGGGATCGGGGTGCAGTTCCGCTACGCCTTTGCCACCGACAAGAAGGGGCTGCATACGATCGACATCACCGATCCCTCGAAGCCGCGTGTGGCCGCGACCGTGCCTCTGGCTCACGCCAAGAGCGTCTACGTGGCCCGCACGTACGCCTATGTCGCCAACGGGGAGGACGGTCTGGCCATCGTGGACATCGAGCGTCCCGAGAAGCCGTTCCTCGATCAGGAGTTCAAGGAAGACCTGCATGACGTCCACGACGTGAAGGTGGCCTCCACGAACGCCAGCGTTTACGCGTATGTCGCCGACGGCGAGGATGGCTTGAAGGTGCTGCAACTGACCTCGCCGCAGTGGATGCCCACGTACGCCGGCTTCAGCCCGCGCCCCGAGCCGCGGCTGATCGCACACCGCCACACCGAAGGCCCCGCCCTGGCCATCTCCAAGGGTCTGGACCGCGACCGCGCCGTCGATGAGAGCGGGCACCAGGTCTCGATCTTCAACCGCATCGGCGCGCGCCCGATGAACCTCCAGGAAATGCAACGGCTCTATATGCGCGATGGGACGATCTACACAGTGAGTGAGACTCCGAACGAGGTGAAGAAATGAAGCGCGTCGTCCTGCTCTGCCTAGTCTTGGCGATGGTCTTCGCGGTTGCCGTCATGGCACAGCAGCCGCCGGCGTCGCGTCCACCCGCGGCCGCGCCGGCGACGGCCACCACCACCGCCGCGGCCACGACGACCGCACCTCCCGAAGAGGAAATGCCCTCGCAGCCCGGACACTATGTCGGGGTGGGCTCCTGCATCAATTCCGGTTGTCACGGAAGCACGGAGCCACTCGCTTCCACGGGAGTGCTGCAAAACGAGTTCTACACCTGGCTCAACAAAGACCATCACTCCAAGGCCTACAACATTCTTCTGTCCGACCGGTCCGCGCGCATCGCCCGGAACATGCGGCTCAAGAAGGCCGCCAACGAGGAAGGGGTCTGCCTCGACTGTCACACCACCAACGTCCCGCGCAACATGATCGTGAAGGCGCTGGACCGCGAAGACGGGGTGCAGTGCGAGATGTGCCACGGCCCGGCCGGCGGCTGGTTCGCCGAGCATTCCGAGGGTGGCTGGTCGCACGAGCAGAGCGTCAGCCGGGGCATGATCGACCTGCGCGCCATCAACTCCCGGGGCACCACCTGCGCCGGCTGCCACCTCGGAAACGCGAAGAAGGAAGTCGATCACGAGCTGATCGCCTCCGGTCACCCCATCCTGGCCTTCGAGCTCGACAACTACACCGAGTCCATGCCCCCGCACTGGGCCCTTCGCTATGACGGCGGCCGCGAAACGCACGGCGTCCGGGCCTGGGCCGTCGGACAGGTCATCAACTTCCGCGAGGGAATGGACAACCTGGCCCGCCACGCCCGTGGCAACGAGTGGCCCGAGTTCTCGGAGATGAGCTGCTTCAACTGCCACCACGACCTCAAGGACAGTGGCTGGCGCCAGGAGCGGGGATGGTCCGACCGTGCCGGTCTCCCGGCCTGGAGCCCGCAGCGCTGGGCCGTGCTGCGCCTGATCCTCGAGCGCGTTTCGCCGGGCGTGCGGAACGAGCTCGATCCTCTCGTCGCGGAGATCTCGCGCGGCGTCTCGCGGATGAACAATCCGGCCGGTGTGGCCGCCTCGGCGGACCGCGCCCGAGCGCTCGTGTCGCCATTGGTGGCGCGCGTCGATGCGGCGCGCTGGAATGACAGCGACGTGCGCGAGCTCATGACCACCATCACCAACGACCGCGAGGTGGCCTATGACGTCCTCACCGCGGAGCAGGCGGCGCTCGCTCTGCAGAGTCTTTCCAGCATGCGCACGCGCCGCGACCCCCGTCTCTTGAAAGGCTCCCTGACGCGCTCGATCGACGCGCTCTTCGACGAACTGAAGAGCCGCGATGACTACCAGCCGTCGCGCTTCAGCGCGAAGATGGCCGCCGTTCGCGCGGCCATCTGACCGACTGGCCGGCCTCCTTGCGTGGGATGACATCGTTCGATGTCATCCCACGCTTTCAGCCTTGACACGACTAAAGTCCACCGCTCCACAGGTTCGAGTCCACCGCGGGCAGGATGCCCGCGGCCCCTTACGGAGTGCCTTGGCGCGATGAGCGTGCTAACGTCGCTCGCGCACGATGCGTCGTCTCCTGGTTCTCGCGCTTCTCCTCGCCGCGTGCTCGCGCAAGCAACCCAACGTCCTGCTGGTGACGTTCGACACCACGCGCGCGGATCACATCGACGGGCGCATCACGCCGAACGTCATGGCGCTGGCCAAAGACGGAACGTTCTTCGTCACGGCCATTGCTTCCCAGCCGTTGACCGCTCCTTCGCACGCGACCATCCTGACCGGCTCCTCTCCGTACCGGCACGGCGTCCGAAATAACGGCGCCTACGTTCTTGCGAAGGAGAACGTCACCCTGGCCGAGCGTCTGCGTGCCGCCGGCTACGCCACGCACGCCATCGTGGCCGCGTACGTGCTCGACAGCCGCTTCGGATTCGATCAGGGCTTCGACTCCTACGATGACGATCTGTCCCTCGGCGTCGCCGCGGGGGGTGGACAGCGCGAGATCGACGCGCGACGCGTGGCCGACAAGGCCATTCGCTGGCTGGGCCTCACTCGCGACAAGCCGTTCTTTCTCTGGCTCCACTTTTACGATCCGCATGCGGGCTACACCCCGCCTCCGGATGTCGCGGCGGCGTTTCCCGGTGATCCCTATTCCGGCGAGATCCATTACGCCGATCGCGAGCTCGGACGCGTCCTGGCCTGGCTGCGTGCACACAAGCAGATCGAGGACACGCTGGTGGTCTTCACCGCGGATCATGGGGAGTCGCTGGGAGAGCATGGAGAAGCGGGGCACGGTCTCTTCGTCTACGACGCCACCACGCGCGTACCGCTCATTTTCGCCGGGCCGCGCGTGCCTCGAGGACGCCGCCTGGACTGGGTCGCGGGCCACACCGACATCGTGCCGACGGTGCTCGACCTGCTCGATCAGGACGCGCAGTCGAACGGCGACGGCGCCTCGCTCGCGCAGTGGTGGGATGGCTCCGCGCCACCGGACCGCCATGCCTACAGTGAGACGATTGCCGGTCGCACGAACTTCGGCTGGTCCGAGCTCCGCTCGTTGCGCAGCCGCACGACGCGCGTGATCGAGGCGCCCCGGCGCGAGGCCTACGATCTCGCGCATGATCCCGCGGAGCAACACAACGTGTCGGGCGGCGACACTCCTGCCGGCGCGCGGCCGCTCTTCGCGGAGCTGGCCCGTGTGCGCGCCCGCGACGACCTCGGACGGCCGGCATCCGCCGTCGACGAAGAGACCCGCAGAAAGCTGGCCTCCCTCGGTTACGTGATGGGCAGCAGTGCAGCCATGAGCGGCGCTCCCGTCGATCCGAAGGATCGAGTCGGAACGTGGCAGAACTTTCAGGAGGCTCAGGCTCTGCTGCGACGCCACGAGCTCCCCGCGGCGACGGAGGCCCTGCGCAGCCTGGCCGCCACGGAGCCGCGGAGCGATGCGGTGGCGATGCTGTTGGCCACGGCACTCCGGCAGGGCGGGCGTCGCGCCGAGGCACTGGACGTGCTGAAGCAGATCATCGAGCGCGATCCGCGGAATGCCGCGGCCTCCCTCGCGCGCGCCAGCCTTCTGCGCGAAGCGGGGAGAGGGGACGAGGCGCGAACATTGATCGAGACCGTTCTGCGTCTCGATCCGGGCAATGCCGACGGGCGCGTGGCGCTCGCGGATCTGGCCATGGATGAAGGCCGGACTGCCGTGGCCGAGGCGATCCTGCGTGATGCTTTGCGCCGCGACCCGCGGTCGAGTGTGATCCTGGCCGCGCTGGGCGATACGCTCCACCGCAGTGGCCGCCCGGCCCAGGCGCTGGCGCTGTTGGAGCAGGCCCACCGCGACGATCCGAATAGTCACCTGGTCGCGTACAACTACGCGGTGGTGTTGGAGCGCACCGGCCATCCGGCCGAAGCGTTGCAGGCGTATCGGGCGGCGTTGCGTCTCGATCCCGAGCACTCCATGACCTGGAACAACGTCGGCTCGCTGCTCGATCGGGCCGGGAAGCGCCGCGAGGCCATGGCCTTCATCGCCCGGGCGCACCGGCTCGATCCGGGCAACGTCGAAGCCACCTACAACCTCGGAGCGTTGCTGCTGGTCACGGGCCACGCGAAAGAGGCGGTGCCTCTGCTGGAGCAGGCCGTGGCGCTGCGGCCGGATCTGGCGGCGGCCCGACAACGTCTGGCCGCGGCCCGCGCGCAACGCGATTCCGCCCCCTCAACCCATTGACGGAGTGGAAGATGCGCCGTAGCATCGGCAAAGGGCTCCCCGCTCTTTCCCCGCGACGCACAATCTGGAGGATTCCACCTGATGCAGTTGCTCTCGACGAGACGCCGGCCTTCCGCCTTCCGCACGCTCACCGGGCTTTGGCTCGTTTCCTTTCTCTCCTTCGGCCCCACTCTCGCCGCCGCCATCCGCACCGTCGACGACAACGGACCGGCCGCCTACAGCAGCATCACTGCTGCTCTGGCGGCGTCGAGTGCCGGCGACACCGTCCAGGTGGCCGCGGGCACGTATGACCAGAGCCGGGAGACCTTTCCGCTTGCGCTCAAGGACGGCGTAGCCATCGTCGGCGCCGGCCGTGACACCACGACCATTCTCACGCCCGATGGCGTGCCTGCGTTCGTGAACGACGCCACGCCGCTCGGTCCGACGACCCGGCTGCAAGGCTTCACGCTGACCCAAGGGGCAGGAGACACGGGCCAGAACCTGATGCAGTTCTTTCTGGGCGATGCCACGATGACTCCTCAGATTGCGGCGAACCGCTTCGCCGGCAATATGGACGAACTGGACGGCGCCATCATCATCGCCGCACAGAATGCCGGCGGAGTGTTCGACGGCACGATCAGCGGCAACGAGTTCCGCGGATTTGGCGGATCGCTCTTCTCCGGGAGCGCGATGAGCACCGCCGAGGTGAGCGTCTCCTTCCCGGGCGGCGTGGCCATGGGCAAGATTCCGGAGACCAGCGCGGATGCAGCCTCGAGAGCGCATCGGCCTCAGACCAATGTCATCGTGCCCGCTGAAGACCGGGTGACCCCCACCATCCGCGGCAATGTGTTCGAGGCGAACCTGTTCGGCATCGCCGCGATTGGCTCCAACCCGGGCGATTGTTCCTGTGACACCTCGGGAATCATGGCGCCCCTCATCGACGACAACGAGTTCGTCGAGAACGCCTTCGACAACCTGCTCCTTTATTCGGGGTTCGGGGTCCGCGAGTTTTCGCCCACGGTCTCGAACAACACGTCCACCTTTTCCTTCATCTCGGTCGGGAGCTTGCCGTACTTCTATGGCGGACCGCTCAGCCCTTCCCCGTCCCGCATCCGTTCCCAGTCCATCAAGGGAAAGCCGGCGCAGTCGGCCCAGCGGATGGAGCTCTTCCGGCAGATGCTGAAGAACCTCGAGCAGGGCAAGATCGGTCAGAGTCGGCCGCGTGACCTGGCGGCGCGCAACGTCCGCCCGCAGGGCGTTCCGGCTCCCGAACCCTCCAGCCTCTACGACGTGACCATCTCCGGGAACACCATCACCGACTCGATTTTCGCGGGCGTTCTGATTTACCAGGATCTCAGCAACGATGGGAGCATCACCGTCAACGCCGACATTCAGGACAATGCGGTCGTGTCGACGCAGGACGCTCTCGGCGGGATCGTCTTCGGCACCGCTATCGATGACCTGACCACACAGCTTCCCGGCTCCTTGCAGTTCAACGGCAACAACGTCAGCGGTCCGTCCGACTCGCTGGTGGTCGTCCTCGGCAACGTGAGCGGCGGGGCAGTGGCCCCTTCCTCGGTCAAGCTTGCGGCGGCCGCGGCAACGGACGTCCAGATCGTCGGCAACCAACTGCAGAACGGCTCGACCGGACTCCAGTTTCTGAGCGACGGCTACACCACCGTGCCGGCCCTCGTTTCCTGCAACGTCATCACCGACCAGTCCACGGCCGGCGTGGAGATCTCGGACGGAGCCGATCCGACGCCCGACTTCGGTGGGGGCGCGCGAACCTCGCCCGGCCTGAACTCCCTTCATGACAACGCCCTGAACGTGACCAGCGCCGAGCTGGATGAGGTCAAAGCCGAAAACAACTACTGGGGGACCTCGAACCCGACCGCGGTCGACGCCAGCATCGACGGCAACGTCGATTTCACCCCCTTCCTCACCACGCAGCCGGTGGGATGCAATCTCATCGCGGCGACGGACGCGGATCTCGCGCTGGTGAAGACCGTCACTTCGACCGGTCCGTACCAGGTCGGGAGCACTATCTCGTACACGCTGACGGTCACGAACAATGGGCCGGCCACGGCCACGAATGTGGAGATCACCGATCCCATTCCTTTCGGAACCGAGTTCGTCTCCGCCTCCTCGGACTGCACGGCCTCACCGGTGACCGTCACTTGCACGCGGCCGTCCCTGGCCAACGGAGCCTCGCGCGTGTTCAACATCACCCTGCGCGCCACCGAGGAAGGCAGCGTCCAGAACATCGCCGTGGCCGACAGCGACCAGCTCGACCCAGTGGCGGGAAACAGCGTCGCCACCGCGGCCCCGGTCACCGTCACCGCGCCGGCCGCAGAATCGATCCCCACCACCAGCGAATGGGGCCTCATGCTCATGGGAGCCATGCTGGCCTGCGCAGGACTGTGGTTCTCGCGCCGTTCGTGATTCTGAAGAGCCCAACCCCAGGCTGGAAAGTTCCTCTCCCCGCGGCGGTCCCATCGCCGCGGGGAGTAGGGCGGGTGAGGAGTTAGTGCCGAGGACGCCTGCGTCTCGTCCGTGGTCAGCCCTTCACTCCCACCCATTACACTGAGCATCGATGGTTCCGGTCGCGAGACGCCTGCTCTTCCGCAGTCGCGGAGGTCTGTTCGCCAGTGTGGCGGGCGTGGCGGCGACGGTTTCGTTGCTCCTCTTTCTCTTTGCCGTGCACGAGGGAGTGAAAGACGGGTCGACGCGCTATGTGCGCACGGCGGCCGTCGACATCTGGATCGCGCAGAAGGGCTCGGACAACATTCTCAAGAGCTCGTCGTTCCTTCCGACCGAGCTGGCGGAGGGCGTGTCGGCCATCGAAGGGGTGGAGGCGGCCTCGCCGCTCCTGCGCGTCATCAGCAAGGCCGAGATTCGCGGCCGGCTCTCGTCCACGCTCTTCCTCTTCGGATTCGATCCGGTCACGAAGCTCGGTGCTCCGACGACCATCGTGACGGGCAGCAACGATCTGCAGCCGGACGAGCTCGTGCTCGACGAGTCGTTCGCGCGCAAATACGGACTGCGCGTGGGCGACACCCTGCGCATGCATCAAACGACTTTTCGAGTGAAGGGTCTGTCGAGCGGAACGAATGCCCTGGTGTCGCAGTTCGGCTTCGTTCGTTTCGACGACGGCCAGCGCATCCTCGGCATTCCGGGAACGGCCAGCTTCATTCTCGTACGCACGCGCGCTCGTCATCCTCGCGGCGCCGTGGCCGTGCGTCTGCGCCAGGCTTTTCCCGAGCTGGCCGTGTACGAGGCGGCCGACTTCGTGCGCTATCACGAGCAGGAGATGGACAGCGGCGTGCTCCCGGTGTTCGCCGCCGCCGCCGTGTTCGGCGCGGCCGTGGGCGGCTTCATCGTGGCCCTCATGCTCTACAGTTCCGCGCTGGAGCGCCGTGAAGACTACGCCACGCTCAAGGCCCTCGGCGCGGGCCACCGCTATCTGCTGCGGCTGGTGATCGCGCAGTCGTTGCTGGTCACGGCCGCCGGTTGCGTCGTGGCGGCGGCGGGGATGGTGTTGCTCACACCGTTGCTGTTGCGTCTCGTCCCGGCGCTGGTGCTCCGCTACGCCCCCGCGCACCTGCTGGTGTTCCCCGCGGCGTTGGCCATCGGTGCGCTCGCCGCGACCGCGCCGCTGCGCGTCTTGCGGCGCATCTATCCGGGCGAGGTCTTCCGCGCGTGAGCGAAGCCTTGATTCAGGCGGACGCGCTGGTGAAGGAGTACGCGGACGCGGTCGTGTTCCGGGCCGTCTCCGAGGTCTCGCTGGACGTGGCCCGCGGCGAGGTGGTGCTGATCATCGGCCCGAACGGCAGTGGCAAGACCACGCTCCTGTCGATGCTGGGCGGACTGGTCCGGCCCACGCGCGGCAGCGTGCGGGTGGAAGGACGGGCACTCGAGGAGATGAGCGAGAGGGAGCTGGAGTCGTTTCGTCTGCACCGGGTCGGCTTCGTGTTTCAGACCTTTCGGCTACTCGACGCCTTGAGTGTGAGGGAGAACGTGCAACTGGTGATCGACCTGGCTGGCGGTGAGCCGTCCCACGCCGATGCTCTCCTGGAGCGCACCGGCGCGCTCCATCTGGCCACACGCAAGACCCGCTCGCTCAGTGGCGGCGAGAAGCAGCGCGTGGCCATCGCCCGCGCGCTGGCCAACGACCCGGCCATCCTTTTGGCCGATGAGCCGACCGGAAGCCTCGACTCGGCTGCAGGCGAGGCCACCATCGCGCTCCTGTCCGACGCCGCCCGCCACGATCACCGCGCCGTGGTCATCGTCAGCCACGACACCCGCATCGCCCCACACGCCGACCGCGTGCTCCACATGACCGACGGCCGCATGATCGTCTGAGCGACTCGGCCCGGGGCCCCGTAGTCCGTAGCGACGAAGCGCAGTGTCGTGGAACGCCGGCGTCCCCGCCGGCTGGCCCCAGCGGCGTCTCGCCGCGGAGGACGTTTCCTCGCGGGGAGATCCCTCCTCGCAACGGGCACGCGGCGCAGGCGAGGACGCCTGCGGTCCAGCCGGCGAGACGCCAGCGCTCCACTCCGGGCTTAGGCCCGAAGTCCGTGCGGTCTTCCTTCGCGGATCATTCGAGCGCGTACAATTCACGCACCACCCATGCGTATCCTTCTCATCTCCCCTCGGGGTCCTCTCTATCGTCATGGGACGGGCATCTGGAAGAAGTCGCTGCGGTACCAGCCGCTGACCCTGACCACTCTGGCCTCGCTGATCCCGCCGGAGCTCGACGCCGAGGTGGTGTTGATGGACGAGGGCATCCGCGACCTGGATCTGGATGCGCCCGCGGACCTGGTGGGGATCAGCGCCATCACCGGAACGGCGCCGCGCTCCTACGAGCTGGCCGCCCACTATCGCGCGCGAGGGATCCCCGTCGTCATCGGAGGCGTGCACGCCACGCTCATGCCGGACGAGGTCATGCAGCATGCCGATGCCACGGTCGTCGGCTACGCCGAAGAGACGTGGCCGCAACTGCTCCGCGACTTCGCCGCGGGACGTCTGCAGAGACGCTACGATCAGTCGCCGCACCTGAAGCTCGACAACCTTCCCCGTCCGCGACGCGAGCTCCTTCCCGCCAAGGACTACATCACCCCGCACACCATCGAGGCCACGCGCGGCTGCATTCACAAGTGCGAGTTCTGTGTGGTGCCGTCGGCGTGGGGGCGTCCCCTCCAGAAGCCTGTGGCCGACGTCATCGACGACATCCGGCAGATGCGGCCGCGCAAGTTGATCTTCCTCGACCTCAACCTGATCTCCGACACCGCCTACGCGAAAGAGCTCTTCCGCGCCCTCATCCCGCTGCGCCTTCGTTGGGGTGGTCTGGCCACGACCATGATCGCCTGGGATGACGAACTGCTGGACCTGGCCGCCGAGAGCGGTTGCGCCGGCTTGCTGCTCGGATTCGAATCGCTCTCCGACGGCGCGCTGGCCGAGTCGCGCAAGCAGTTTTCGTCGCGGATGGAGTACCGGACCGTGATCGAGAAGCTGCATGCGCGACGCATCGCCATCCAGGGCTGCTTCGTCTTCGGCTTCGACGACGACGATCACGACGTCTTCGCGCGCACCGCCCAGTTCGCGATCGACGCGCACATCGACCTGCCGCGATTCGCCATCCTCACGCCCTTTCCCGGAACGCCGTTGTACGCGCGTCTGGCGAAGGAAGGGCGCATCCTCACCACCGACTGGTCCTGCTACGATGGTCAACACGTTGTCTACCGGCCCGCGCGCATGACCGCCGAGGAGCTCCTGCGCGGGACCGAGCGCGCCTGGAAGACGACCTACAGCTACCGCGGCATCTTCAAGCGGCTGGCCGGTTCGCGCGTGCAGTTGCCTCTGGCCATCCCCACGAATATCGGGTATCGCTTTTACGCACATCACCTCAATCAGTACTACACGTGTGATTGGAGCCTGCCCTCCGGTGGGCATCGGCAGGAGATCGCCGCCCCTGCCACCTTTGACCCCAGCCGAGTCCCCGCCAACCCCCTCTGATCATGCGACTGACCCTCGTGCATCCCTGCATTGGCCGCCGTGTCGGCGAGCGCTACATCCGCACCTGGCAGATGGAGCCACTCGCTCCTGCCGTGCTGGCCGGACTGACGCCGCGCGACGTCGAGGTCAAGTTCTACGACGACCGCATGGAGGTCATTCCGTATGACGAGCCCACGGACCTCGTGGCCATCAGTGTCGAGACCTACACCGCGCGCCGCTGCTACGAGATCGCCACCGAGTTCCGCAAGCGCGGCGTGACCGTGATCATGGGCGGCTTCCACGCCACGCTCGTGCCGGACGAAGTGGCGGAGTACGCGGATGCGGTGGTCATCGGCGAGGCGGAGGGCCTGTGGCCGCAGGTCATCGAAGACTTCCGCTCCGGCAGACTGGCTCCGGTCTATCGGGCGGCCAAGCGTCCGTCGCTGGCCGGAGCGGTGGCCGACCGGAGCATCTTCATCGGCAAGCGCTACCTGCCCCTCGGTCTCGTCGAGGCCGGTCGCGGCTGCCACTTCGCCTGCGAGTTCTGCGCGATCCAGACCTACTTCTCCAGCACCCAGACCCGGCGTCCGCCCGAAGAAGTCATCGACGAAGTGAAGCGGATGAAGAAGCCGCTCTACTTCTTCGTCGACGACAACATCACCTCCAATCTCGATCAGGCCAAGGAGCTCTATCGCCAGCTCATCCCGCTCAAGATCCGCTGGGTGAGCCAGGCCAGCATCAACGTGGCCCACGACGACGAGCTGCTCAAGCTCCTCAAGGCCTCCGGCTGCCAGGGACTGCTCATCGGCTTCGAATCCCTCAATCCCGAGAACCTGCGCAAGATGCACAAGTCCTTCAACACCATGAAGGGCGGATACGAGGTCGCGCTCGAGAACCTGCGCCGTCACGGGATGCGTCTCTACGTGACCTTCATCCTCGGCTACGACGGAGACTCGTACGAGGCCGTCGACGACGTGATCCGGTTCGCCGAGCGCCATCGCTTCTACATCGTGGCCTTCAATCACCTCACGCCGTTTCCGGGTACGCCTCTCTATGACCGCATGAAGAGCGAGGGGCGGCTGCTCTACGACAAATGGTGGCTCGATCCCGACTACCGCTATGGCATGGTGCCCTATGTGCCGGCGGGCATGACCGCCGAGCAGGTCAAGGAAGGTTGCATCTCGGCCCGGAAAGAGTTCTACCGCCTCGGCTCGATCTGGCGGCGGAGCCTGGACCGCGTCAACGCCGGCTCCCTCTACATGGGCGCCAAGTTCTACATGATCAATTGGCTCATCCGCCGCGAGGTCACCGAGCGTCGCGACTATCCGCTGGGGGACGAGGCCTTTCGAGGAAAGCTGCTCCGGGTGGGAGAGCGTGCATGAGTGAGGTGGCCTTCTCGCTGGCCACTCGGGACGACGATGCGGGCATCCGCCGTCTCCTGGCGACCAGCGCGATGCCCGGACGGATCCGCATGCGATTCGAGCGGGAGCCCGACTACTTCGCCGGCTGCCCCGCAATGGGCGCGTTCACGCAGGTGCTCGTGGCCAAGGACGCGCAGCGCGTCGTCGGTGTGGCCTGTCGCGCGGTGCAGAAAATGTTCATCAATGGTGTGGCCGAGGACGTCGGATACCTCGGGCAGTTGCGCGTCGATGCTGCTTACCGCGGACACCGCCTCGTGGCCCGCGGGTTCCGCAGGCTGCGCGAGCTCCACGAAGACGGGCGCGTGCGTGGCTACATCACCACCATCGTCGAATCGAATGTTCAGGCCGAGGGCGTGCTCGTGCGCCGCTCGCGCGGGGACATGCCGCGCTATCGATTTCTGGAGCGGCTGTACACGCTGGCCATTCCGGTGGGCCGCCGCGAACGGCTTTCCACCACGGAGACACAGAGCCCACGGGGAGTGCATCGGGACTCCGCGTTGCTTCGGGAGCTCGCGCCCGCGCGCAATCTCTTTCCGGCCGGCGAGCCGCACGGCGAGATCGTCGCAGTCGATGGCGGCGTCGCGGCGTTGAACGATCAGCGATCCTGCAAGCAGACCGTGGTCGAGGGCTACGACCGTCTCACGGCACTGGCCCGTCCGCTGTACAACCTCATCGGACCGATCCGCCTGCCGCGGCCCGGGGCCATGCTGAACCACGCCTATGTCACGCACTTTTGCGTCGCGGAAGAGGAGCCGCGCACGGCGCGGGCCCTGATCGAGGACCTGCGCAGTCGGGCGCGCCGGCAAGGTCTCGATCACATCCTGTTGGGGTTCACGGAGGGCGATCCTCTGTTGCCCGTGGTCCGGACTTTCCGCGCCGTCGAATACGTGAGTAGCATCTACACCGTCGCCTGGGACGACGATGACGACCTCCATGACCGACTCGACTCCCGGCCTCGCGCACTCGACCTCTCCGCGCTCTGACGTCGTGTCGCGGGACGCACTGACGCGTCGCGACCGCGACGCCATGTTCGCGCTCTACACGCGTTACTTCGCCACCAGCGACCGCATGGTCTTCGAACGCGACCTCGCTGAAAAGCAGTGGGTGATCCTGTTGCGGGACGAGGACGGCACCATCGGCGGCTTCTCGACACTCATGGCCCTGGAGGTGGAGGGGAACACGGTCTTCTTCTCCGGGGACACCATCGTGGCGCGGCATCGCTGGGGCTCCTGGGATCTGCCGCGACTCTGGGGCCGCCACGTGTTCTCGCTGGCCGGCGCGAATGCGTACTGGTTCCTCATCAGCAGCGGCTTCCGCACCTATCGCATCCTGCCGCTGTTCTTCCGGCGCTTTCATCCCGTCTTCGACGGCGAGACGCCCTACGAGACGAAGCTGCTGCTCGACACCATCGCCACCCTGAAGTTCGGGGAAGCCTACGACCCGCGGACCGGCGTGATCCGCCTGGCCACTCCCGCGCCGTTGCGAGCCGGCATCTCCGATCCGATGGAACGGGCCGTCCGCGATCCTCACGTCCGCTTCTTCGTCGGCGCCAACCCCGGCCATGCCGATGGCGACGAGCTGGCCTGCATGGTCAAGGTGGCCGAGGACAATCTCACTCCTGCCGGACTGCGCATGCTCGGCAGGCGCTGAGCCGGGCAGCCGGGGTCGTCAGGTGATCGTTGGGGCGCATCTTGTTCGCGGCGCCGGTGGCACGCTTGTGCCTGACAATGCAGGCGTGCGTGCCCGCTGCCTGATCGCAAACGGTCTCTGGCTGGCGTCGTCGTTGCCTCGTGCCGAGGCGTTTGCCAATGGACTGCGTCAGGTGCGGGAGGTGCAGGAGGCCATTCTGCTGCGCACCCTGCGCCGGAATGCCGCCACTCCGTTCGGAGTCGCGCACGGATTCGCGTCGATCCGCAGCGTTCACGACTACCGGGAGCGCGTCCCGATTCGCACCTACGACGAGAGTGAGTTAGACAGCGGCATCGCCGAGCCGGTCGATCGCTACGAGCCGACCAGCGGCTCGTCGGGCGCGGCCAAGCACATCCCTTACACCCGAACGTTGCGGCGGCAGTTCGATGCGGCCATCGCGCCTTGGATCGTCTCCCTTTTTCGGCAGCATCCTGCGGCGTTCGCGGGGGAGGCCTACTGGTCGGTCTCGCCCGGCGCGGAGTCGGATGAAGAAGCGCTCGGACCGCTGCAGCGCCGGCTCGTGCGCGCGGTGCAGGCCGTGCCCTCCTCCGTCCGACTGACGTCCGATCTGGCCGCCTTTCGTCGCCAAACGCTCGCCCACCTGCAGCGCTGCCGGACCCTCTCGCTCATCTCCGTGTGGCATCCGAGCTTCCTCGACCTGCTCGTGCCGGAGGAGCTCGACACCGTTGCCACTTGGCCGCATCTGCGCGTCATCAGTTGTTGGGCCGACGCCCACGCGGCCGGCGCCGCGGCGGCGCTGGCGAAGCGTTTTCCTCAGGCGGTCATCCAGCCCAAGGGTCTGCTCTCGACCGAAGGCGTGGTCACGATCCCGTACGACGGCGCACGGACATTCGCCTACCGCTCGCACTTTTGCGAATTTCGCGATGGCGCGCAGACCGTCACCGCATCGGAACTGGAGCCCGGGCGGCGCTACGACGTGATCCTCACCACCGGCGGCGGACTGTATCGCTACGCCATCGAGGATGTGGTGGAGGTGACGGGGTTCCGCGAGGCCTGTCCGCTGCTGCGTTTCGTCGGGCGGGCCGGGCACGTCTCCGATCACTTCGGGGAAAAGCTCAACGAGATCTTCGTGCGCGAGCGGCTGGAGCGCGCACTGCAGGACGTGCCGCACCACTTCGCCATGCTGGCCTGCGAGGGGAATGCGTACGTGCTCTTCATCGAGAGTGCATCGTCCGACGACGCGCTCCGGCGCGCCACGGCGCTCCTTGAGCATTCCCTTCGCGAAGCCTTCCACTACGACCACTGCCGCCGCCTCGGCCAGCTCGGGCCGCTGGGCACGTTCCGCGTGCACCGCGGCGCCGCGACCTACCTGACCGTCCGCTCTGCGACGCGACTCCTCGGCTCCATCAAGATTCCCGCGCTCGACAGCGAGATGGGCTGGCGTGCCCGCTTCAATGGGGCCTGCGTCGCTCCTTGATCGCGTTCAACCGGGGGAACTCACCACAGAGGCACAGAGACACAGAACGGCGTCGCCGCAACCAAAGCCGCCGTAGGCGGGACGCCGGCGTCTCGCCGGCTGGCGTGAAAATCTGCGGAGGGTGCGCCACCGCTCAGCCCGCGTAAGCGGGCGACAGACTGACGCGACCCGGTCCTGTCGCCCCGCTAACGCTAACGCGGGCTTCTTCAAATACCACCTTCTCCACGGCAGTGCCGGTGTTGGTTGCCGTTCGTGCAGCTGCGCATGGCTCACGGCCTCGGCGCGTGGATCAGCAGTCGCGATGCCGGTGTTGGTGGCCGTTCGTGCAGCAGTGAGAGAAGTGGGAGACGAGACCGGAATCGCCCTCAGTCGCAATGCCGGTGTTGGTGGCCGTTCGTGCAGCGATACCGCCGTGACCGCGTTCTTCGCCGGCGAAGGCAAGTCGCAATGCCGGTGTTGGTGGCCGTTCGTGCAGCTTACTTCTATTGGCGTGGTCAATGCCCGAGGACTACTGTGAAGAGTCGCAATGCCGGTGTTGGTGGCCGTTCGTGCAGCATAGATTTCACGGCCATCCTTGGGAAGTTCTGGGAGAAGTCGCAATGCCGGTGTTGGTGGCCGTTTGTGCAGCTCTGGTGTTCAAGCGTCATCTCAACCAAGTGAGTCAACTGTCGCAATGCCGGTGTTGGTGGCCGTTTGTGCAGCTGCACCCTCTGCAAACTGCT
>JBDTOZ010000216.1:0-3049 GCA_039932995.1 Acidobacteriota bacterium | reverse complement strand
CCAACTGGCAAGGCGTCAACCGCATCGTCCTCCCTGCCATCGGCCACAAATACCTCGAGACCGTGTCCCACGCCTTCCTCTCCGCGCTGGATGCCTTGCGGCGCGACTTCGATGCGGTGCTGGTCTGCAATGCCGCCAACGCGTTCGTGCTCCCGCTGCTGCGCGCGGCGCGCATCTCCGTGGCCATCAACGTCGACGGCATCGAGCGCAAGCGCCGCAAGTGGAACGTCCTGGGCCGCGCGGTCTACGCCATCGGGGAGACGTTCTCCGTCGCCTTTGCCGATCGCGTCATCGCCGACGCCGAGGTCATCGCCCGCTACTACCGCGAGCACTACGCACTGGAACCCACCGTGATCCCTTACGGTGCCGAGTTCCCGGCTGAGGAGGACTCCGATGTCCTCGAGCGCCTGGGACTGCAGGCGGGCGGCTATGTGCTCTACGTGTCGCGGTTCGAGCCGGAGAACAATCCGCTGGAAGTAGTGAACGCGTATCGGCGGTTGGCGGTTGGCGGTTGGCGGTTGGCGGGGGATCGAGTCGTCGAGTCGACGGGTCGACGGGTCGACGAGGGGGAACGCCGAGCGAGTGCTGGCAACTCGCAACTCGACGACTCAACCACGCGACGACGCGAGGACTCAACCACGCGACAACTCGACGACCCGACGACTCGACGACTCGTCGACTCGACCAGTGCTCCCGCCAACCGCCAACCGCCAACCGCCAACCACCCCCCCCTGGTCATGCTCGGCAAGGGCCTGTACGCCGCGGACCTCGTGCGCGAACTGCACGCTCAGGCCTCCGAGAAGATCCTCTTCCCCGGGGCGCTGTATGGCAGGGATTACCGGACGCTGCAACGGAACGCGCTCCTCTACATTCAGGCCACTGAGGTGGGCGGGACGCATCCGGCCCTGATCGAGGCCATGGGATCGGGAGGCGTGGTCCTGGCGAATGACACGCCGGAGAATCGGGAAGTGGGAGGCGATGCGGTCGGTTACTTCCGGCTGCGCCCCGAAGAGACGCTTTCGGGCATGCTTTCCGAATGGCTCGCCGACGCGACCCTGCGCGAGACCATGAAGGGGCGAGCTCGGCAGAGGGCCGGGGAGCTCTATTCATGGGAGCGGGTGACGGATGCTTACGAGCGCGTGCTGACCGCATTCCGCGCGTAGTCTTCATTCGGCTCCTCCCTCGCCTCGGCGCGGGATCAAGTCAAGAACCAGCGCGAGATAAAATGAGGTTGGACGCTCAGCAGTTCGCCTCCGTATACCCTTCCGGTAAAAGAATGTTCCGATGCTGAAGCAGAAAGCCCGAGTCATCGCGAGGATCGTCTACGGGGTCGATCTGGCCCTGACCTCAGTTGCCTTCTTTGCGGCCTTCTTCTTCCGCGACGCCATCCTGCCCTGGATGGATCCCTCGCACTTTCCCACCGGGCTCTACCCGATCACGGACTACCTCAAGATCTATCCGCTGGTCCTGATCATCTGGTCGGTCCTGCTCTTCACCTACGATAGCTACCACTCCCATCGCACCATCCCTCTGACGAGAGAGGCCTTCACCACGGTGCGCGTGGTCCTGGCCGGCACGGTCCTCCTGGCCACCCTGGCGTTTCTTCTGCCGCTGCGACAGCTCTCCCGGACGTGGTTCGCCCTCTTCGCCGCCGGCTCGGCCATCCTGCTCGTGGCCGAGAAGATCCTGGTGCGGATCATCGCCCGCTGGGTGCGCTCGAAGGGTCTCAACTACCGGACCCTGCTCATCGTCGGCACCGGCCGCCGGGCCACCGACATCGCCCGGATGATCGCCGGCCACAAATTCTGGGGCTACAAAATCCTCGGCTTCGTCTCGGATGGTCACCGGCTCTCGAACGGCTGGGCGCGTTATCGCACCTATGGCTCCGTCCCCGAGCTGAAGCACATCCTGGAAATGGGGGAGATCGGTGAGCCGATCGACGAGATCGTCTTCGCGGTCACGCGCAAGAAGCTCGACGAGATGAAGCAGATCTTCCTGCTCTGCGAAGAGCTGGGCATCCGCACCCGCGTGGCCATGAACTTCATCCAGAACCGGGTGGCCCGTCTGGAGATCGAAGAGCTGGAAGGCATCCCTTTCCTCACCTTCACCACCACCCCCTCCAACGAGGCCCACCTGGCCTTCAAGCGGGCCCTCGACGTGGCGCTCTCTCTGATGGTCCTGGGACTGGCCATGCCGGTGATCGGCGTCGCCGCTCTGGCCATTCGTCTGACCTCGCCGGGGTCGGTCTTCTTCAAGCAGCGCCGCATCGGTCTGAACGGCCGCACGTTCGTCCTCTACAAGTTCCGCACGATGATCGAGAACGCGCATGCCCGTCGCGAGGAAATGGCTCACCTCAACGAGATGAACGGCCCGGTCTTCAAGATGCGTGACGACCCGCGCGTCACGCCGGTGGGCCGGTGGCTGCGCCGCTTCTCGCTCGATGAGATCCCGCAGCTCTGGAACGTCCTCAAGGGCGACATGAGTCTGGTCGGTCCGCGCCCTCCCATCCCCGAGGAAGTGGCGTCGTATCACCGGTGGCACCGCCGCCGCCTGTCGATGAAGCCCGGCCTGACCTGCCTCTGGCAGATCAGCGGCCGCAACCAGATCCACGACTTCGACCACTGGATGAAACTCGATCTTCAATACATCGACAACTGGTCGCCGTCCCTCGATCTGAAGATCCTCCTGCGCACCATCCCCGCGGTGCTGTCCGGCAAGGGCGCGTCGTAGCGGACTGCGTCGATACAGAGGACGCAACAGCGCGAGCGATTCGCTAGAATGTTGGCGTCATGGCCTCCGAAACAAGCAAAGACATCCATGAGCTCGAGTCGCGACTGCTGCAGCTCGAGCCACCTGCAAGAGCGGCGCTCGTAAAGACGTTGCTGTCCAGTCTAGACGACCTGTCGGATGACCAGTACGACCAGCTTTGGGCCGAGGAGGCCGAGGCGCGATACGCGGATTTTCTCGCCGGGCGCACGGGCGCGGTGGACGGTGACGAGGTCTTTGCGCGGGCGCGCGCGAGGCTTCGGTGAAGGCGTACCGATACCTT
>JBDTOZ010000215.1:0-3099 GCA_039932995.1 Acidobacteriota bacterium | reverse complement strand
CGTTGGGCGGCCCAAGGTCGGAAGACGGCAAGAGCTACTCGAGTCGGGTATGCCAATACCTTGGTCGCTTACGCATCGGCGCAAGCGCCACAAGTTCGATCTCGTCGTCAAACTCGCGATAGACGAGGTAGAACGGGAATCGCCGCAATCGAATGCGTCGCACCAGTGGTGTTAGCTGAACACGGGGAACGATGCCCCCAATGAGGGGGTGCTCGGAAATGAGCTGAACGGTGTGCTGGATCTCCGACCAGAGTTCGTCACCGAGACCAGCGCTCTCCCGCTCGTAGAATCGAATCTCGTGGGTGATCTCGGTTTCGGCCTCGGGGTCTGGCCGAACCGGCTTCATCATCGGCCGAAGATCTCTCGCTCAATTCGTTGACGTACGTCTTCCCAATCTGAACCAGTCGTCCGCCCTGCATCGCGATCGCGGCACCGCCGTTCGATCTCCGCAGCCCAAGCTGCGTCTACATTCTCTTCGCTTCCGCGATCCAGGCTTTGAATCAATTTTGCCGCTACTTCGGCTCGGTCACGTTCAGGAAGTTCAAGTGCCTCGTTCAGCACCTGCGTGGCGGTTCGCTCCATGGCGAACAGAGTTTACCACTCCACTTCTGCCAAAACCGGCCGCCCAACTCATAGGACTCTTAACCGCATCCGGCCGCGCCGAGCTCGTGGTCATCGTGACGAGCGTGTCGACGACGAGATGATTGGCTACGCCGAGGTCAGGATGCGGGAAAGAGTTTCGTTGGACGAAGCAACGTGCCTACGTGGGGAAAGTATTGGACTGAGAGGGTCGGGTGGTGGATCTTGGCGAGCGCGAATGTCCTCCAGAGCGCGGCGAAACTCGTGCAAACCCGGGGGGGCGCGGCGATCAGCGGTACGGGAACAGGCGAATCCACTGATCTGGGAGTGCTCACGGGGACGTGGACCCGCGCCGCGAGAGTCCCAAGAGCGGTAGCATTCGGCGTGCGGGTCCACGCCCGTTAGCGTAGAGCCGTTAGGCGTTCGGAGGACCCAAAGTGCGTAGATACCTCTTGCTACTTGCAGTGCTGTGCTTCGTCGGGTGCGAATCCGTCCTCTACAGCCACCGCGAGGGCGAGCTGCGACCAGACGGCCGCATCGAACCGTGCCACGAGAGTCGAGTCGACCTGCAGGCCTGTGGAAATGCCATTTTCAACGCTCCGCTCCTGCCGAAGATTGAACTTGGTATGACAACAGAAGCGGTTCGAGAGCTCATGAAGCACGAGGCCGAGCGCCGCGATGTACGCCTCGAAGGTGATCGCAAGATCGAAGTCTGGAAATACATGCAGGATTACGATCGGGAACTCATGAGCGCCATTACGTTTACGGACGGAAAAGTTACGTCCGTCACGACGGTGTCGTGGGAGGAATAGGTTACCGCTTGAGACCCACGTAACTCGGCGGTGCAGCCCACGTCAACTGCTTCATCGACTCCTTCGGGTGACCCACCTGGGGATGACGCGATGTAGCGCGACCGGAGGCTTCACCTCGAGAAGGCGCTCGACAACGGCGTCACGAAAGATGAACTGGCCGAGCTGATCAAGCATCTGGCGTTCTCTTCGGGATGGCCGACCGCGAGCTCGGCGGTCTCGATCGCCCGGCGCGTCTTCCCAGGAAAATCCATGACCCTCGAGAAGGAGATTCCCAGAGGACCGGGCCGTTCGTCATCGGCTCGTTGGCCGCGTCGGACGACACCCTGTCCGACCTGCCGCGCGGGGGTCCACGTCTTCCTGTCGGTCGGGCTGGCGCTGAGCGGCGGTGGCGCCTCAGCGAAATCGCGAAAAAACTTGAGCGACTTTCCCCTCCGTTTACGCGATGTCAGGAAAGAGGAGGTAGTCCCCATGTCCGCCCCATTCCGCCGGCTTCTGCCATTGCTCGTCCTTGCTGTCCTGCTCGTTTCGCCCGTCCAGGCGCAGAAGCGTCGCGCCGTCCGTTCGCCTGGGCCGACGCCGCCGGCCGGCGGCAACTGCCATACCTTCAACTACGTTCGCGCCGGACTCAAGGCCAGCTACCTGACCACGCAGGCCAGCGGCAACGCCACCTTCACCATCACCTACATCTTCGACAACGCCAACCAGACCAAGACCACCCAGGTGGTGACCACGGCGCAAGCGACCGCCAACGCCGAGACGCTCATCGACGGCGAGGCCTTCGGCGCCAATCTCCGCGGCATCAAGCACATCAACGTGAAGACGACCACCCAGGTCCCGGTCCTGGGCTCGATCACTCTCGTGAACGACATCAATTTCGTTCCTTCGCTGACGGCCGGCCCGATGGGCGGCTGGTGTACCGGGGCGACCTGGTCGGTGCCTTCCGTGACCGAGACCCTCACGACCTCGGGCAGCCCGGTGCCCGTGCCTCCGCAGATCATCACCACCATCGCCTCCACCGGTGAAGTGCTGGCCGTCGGCGAAAGCCTCACCGTGCCGGGCGGAACGTTCAACACCGTGAAGTATCGCGGTGCGCTCGTCTCCGGCACCTCCGTGCAGACGGCCATCACCTGGGTCTCCATGGCCGACAACATCGTCGTCCGCCAGGACACTCTCGATGCCGGCGGCAACGTGACCTCGGTGACCAACCTCACCAACCTCCAGTAGGCGCCGGCGTTCCTCCCCGTCGCGCGTTCGCAACAAGGGTGATCCAAATGGGGGCCCCGGGCAGGATGCCTGGGGCCCCTCTCGCAGGGAGCGCCGCCGTCTCGGCGGCTGGCCGGGCGGCGTCTCGCCGCCCCGAAGAATCGCGGGCGAGACGCCCACGGGCCAGCCGGCGAGGACGCCGGCGTTCCTCGCGCGCGTTCGCAACAAGGGTGATCCAAATGGGGGCCCCGGGCAGGATGCCTGGGGCCCCTCTCGCAGGGAGCGCCGCCGTCTCGGCGGCTGGCCGGGCGGCGTCTCGCCGCCCCGAAGAATCGCGGGCGAGACGCCCACGGGCCAGCCGGCGAGGACGCCGGCGTTCCTCGCGCGCGTTCGCAACAAGGGTGATCCAAATGGGGGCCCCGGGCAGGATGCCTGGGGCCCCTCTCGCAGGGAGCGCCGCCGTCTCGGCGGCTGGCCGGGCGGCGTCTCGCCGCCCCGAAGAATC
>JBDTOZ010000214.1:0-2611 GCA_039932995.1 Acidobacteriota bacterium | reverse complement strand
ACTCGCAACTTCGGTCACCGCCTCCTTGGCTAATTCCAATGCCGCGATCGCCTGCTCGCGGGTCACCGAGGGGAACGACGCCAGAAATTTGTCGAGCGAGTCGCCGGCTTCGAGATAGTCGAAGAGGTTGTATACGGGAACGCGAGTGCCGACGAAGACCGGCGCGCCACTCATGATTTCGGGGTCGCTGTGAACGACGCTCGTCGCTGGAATCATTGAGGCAGTCTACCAGCGTTGGTTGTCTCTGCCGGCGGTACCCCAGCTCTCGCGTCTACGCGCGCGCTTTCGTCGCGATCCAGATCAGATAGCGCGCGCCCCCCTTCGCGCCACGTCCCCGCACGGGCACTTCCTCGGCCGTGAATCCGGCCCCTTGCAGGCGACGCGTGAAGGCGGGATCGGGGCCGGCGGACCAGATGGCCAGGATCCCGCCCGGTCGAAGAGCGACGTTGGCCGCGCGCAGCCCGGTGGGTCCGTAGAGCCAGTCGTTCTGCTTCGACGTGAGTGCGCGCGGGCCGTTGTCGACATCGAGCACGATGGCGTCGAAGACGGCATGCGAGGCGCGGATGATCTTTCCGACGTCCTCTTCTCGAATGGTCACGCGCGGATCGTCGAGCGTCGTGCCGGAGACGGCACGCAGAGGACCGCGGTGCCACGCCACGACCTCCGGCACCAGTTCGGAGATGACCACGGCGCTCTGCGCGTCAACGTCCTGCAACACCGCCGCGAGCGTGAAGCCCATCCCCAGTCCGCCGATGAGCAGGCGCACCGGCTGTCGATCGCGAATGCGCGAGCACACGAGCGAGGCCAATGCATCCTCGGAGGCATGCACGCGGCTGTTCATCAGCTCATAGGACCCAACCCGGATCGAGTACTCGCTGTCGCGTTGATAGAGACGCATCTCCCCGCCGTCGCCGGGGATGACCGCGCTGCCCAGGAGAGTCCAGGGGATCATTCGTCGCCCGTCCGCAGCGACGCGCTCCAGTCGCCGTCGCGGTCGCGCGTGACCTCCACCTGCCACGGCTGGCAACAGACCGGGCAGTCCTGCACGTACGACTGGCGGCTCGCGCCGCTGTCGTCGACGTCCAGCTCCGCCGGCTCGCCGCAATAGGGACAGGTCACGTCCACGAACTCACTCATCGTTCTCTTCCTCGAGGGCGTTATAGGCGCGGATCAGGTCGACACGGAAGCGGAGCTGCTCGTCGTACTCTTCATCGGAGCCCGACAGCCGGAGCTGCACGATGAGCTTCGATGCGGCCCGGCGCGCCTGCGCATGGGTGGGAAAGGCCAGCACCGCGGCCTGATCCGGATTGGTGAGAAACCGCGCCACGACCTTGCGCCCTTCGACGCGCACGAGTCGCTTGAGAAACACGGAGCGGCGGAGGCTCATTGGGGCGCCATTCTGCCATGCGCTGGAGCCGGTCGTTCGACACGAGAGAACGGTTCACGCGGAGAACGCGGAGTAGGCTCTTGACCAGCCCACCGAAGCTACTCCGCCCCGGCCACCTTCACCTCATCGCCCACCACGTCATTGACGTAGAGCATCTTCGTCGTCACGAGCACGACGGCCAGGAGTGGCTCGGCGATGAGCATGCCCATCACTCCGAACACGACCCCCAGCGCGGCCACGGTGAAGATCGTCAGCACGGGCGGGATGTCCAGTCGCTTCTCGAGGAGCAGAGGGGTGATGACGTTGCCTTCCACCTGTTGCACGAGCACGTAGAGGATCAGCACGTACAGCGCCTTCTGCGGCGAGTCGAGCAGCGCCACACCGAGGGCCGGAATGGCGCTCAGCACGGGACCGAAGAACGGGATGAATTCGAGAAGGCCGGCCAGGACACCGAGCGCGATCGCTCCATCCACATGGAGGAGGGAGAGGGCCACTCCGGTGATCGTGCCGATGGCCACCATGGCGATCATGCGCGCCACCAGCCACTGGCGCAGAGTGAGGGTCAGCGTTGCCAGAACCTCTTCGGCCCGGTCGCGATGACGGTGCGGAACGAGATGCAGAATGCCTTCGCGATAGAGCCCCGGTTGCACGCCGACGTACATGGCCATGAAGATCACCAGGACCACGCCGCCGATCACGCCGAGAGCCGACGTGGCGATGGGAAAGAGGAGCGATCCCATCCCAGTGAACTGCGGGCCGCCCCCACCGCCGCTGTCCTTGGATTGCTCAGGAGGAGCGGGCTTTGGCGCCGCCGTTCCGGCCAGCGGTCCTGGTTGCACGAGGGCTTTGGCCGGCGAACGTTCCAGCCATTTCTTCGCGGAGTCGATCAGGCGCGGCAGGTCTGTGGAGAGTTGTTGCGTCTGGGCCTTGACCGACGGCGCCATGGCCACGCCGAGGCCGGCCATCGAAGCCACCCCCAGGAGAATGACCAGCGGAGCGCCGAAGGCCCGGCGGATGTGCAGGCGCTCGAGATAATCCGCGGCGCGCGCGACGGCCAGTCCGAGCAGAATCCCGAGAAACGTGACGATGAAGATCGCATGCGCGATCCACAGGAAGCGCACCGCAACGAGCACCCCGACCACGATGGCCACCACCCGCAACACCGTCGCGGAAGAGACTGAGCGAATGTCCACGGCCAGCGGACAGAGCAGATGTCGGGCCAGT
>JBDTOZ010000213.1:0-7067 GCA_039932995.1 Acidobacteriota bacterium | reverse complement strand
GCGAAGATCGGCCCCTCTGCCCTTCGCGGCTCTCGAGCGCGAGCGTGGCGAGAAAACTCACACGGCTCACGGCTCACTCCTCGCGAGTGCCCGGTGGACTCAAGTCCACCGCTCCACAGGACTAGAGTCACCGCGGGCAGAATGCCTGCGGCCCCTGACCGGAGTGTGTTGGCGCGATGAACTATGGGGCGCGGGCATTCTGCCCGACGCACTTCCCGCAACAAATGGCCAAACTCCAGCCGGTGGACTCAAGTCCACCGCTCCACAGAGGCGCCAAATGGCGCTGCGTGGTCGCCTCAGCGTTCGACGTCGCCTTCGGGACGACGGGGCTCGAGGGCGGGCAAGGTGGCCGGCAACTCGGTGTTGGGACTGGGAGTGTTCTCCTTTGCGATCTGCTTGGCGGTCTCGATGAGCGCTTCGGCCACGGCCCGGATGTCGAACGGCTTTCGGATCACGCGTCGCACCATCGAGTCATCGAGAGTGGCCACGTCGCTGTTGGTCATGGCGGTGGCCACGATGACGGTGGGACGGGGGTCGAAGGTGCTGATTCTCTGCAGCAATTCATACCCGCTCAGGCGGGGCATCATCAGATCGACGACGGCCAGCTTGTAATTCTTCACGGCCATCATCTCCAGCGCCTCGAATCCGTCGCGGGCCGTGTCGACCGCAAATCCCTCCCGCTCGGCGATGCGGGCCAGCAGGTCGCGAATGGCCCGATCGTCATCGACGATGAGCAACGAGATCTTTTGCGCTTGCTCCACAGCTCACCAGCCACTGCAAGGCGCGTGCGCGATCTGGCTCGCGCCAAACCGTTGAATCGAAGTGGGTTAGGATTGCTGTCGAACGATCATCCAGGAGGGAACGAAGTGAGCCGGACCGATTTCCGTCTCCGGGCCGGCATTCCGGATGACCCTGCAGCCGGTTCCCCTGCGCCCACCCTCTCTTCGCTCCCGTCGTGTGTTAAGTTTCCTCTCGCTGACCCCGTAGCTCAGCACGGATAGAGCAGCGGTTTCCTAAACCGTTGGTCGCAGGTTCGAATCCTGCCGGGGTCACCATTCTTCGCCCGGGCACCTCCATTGCAGTTATTCGCAGTGACTAAGGAGGCCCGAATGCACAACAAGAACAATCGCACCGACGCCGAAGAGGCCGTCGCGAATCAGGCCGGCGGCAAGCTCAACCAGCTCAAGGGCAAAGTGAAACAGGCCGTGGGCGACCTCGTCAACGACCGCTCCATGCACGCCAGCGGGACGAAGGATCGTCTCAAAGGCAAGTTGCAGGAGACCTACGGTGATGTGAAGGAGAAGGAGGCGAAGCTCAAGAACGACCTTCGCGACCTCGACGACGGACGGGTCTGAGCCTTCGTGTGGTGCGGCTGAGCCGCTCCCCACCGTGTTACCCTCCGCGCCGTGCAACTCTGGACGGCTTTTTCGCAAGCGGGATTGGTCGGGAAATCGGTCCTGGCCGTCCTGCTGCTGTTCTCCGTTCTCTCCTGGGCGGTATCCATCGTCGTCTGGCGACGCTTCCGCAGATCGCAACGCGCTTCGCGCCGCTTCATCGGCTTGTTCCGCAAAGCCAAACGGCTGGCCGACGTGCAGTCGGGCATTGCTCCCCTCGCCTACGCCTATCTGGTGGGGCTCTTCCGTGCCGGATATGCGGAGATCGAAGCGCAGATCGCGCATTCCGAGGGCGGACGGCAGACGGTGAAATCGCTCGACAGCGTGGAGCGCTCGCTCATTCGAGCCACGCGGATCGAATCCGCCCGTCTCTCCCGGTTCGTGCCGTTCCTCGCCACCACCGCTGCGGCCACGCCGTTCATCGGACTGTTCGGAACGGTGTGGGGGATCATGGGCGCGTTCAGCACCATCGGCGCGACCGGGTCTACCTCCATCACGTCGGTGGCTCCCGGGATCAGCGAGGCGCTCATCAACACCGCGGCCGGCCTCTTCGCCGCCATCCCCGCGCTGCTCTTCTACAATCTTTTCGTGCAACGCCTTCGCTCTTCGAAAGGCGAGATGGAGGACTTCACGCTGGAGTTCATGAATCTCACCGAAAGAAACTTCACCTAGGCCGGCACGGCCGGCAGCGCTGGTTGGCAGCCGGCACGGCCGGCAGCGCTGGTTGGCATAGCCTTAGGCACGTACGGCAGCTCCGTCGGTGCGTCCTCGCGAAAACTGCCGGGGCACGTACGGTCGCTCCGAGGCAAATGCTCCTATCGCGCAGACTCCTAGCCGGCACGGCCGGCAGCGCTGGTTGGCCTAGCCTTGGGCACGTACGGCAGCTCCGTCGGTGCGTCCTCGCGAAAACATTCTGCCGGGGCACGTACGGAGCTCCGTCGGTGCGTCCTCGCGAAAACATTCTGCCGCGCTATGCCAACCAGCGCCGCCGGCCGTGCCGGCCCGGTACTTTCCGCGCACTCGTTACCAAACCCGGCTCTCGGGAGTCTAAGATCACGCATGGCCTTGCGTTTAGGTGAATCGGACGACATGACCGACATGGCGGAGATCAACGTCACGCCGCTGGTCGACGTCATGCTCGTGCTTCTGATCATCTTCATGATCACCGCTCCCATGCTCACGCAGGGGCTGGAGGTCGCGCTGCCGCAGGCGGAGGGACAGAGCTTCGAGCTCGCGTCCAACAATCCCGCCAAGGTCACCATCCTCGCCTCGGGCGCGGTTTACCTCGATGGGACTCCCGCCGGATCGTCCGACCTGGAGTTGACTCTCGGTCCCCTGCTGCGCGCGAAGAAGATCAAACGGGCCCTGCTCGAGGCCGATGAAGTGGTGCCTTACGGACGCGTGGTGGCAGTGCTCGATGTGATGAACAGGGCGGGTGTGGAGCAACTGGGCATGATCACGCGACCGGGGGAAACGCATGCGCGACCGCGTCGCTGACGTTCTGGCCCAACGGGAGACGTTGGACCGCGGCGCCGGAATGGGCGTGGTGTTGTCGCTTCTGCTGCACGCCGGTCTGGGCGCGTTCGCTGTCTACGGCGCACTGCACGCTACGCCGCCGCGGGCGGTGACGATGGTCAACATCCAACTGGCCAGCATGCCCGCCATCGCCCCCGCGCAGGCGACGCCATTCCGGGTCAAGCCAAAGCCGGTCGTCGAAGCGCCGAAGGTGGAACCGCCGAAGCCGGCGCTCGAAGAGTTTAAGCCCAAGCTGGAAGAGCCCAAGCCCGCCGCGCAGAAGACTCCGCCGAAACCGGAGAAGAACACCGTTCCTCTCTCTCCCTTCGGTCGCTCGACGAGGAAAGGCTCGGAGACTCCGCCCGTGACCCCTCCGGCCGCGGTGCCGCCGCCCACCTCCAACCGTCCACCGACCGGTCTGCCCGATGTTCCCGTCGGCGGCTCGGGCATCACCGGACTCGAAGGGGGCGACTTCCCGTATGCGGTCTACGTCCAGCGGATGCACAAGAACATTGGCGATCGCTGGGTGAGGCCGCCCATCACCGGCGACGCGACGGTGGTCATCTACTTCCGCATTCAGCGCAACGGCACCGTGGTGGACACACGCGTCGAAACGCCCAGCGGCAACGGCACGTTCGACCGTGCCGCACTGAGCGCCGTGCGCAGCGCTTCCCCACTCGCGCCCCTTCCTCCCGGCTATTCGGGAATCGATCTTGGAGTACACCTGACGTTCAGATGAGAAAACCGACGATGAAGATGTCATCCCACTCCCCGAGGCCGGCCATTCTGCGCAGGCACCTCTTCACCCTGCTGGCCGTGATGACGCTGGCCACGCTCGCCTCCGCGCAGGACATTACCTCAACGATGTCGGCCGACCAGGCCGCCCAGGTCGTGCGCATCGCCGTCCCCTTCCCCGACCTCCGACCCATTGGCGCCCCCCCCGCCGCGCCGGTGAACAGCGAAGAGGTCCGGCTGGGATTCTTCGGACCGCTCACCCGGGACATCGCCTACTCCGGCATCATGGCCATCGCGCCGATTCCGCCGGGCGTGGCCATCACGTCCGAAGTTCTGAAGAGCATTCAGGCGCAGTTCCACCTGCAGCTCAATGTCTGGACCGAGGGGCAGGAGTATGTGGTGGAAGCGCGGCTGGTCGACCAGAGCGGCGGCGCGCAGCTCAAGAAGCGTTACCGCGCTCCCGCGAGCGCGCTCTCGCGCACGGCGCACATGCTCTCCAACGAGATCGTGAAGACGCTCAACGGAAGGCCGAGCGTGTTCCTCTCCCAGATCGGCTACGCCTCGGATCGAAGCGGGAACTGGGAGATCTGGCTGATGGATTGGGACGGTGCCAACCAGCGCAAGATCACCAACCACGGCGTCCTGTCCATCCTCCCGAGCTGGTCTCCGGACAACGAGCGCATGGTCTACACCTCATTCGCGCGCGGCACCAGTGACATGTACATCATCAACCGCCGGGGAGGCGGCCGCACGCGCGTGAGTAGCGGGCTGTCGTTGAACACGTCGGCCACGTTCTCCCCCGTGGGCAACGACATCGCCTTCGTGGGGTCGGTGGCCGGCAACCCGGACATCTACCTGATCAAGGACGATGGCTCGAACGTGCGCCGCCTGACGACGACCGGCTCGATCGAGTCCACGCCGGAGTGGAGCCCGAACGGACGGCAGATCTCGTTCACGTCCGGACGGAGCGGCACGCCGCAGATCTACGTCATGGACGCCGAGGGCACCAACGTCCGGCGCATCTCCCACGACGGTACCTGGAACGACGACGCGGCCTGGGCGCCGGATGGCGAGCACGTGGCCTACACCTCGCGCGTGAACGGACGCTTTCAGATCCGCATCGCCAACCTGATCACCAGCGAGAGTCACATCGTGGCCGGAGAAGGCTCGAACGAACAGCCGACCTGGTCTCCCGACGGGCAGTGGATCGCCTTCCAGTCCAACCGAAGCGGCAAGTGGCAGGTCTACCGGATGCGCATCGATGGACGCGACCTCTTGCAGTTGACGTTCGACGGGGAGAACAAGGAACCGGATTGGAGCAAGAAACCCGAATGATTCCCGTTGGCAGTTGACGGTTGGCCGTTGGCGGGAGAGCCGCATCCCCCTCCGTTTTCGGCCCACCACCAACCGCCAACCGTCAACCAACTGATTTATGATCCTTGAAGGGAGTGGAAAGCATATGAGAAAGATGTCCAAGATCACCCTGGCCGCGCTCGCCGCGCTGGTCATCCTGGTGCTGCCGGCGTGCAAGACCAATCGCAAGAAGATCGACCCTGTGACGACGCCGACGGTGGCCGAGACCCAGGCCCCTGAGGTCGCGGCGCCGCCGGTTCCGTCCGACACCGACGTCACTCCTCGCGAAGACTTCGTGCAGGAGACGCCGGTTCAGGAAGAGGTGCGTCCCATCGAGATCGAAGCGCTGAACCGCTGGGCCCAGGAGAAGGGCTACGTTCGCGACGCGTTCTACAACTATGACGAAGCGACCCTCGACGGCGCGGCGCAGGAAGCGCTGCAGAGCTCCTCGACCTGGCTCAAGGGCGAGGGCAACGGCTACAACGTGCTCCTCGAAGGCCACTGCGACGAGCGGGGCACCGAGCAGTACAACCTGGCCCTCGGCGATCGCCGCGCCAACACGGCCAAGGACTACCTGGTCACCCTGGGCATCAATGCCGGACGCATCCGCACCGTCAGCTACGGTGAGGAGCGCCCCTTCGACGAAGGACACGACGATTCCGCTTGGGCGAAGAACCGCCGGGCGCACATCGTGCTCGTCCAGGCCCGATGACCATGAAAACCCTCCGACTCCTGGCACTGGCCGCGGCGTTTGCCGCGGCCGGATGCGTCTCCACCTCGGACTTTCAGCGCTCGCAGGACCAGATCGCCGAGCTGCAGGAAGAACTGGCCAACGTCAAGCGCACCGCCTCCAGCAAGGAGGAAGTGCAGGGCGTGAACGTGCGCATCGCCGAGCAGACCGAGACGCTGCTCCGCTCCAACGCCACCCTGGTGGCCAAGGTGGCCGAGCTCGAGGAGCGGATGCAGACGGCGCAGGGCTCCACCGAGCAGAGTGCGTACCGGATGGACCAGCTTGCGCAACAGCTCACCCAGGCTCAACGCGACCTCGAGAACATCAAGGCCCTCCTCGCCGTCCTCCAGCAACAGCCGGCGGCCGGAGCTGCCGCGGACGGCTCGGCCTCCTCGAGCGAGGTCACCGTCCCTTCCTCTGTCCGTTCCACAGGGGCCGCGACCGCGAACCCGATGGATACGTATCAGGCCGCCTACCGCGACTACCAGCGGGGCAACTTCGATCTGGCCATCGAGGGCTTCCGGGACTTCCTGGACGGCAACGCCAACTCGGAGCTGGCCGACAACGCGGCCTACTGGATCGGCGAAAGTCTTTTTTCCCAGAAGAAATATCGTGATGCCATCGAACAGTTTGACAGCGTCGTCACCAAGTTCCCACGTTCCGACAAGGTTCCGGGAGCGCTGCTCAAGAAGGGCTACGCCTACATCAGCATCGGGGAGAGAGCACAAGGGGTTGTGCAACTGCAATATGTCTTGCACGAGCACCCCAAGTCGCAGGAAGCCTCGCTGGCGCGGCAACGACTGAGACAGTTGGGGATCGAAACCAAGTAGACTACGCCGCTTTACAATAAAAAACGCAGGAGCAGATTCACATGGCAAATACTCGCTCGGCCGAGAAGCAGGAACGGCAAGCCGAAAAGAACAAAGCGCGTAACCGCGCGGGCAAGTCGTCCCTCAAGACCGCGCTCAAGAAGGCGCGCACGGCCATCGAGGGCGGCGACGCCGACAAGGGCACCCTCTCCACGACGTACTCCGCGATCGACAAAGCCGCCAAGCGCGGCCTGATCAAAGACAACACGGCCGACCGCTACAAGTCCCGCCTCGCCGCCGCCTCCAAGCGCGCCGCGAAGTAACCGGGGGCGGGCACCCCGCCCGCCCTCTCTCCCCTGTTTTCACGCTCGCTCCGGACGACTCGTCCCGGAGTGGCGTTCGCGTGTTCGCGAAGCCGCGAGAACGCTCCGCCGAACGCTGTGGCGACCGCCTTCGCGGCCGCACCACACGGACGCTCGCGTTCCCCGGGCCGAGCCCGGGGCTACATTGTGGAACGCGCCTTCGCGCGTC
>JBDTOZ010000212.1:0-4617 GCA_039932995.1 Acidobacteriota bacterium | reverse complement strand
AAAGATAAACATAAAGAGAAGCCAAAAGCGATCAGCAAGAAGAGGGGCCGGAAGGATCATGCGGCTTAGCGCGACGGAGACGGCGTGCTTCGCGAGCGGCGTGGAGCTTGGCATCGCGCTGGGCCAGGATGTGGGGCCGAGCGGCCGGCGAGGAAGTCGGCGGGGGCGATGTAGTTGATGGCGCTGTGGAGGCGGACATTGTTGTAGTGCTCGACGAAGCGAGCCACCAGATACGGGCCTCTTCCAGGGATGAGGGTTGACCAGGACGGATGCCATCGGATTTGATGGTCCGATGGAAGCGCTCGATCTTGCCATTCGACTGGGGATAGTAGGGCGAGGTACGAACGTGAGTCATGCCGGTGAGGCGGATGAACTCCTTGAAGTCGGTGGCAATGAACTTGTGGACCGTGGTCGGAGATGATGCGCGGCCGCGTATCCGGGTACGTCTCGCGTGCACGCTGGAGAATGCATCCACGTCGGCCTCGGTCATGGATGGGCGGATTTCCCAGTGCACGATGCTGCGCGAGGCGCCATTGAGAACCGAGCAAAGGTAGTAGAAGGTGCCGCCGAGGTTGAGGTACGCCACGTCGATGTGCCAGTGTTGGTGAGGGCGGAGAGGTTGCACGAATCCGGTTCCTTTGAGGGAGGGCTTGAAGTGCGCCACACGGTCGTGGACTTCGTCCGAGACTGGTCCGACAAGACCGAGATTCCGGCCGAGCGCTTCATCAGCTGGATCGGCATCGCCCGCGGGAATTTCTTCGGCTGGCGCAAGCGCTACGGTAAGGTCAACGAACACAACGCGCTGGTTCCTCCGCTGCACGCTGGACCTGCAATGGGGTAGGAAGCCATAGGTGACGGCACTCCTACTGAGAAGGCAGCCGCAGGTGCGATGCGCGGCGTAAACTGGAGAACCGCTGATGGATGACCAGAGCAAGGCACTCTACGAGCTGCGGTTCAAGACACAGTTTCTCGAGGCGAAGGGTGCGGCATTCCAAGACCTCTTCGTCGCCGTGATGTCGAAAGCCCACCCCGCTGACTTCATCGCCTGTCGACCCTGGGGCAGCGTCGGCGACCGAAAAAATGACGGGTACCTCAAGTCCGAACGCACGCTCTTTCAAGTCTACGCGCCAAACGAGATGCGCCTGGCAGAGACGGTACACAAAATCGAGGAGGACTTCACCGGAGCACTGCCGCACTGGAGCGCCTATTTCGAGACGTGGGTCTTCGTCCACAACGCCTTAGGAGGCCTGTCACCCGACGTAATCGCGAAACTCCTCGAACTACAGGAGCAGCACCGGCCGATCAGGATCACGCATTGGGGGTTCGACGAACTGCTCCTGCGTTTCAAGCTGCTCTCACCGGACGCACTCCGATCACTCTACGGCCTCGCTGGTGAACCAGAGAAACCGAGCGAAGCACGCCGCAAGCTACGAAGCACAAACGACCTCGTACGCTCAGGCAAACATGCCGAAGCAATCAGCGAGATGACCCAAGCACTCGCGCTCGCACGCGACGCCGGCGACGACGAGGAGGAGGTCGAGATCCTCCTCGCGCTCACGCTCACCTCCTCCGATCCTCGCGGCCGAGGAGACGCACACCACTATTTCCTGCAGGCAGCGAAGAAGATCGCCAGCATCAAGACAAGCGTATCGAAAGCTATCTTCCATCGTGCTCGCGCACGAACCTTGGAGCAGCAGCACGACATCACCGGCGCCGAAGAAGCGTACCGAACGGCGCTCCACATTTGTACCACCGAGCCCGAAGACGCAAAGGGCAACCTCTCCGCGCAAGCCTGCGTCATACGGTCCTCCTTTGTGCACCTGCTCTGCAACCAACATCGCCTGGATGAGGCCGCACCTCTTCTAGCGGAATGCGAAACGTACGCTCGCGAACACAAGGACGATGAAGACGGAGAACTCCTGCAAGCAGCACTCGAATCCGGGATTCACTTTTCACTGGAAGCCGACGACGAAGACGCCGCGATCCGACGCATCACGGAATTGGAGCAATCAGCGACGAGCGTGGGCCAGGCGCACCGCGTTGGTTTTACCCTCGTCAACGTTGCCAACCGAACAGCACAGCGCAAAGCCGATCGCGCAGCACGCGCTGCAGCCGAAGCAGCGGTACGACTCGGGCGACGAAGCGACGACGATGCCGCACCCCTACTCCTCGCCGCGCTCTACACCGAAGCCATGGTGCTCTTCAAAGCAGGTGATAGCGAAACCGCGCTTGCCAAAGCCGAACCACTCCTCGACGTGGGCGGCAACGAGAAGAACGCAGCGATAAAGCAAGCGACACAACACCTCATCGCGGAGATACGACGCCTCTCCGGTGACTCCCAGCGCGCAGTGGACCTCGCCCGACAAGCACTGGCTGACACGACGAACGGGCCAGAGAACACAGCATTTGCGAAGCTCGCGCTCGGACGAGCACTCAATGACAACGGTCAGACGGAGGACGCGCTGAAACACGCAAAAGAGGCGTGGATACTCCTCAAACCAACGAGTGCTCACGCTCACCCTGAGGTCGTGGTCGATATCCTCTCCCACATCACCAACTATTCCTCACAGCTTGGCTCCGCCCGCGACCTCTCCGACGCCCTCGAAGAACTACGAGAAGTGAGCGACCCCAAACTCGCCGCTGAAAAGGAGCGCGCCGCCGCGCGTGCACAAGCGCACACGCAACTCCGACAACGCTTCATGGAAATACTGGAAGAACCAGACCCCGCAGCCACGGCTGCGACACAGGAGTGCGCATCACTTCAAGACGCGAACGCGCACGTGGTTCGACCGCTCCTGGAACTCTGGTATGAGATGCCGGAAGCGACAGCGGAAAGCTACGACTTCTGGGGCCGCGGCAACTTCGCACGACTGCTGCTCAACGCCCGACGCTTCCCGAACAGCTTCAACATCACCCTGGAAGTCCGAACCTTCGATGATGTCAAGCGAGCGATCCGTCTCTGGGGACTCTACGCCGACTTCCTCATCCTCCTCTGGAAAGGCCCGACGCAGAATGGACTGGCCTTCGTTCCGCTCCCCGACGACTACGAAGCGCCGGGCGGTTGGGGCTACATCGTTGCTGCTGGCGACGTCATTACAAAGGAAGGCTCCGAACAACAATGGCACCCCGCCATTGCCCACATCTCCATGTTTCCCCCCGAAGTAGCTACGTTCCTGGCGACCGACGCACGACCATTCATCGAGTCCGGCAGACTCGTCGTTGTGCCCGCGGTCGGAGCCGGCTGCATCAACCCCGGACACGGCCCCTTCGAACAACTGCTCGCAGAAGCCGCCAATGCGATCCCAAACATTCGCTGGAAAGGGTTCCCCGGTACGCCAATCGGCTACATTCCGCATTCACCCGACGCTCCCTTCGCACTCCTTGCGGACGTCGCAGAAGCAGAAGCAACCCGCCTCCGTAAACTACGACTCCTGCTCCTCGCGCGCAGCCGAGAATTAGCACCAGAAGGAAACGCGGACCGCGCGGCGAAGCAACTGGCACTGGAGATTGACGACGCGCTGCGGGACATGGCCGATCGCACGACAGCATTCACGCGAAAACGAGGACTCGATCAAGCAAAGGAACCGCTCAGTGGTGGCACGGCGCGCTTCCTCTCGCATGGCGAGAAGCTCACGCACCCAACACCAGACTCACCCTTCGCGCCGCTCTTCATTTTGCAGAGCCACGGCTACGGTTGGCGCGTGGACAGCCCCGCGGTTCCAAAAGTTCCAGAGCGCTTCGAACCACACGGCAACGATATCGTGGGCACGTGGCTCGCGCCACCCTCGCCTGGATGGGACATTCCAACAGCGTTCCGCCTCGGGCTCGATCCGGAATGACACCCCTGCTGGGTCCTCAGGTAGGGACCAGGTCACGCACCACCGTGATTACAGTCGCAGCCGCCGCACGGTGCTCGTCGGGAACTCATCCAAGAGTGCGGTGACGGGAACGTTGAGGCCGCCGGCGATCTTTAGAAGTGAGGTGGCGCGCCGTCCCTGGCGTCCTCGCCAAGCGCGGCCGCGAGTTCGCGCCCGAGCACGAGATCCGTCCGCTTGACGGTGGAGCTGCGTGCGATCCTCACGACCGTCCGTGACGCGCTTTCATGCCGTCGAGAAAGCGGCGGGTAGCTTGCCACGCCCTGAGGGAAGTTGAAGCGCGCGGCGCTGCCGACGCCGTCCTCCGCGCCGGTGGTGTCGGCTCCCGCCAGGGTGTTTTCAAAGCTCTCGCGGCTCGAGTCGCAAGTTCCCCCAATTACGCGATGACCTCCTCTTGATTGGCGACACGGCGCAACGGCGAGATCAGTGCGACGCGACTGTCAGGCGCGCTGGTCGTGGCCTGTCGACCACCCATTCCGACACCGATCGCAGCAGCCCTCTAGTCCTGCGTTGGGGAGAGGGGCGCTCTCGAGCTGAGTGAGGTTCCCGAAAAACGCACGAAGGTCAGGCCGGGAAGGATCGCATCTCGCTCCCGGCAGACTCCGCCCGAGCGGTCATCTTCGGCGCGTTCGTCTGGTACAGCCAGACGATTCCATACGTGAGCGCGGCAAAGACGGCGATGCCGACGATGTATTTGATGATGCGGTTGCGGAGCTGGCGGGCCACGTCCGTGGCATCGCCG
>JBDTOZ010000211.1:0-2217 GCA_039932995.1 Acidobacteriota bacterium | reverse complement strand
CAACCAAGCAACCATGCACACCGGCCGCTTCGCTCCGTCGCCCACGGGTCCTCTCCACCTCGGTAGTCTCGTGGCGGCGGTGGGGTCGTGGTTGTTTGCGCGGGCGGCGGGCGGGCGGTGGCTGGTGAGGATGGAAGACATCGACACTCCGCGAGTCGTGCCCGGCTCCGCCGAAGAGATCCTGGGCGCCTTGCGGCGGTATGAGCTGGAGTGGGACGGGGAGATCGTCTGGCAATCGCGTCGGACCGCGTTGTATGAGCAGGCACTGGAGACGCTGCGTGCCGATGGCTGCATCTACGAGTGCGCCTGTTCGCGCGCCGATCTGCAGCGTGCCGCGTCCGCTCCTCTGGGGGCGGAAGCGGTGTATCCGGGCACGTGCCGCAACGGAATCGGCGAAGGGAAGCTCGCGCGCGCCATCCGATTCCGCTCGCCCGACGAAGCGATCGCGTTCGAGGATCGCCTGGCGGGCCGCGTCGAAGAGAATGTGGCCGGAACGACCGGCGACTTCGTCGTGCGGCGCGCGGACGGACTCTTCGCCTACCAGCTCGCGGTGGTGGTCGATGACGCGGACCAGGGGGTGACCGAGGTCGTGCGGGGCGCGGATCTCCTGCACTCCACGGCGCGGCAGATCGCACTGCAACGGGCGTTGCACATTCCGGCGCCGCGGTACGCGCACTTGCCCCTCGTGCTCAATCCCGATGGCTCCAAGCTCGGCAAGCGTGACGGCGCGCTCCCGTTGCCGACACTCGATGACGCGCACGTCCGCGAGACCCTTGCCCGCGCACTTCGGCATCTGGGCATGAACGTCGGCGAAGACCGTCCGCGTGAGATGCTCGAGGCGGCGTTACGATTGCAGCGGGGAGAGCCATGAGTCACGACATCCGCAACAACACCGCGGCCTCGCAGTTCGAGACCACCATCGACGGACATACCGCGTACATCGCCTACGATCTCGAAGAGCCGAAACGCATCGTCTTCACCCACACGCTCGTTCCGGATGCATTGGCCGGCCGCGGTCTGGCCGGCGAGCTGGCCACCTACGTACTCGATCACGCCCGCAAGGAGGGACTGAAAGTCGTCCCCCAGTGTCCGTTCGTGGCCTCCTACATCAAGAAGCACCCTGAGTATCAGGACCTCGTCACCACGAGCGAGTGAACCGGTTCATCGCGCGGCCTCTCGCCGCGGGGATGGTCGCGCCTAGAACCGCAGACCCACCGTCAAGGCCAGATCGTCCTCGGCGCTGCCGCCGTTGTCGTCGTTCTGGAGGACGCGGAAGTACTTCACCTGGGCGTAGGGCTTGAGTGTGGCGAGGTCGAACTGGACTCCGCCGATCAGGTTGCCGAGGAGATCGGAGGTGTTGTCGCCGAAGTCGTCGTCGGTGTACCAGAGGCCCACGCCCGCGCCGATGTAGGGGGTGACGCGCGAGAAGTGACCGACATCCACGGTGACGTCGATGTTCGCCGAGCCGGCGGTGATGTTGTCGGCCAGCGAGTATTCGATGTTGGGGTTGATGTTCAGTGCGCCGATGTCGAAGAGCATCTCCGCGCCGACGAAATTCTCGCCGATGTCCTGGTAGCGTCCGGCTCGGACACCAAAGTCTGCGGCGAGAAGAGCGGGGGCGAGCGTGAGCACGAAAGCGGCGAGAGCGAGAATCCGGAACGACTTCATGGACGGGGTGACCTCCTGGTTCATTGTCTCCGAATCGCGTCCCCGTGCACGAGCGATTCCATCTCTCCCTGCGGTCGCGTTTGACGTGCGTGAGGGAATCGGCACAGAATCCCTGAGAAGCGAAAATTGAACGCGAGGTTACGGATGGCATCGAAAGCAGGAGCAAAGAGTGGCGGTAAGGGTCTTTCCGCCGCAGTGACGCCGAGTGCGGATCTCTCGAAGATCGTCGGCAATGAGCCGATTCCACGCAGCGAAGTCACCAAGCGCGTGTGGGATTACGTCAAGAAGAACGGCCTGCAGGATCAGACCAACAAGCGGATGATCAACGCCGACGACAACCTGAAGGTCATCTTCGGCGGCAAAGATCAGGTCTCGATGTTCGAGATGACCGCCCTGGTCAACAAGCACCTCAAGGCATAAGCGCCCTCAAGGGTCGTCGGTTGCCGGTTGTCTGCGCCTTCGTGCGTCAGGCACCGTCAACTGACGGCTGGCCGGCGTCCTCGTACGGCGCCGGATCGAGCGTGCCCGCTCGTTTCCCGCGAGCTCATC
>JBDTOZ010000210.1:0-2712 GCA_039932995.1 Acidobacteriota bacterium | reverse complement strand
CCGGATCATCCTCGACGATCAGGATTCTGTTCATGACCATGGTCATCCTTCCTCGGTGTCTTCGAGGGTTGCTGGTTGCTGGTTGCTGGTTGCTCGTTGCTGGTTGCTGGTTCCTGGTTGCTGGAGTTGGTGGTGCCGACGCCTTGACCACACGACGGCTTGACCACAGGACGGCTTGACGACTCGACGGCTTGACGACTCGACGCCTTGACGCCTCGACGACTTGACGACCCGACGACCCGACGACTCGACGACTTGACGACTTGAAGACTTGACGACTCGACGACTTGACGCCTTGCTGGTGCTGGCTGCTGGGACTGCGACATCCTTCCGAACGCCGGAGGCGTGTCGGAGATTAGCCGGGGGCGAGCGCCTTTGGCGCGCTGCCCCCGGGATCCAACGCTCGAATCTCCAACCCCGGCAGGGGTGCCGGAGGTCCGCGACCCCTCCGGGGTCCACCAGAGACCGGCCCGAATCCGGGGGCGGCACGCCTTCGGCGTTTGCCCCCGGCTCATCTCCGCCACGCCTTCAGCGTGAACCTCTCAGCACCCATGACTCATCACTCACCGTTCACTCGTCGCGCGGCACACACCAACTCAGCGCTCACCACTCGCGCAGCACACACCAACTCAACACTCAACGTTCACGACTCGCGCAGCACAACACCACTCCGCACTCACCGTTCACAACTGGCAATCACACAACAGTCGCGCAGCACACAACACTCAGCACTCAGCCTGCTCTCAGCAGCCAACACTCCGCACTCTCGCTCTCAGCAGTCGCTCAACACCCACCACCGCGCACTCCAAAACGGACGCGGTCACGGCTCCGAGCGCAACGCGCGCTCGCCCAGTACCGTGTCCGATTCCGGGGCCGCCACCACCGGGAGGACGATCGTGAACGTGCTTCCCTCCCCCGCTTCGCTGGCCACTTCCACGTGTCCGCCATGGGCCTTGACCACGTGGGCCACGATGGAGAGTCCGAGACCGCTCCCCTTCACGTCGTGAACGAGGCCGCTGCCGACGCGGTAGAACTTTTCGAAGATCTTCTTCCGCTCCACCGGCGGGATGCCGATGCCGTGATCGCGCACGGCGATCCGCACCTGGGCCGGAGTGCCCTCGACCGACACCTCCAGGTCTTTGCGCCCGTTCGAATACTTGATGGCGTTGTCGAAGAGGTTCATCAGCACCTGGGCGATGGCGTCCTTGTCCAGCGGCAGCAGCGGAGGCCGCGAGCCGCGCATGGTCAAGGCGATGCTCACTCCCGACTCGCGAAGCGGCATCTCGAATCCGGCCACGGTCTGCTCCACCAGTTCCTGCACGTCGGTGGGACAGAAGCGGTACTGCTTTTCGGCCGACTCGATCTTGGAGAAGTCCAGGATGTTGTTGATGAGCTGCGTCAGACGCCGGCTCTCCGCCTCGATGTACTCGCCATACTCCTGAATCTTTTCCGGCCGCGTGACCCGTCCCAGGCGCATGTACTCGCCGAAGACGCGGATGGAGGAGAGCGGCGTACGCAGCTCGTGGGAGACGTTGGAGACGAAGTCACTCTTCATCTGCGACAGGCGGGCTTGGCGAGCCACCGCTCCTCCCGCCAAGCCCATGGCCCCCACCAGCACCACGAACGCGCCCCCGGTCCACATCATGTTGTTGCGGAAGTTCGTGGCCGCCAATTCTTCGGGGCTGGTGCAGGAGTCGCGGATGCCGACCCGCCAGTCCGTGAAGATGAAGCCCAGCGGCTGGGTGATGTAGTCCCGTCCCCGCGGGGTCTTGCTGGGGATGTCGCTTCCCACCCGCAAGGTCATGGCCCTTTTCGGATGACGCTCCCGGAAGAGGGCCGCCGCGATGGCGGAAATGCTCTTGTTGGCCAGCTTCTCGTCCAGGACCACACCCGCCACGCCCATGACGTGCATCGACTCGTCCACCACGGGCCGGACGATGATGCGGTTGTTCCGATCGCGCTCATCGACCTGCAGCGCCGGCTGGGCCACACGCCCCCACTTGTGCGCCACCTGCCAGCCCAGGCTGGACATCTTCACCGCTTCGGACTCGCTCCACTCCAACCGTTTGCGCTCTTCGCCCTTCTCATCGAAAAAGTGCGCGCGAATCCCTTTGTCCTCGAAGTACAGCGTGAAATATGAGCGTGCCCCCGGCACCGGGTGGGCCCAGAAATGTGCCCCGAGCGCGTCCTCCGCCGCCAGCTCCTCCTGCGAGAAAGAGAGCGCTCCCTCGGCAGCACTCCGATAACGCCGCTCCACTTCCTGCGTCACCGCCTCCAACGCATTACGCTGCCAGTTCCGCTCCGCCGACACACTGGTCTGCTCCAGCCGCCGCAGGAAGAGGTACTGCATGACCAGGAGCGCGCCGAGAGTCAACACCACCACCGGCAGGAACCAGATCATGGAACGGCGAAACAGACGGCGCATCGGCATCGACAACGCCATGGTGGCACGCCCGCGATTCCTCGGCGCGCAACTGTCACAAGTTTTAACAAGTGGAGTTGCTGGTTGGCGGTTGCTGGTTGCTGGTTGCTGGTGCCGACGCCCTGACGACTCGACGACCTGACGACTCGACGACCCGACGACTCGACGACCCGACGACTCGACGACTCGACGCCCTGACGACTCAAGGCCCTGACGACCCGACGACCCGACGACCCGACGCCCGCACTCACCCCTAACTCCTGACAATCGTCAACTGACAAAGCGGAGAG
>JBDTOZ010000209.1:0-23409 GCA_039932995.1 Acidobacteriota bacterium | reverse complement strand
CCGCGGCGAGGACGCCGCACAGCCAGCCGGCGAGACGCCGGCGTTCCTTTGGTTGGCGGGCTCCACAGGCACGCCTCCCTCCCGACCCTTGCCCGCGCCGGCGAGCGAGACGCCCGCGGTCCCTCCAGTTTTTTTGGACCGCGTAGAATCTCCCGGCGGAGGATTCCTGCGGTGAGATCGACTGCGGTGCTTGTGTGCTTTTCCGTCGTGACGATGATCGCGTTCGGTTGTGCCGAGGAGACGGTAACTGTGGCGCGACCGTCGGTGGGCCATGCCGTGGTGGAGATCGCTTCTCCGGCGGGGGCGGGCGCGGCCGAGCCGTTTCTCTTCGCCGCGAAAGACTCGGTGCTGCTCACGTGGCTCGAGCCTGTGGCGGGCACGGACCGCACCGCCTTGCGCTTTGCGCGGTATCGCGCGGGCAAGTGGTCCGCGCCGCGGGGCATCGTCGAGCGCAACGATCTCTTCGTGAACTGGGCGGATCTGCCTTCCATCGCCGAGGATGCGCGCGGGGTGCTCTTCGCGCAGTGGCTGCAGAAGGGCGGAACCGGGCCATACGCCTACGACGTGCGCATGGCCGTTTCCTCCAATGGAGGCGAGACGTGGAGTAAGTCGTTCCTGCTCAATCGCGACGGGAAGGCGGCCGAGCACGGATTCGCGTCCCTGGTCCCGCTGCCCGGTGAAGGAGTCGGGGTGACGTGGCTGGACGGACGGAACATGACCGCGGGAGACGGCGATGAAGAGGGCGCGGGCGACATGACTCTTCGTTACGCCACGGTGGATGCCGCCGGCACGATCGCGGCTGAAGTGGTGCTCGACGAGCGCACGTGCGAGTGTTGCGCAACCGGCATGGCCGTCACCACCTCCGGCCCGGTGGTCGTCTACCGCGATCGCTCCGCGGACGACGTCCGCGACATTGCTTACGTGCGCCGGAGCGGAAACGGTTGGAGCGCGCCGCGGACTCTACACGCCGACGACTGGAAGATCGTGGGCTGCCCGGTCAACGGTCCGCAGATCGATGCGATCGGCAATCGCGCGGCGCTGGCGTGGTTCACCGCCGCGGGCGACCAGCGGCGCGCCTCGGTCGCACTGTCACGCGACGGAGGCATGACCTTCGGTGCACCGATCAAGATCGACGACGGGAATCCGGCCGGCCGGGTGGACGTGGTTCTGCTCAATGCCGAGACGGCGCTCGTGACCTGGCTCGAGCAGACGACGACCGGTGCCGAGATCCGGGCGCGGCGCGTGACCTTCGACGGCAAGGCCGGACCATCGCAGAAGATCGCCGACTCCGCTGCCGAACGTACGGCCGGCTTCGCCCGTGTCGCTCGCACCGGCAACGACGTCTTCTTCACCTGGACCGAACAGAGCGCCGCCTCGAAACAGGTTCACGTTGCGAAGGGGACGTTCTAGAAAGCTCCGAGTCTTCCGCTTCAAGTTTCGGCCGCTCGCTGCAGAACGGTGAGCTCCGGTGCTGCTCTCGTCAGTGCCGCCTGTACGTTCTCGACCGCGGCCGTGCACTGTTCGGCGGAAGTGAAAGCCGGCAGATGTTCCAAATCGCGGCAGGCCTCCGCGACTTCGAGGGCACCCACGTTGGCGCTACTCCCGCGAAGCGCGTGAGCGTGCGTGGCCAGAGCCTCGAGGTCTGCGTCGGCAGCGGCGGACTGTAAGTGCGCGAGGCGTGTTGCAGACTCTTGCACGTAAAGCGTCGCGACCTCCGCCAGGAAGGAAGGATCTCCCTCGGCCAGCGACCGGAGCTCGTCGATGACCGAGGCATCCAGAGCCGGCGCCGCGAGCATGAGCGCGGTCGGGTCTTCTCGTGGGAGCCAGCGTTCGATGGCCTGGGAGAGAGTCTGCAGTTGCACCGGCTTGGCGACGTGGTCGTCCATTCCGGACTCCAGACATCGGGCGCGATCGGTGGGCATGGCGTTCGCGGTGAGAGCGATGATCGGGACTCTGCGGGGGAGGGCCTGCTCCGACTCCCACGCGCGAATCAGGCGCGTCGCGGTGAAGCCGTCCATCTCCGGCATGTGACAGTCCATCAGCACCAGGTCGTACGGGTTTTCCACGAACATCGCCAGCGCGTGCCGGCCGTCGACGGCCAGCTCATGCGGGAAGCCCAGCACCGCCAACTGCCGTGCGATGACCTTCTGGTTGGTGGCGTTGTCTTCCGCCACGAGGATCCGCCATTCCCTCCGCGGAGCAGCGGCACTCGGCAATCGTCCGGGATCCGGTTCGGACGTCTCGTCCTCGCAGAGAGGAAGGGGCACCAGGAACCAGAATTTCGAGCCCTCCCCCTCGGTGCTCTCCATGCCCATTCTTCCGCCCATCAGCTCGACCAGACGGCGGGAGATGCTCAGGCCGAGGCCTGTTCCGCCGTGTTTGCGAGTGACCGAACCATCCGCCTGGGTGAAGGGCTGGAAGAGTCGCTTGCGCGCGATTTCGGAGAGGCCGATCCCCGTGTCCACGATCTCGAAGCGGATGTCATTGCCCCGGCAGAGATGAATGCGGACCCGTACGCCGCCGCGCTCGGTGAACTTGATGGCATTGCCGACCAGGTTGAGGACGACCTGACGGATGCGATTGGGATCTCCTCTCCGCATGCCCCGTACCCCCGGGCCGATTTCCAGGGTCAGGGTCAGTGATTTCTCTTTGGCCTGAGCGGCCAGCAGCTCGGCGGCGGTCTGCACCGTGGCCACGAGATCGAACCGCGTGATCTCGATGTGCATCTTTCCCGCTTCGATCTTGGAGAAGTCGAGGATGTCGTCAATGATGCGCAGCAGGGCGCCGGCGCTGGCCTGAATGGTCTCCGCGAGGTCCCGTTGTTCGTCGCTGAGTGATGTCAGCCGGAGCAGCTCGGCCGTGCCGATCACTCCGTTCATCGGCGTGCGGATCTCGTGACTCATGGTGGCCAGGAACTCCGACTTCAACCGGGAGGCTTCGAGCGCGGCGTCGCGGGAGGCCGCCAGCCGTTCCTCGACGCGGCATCGTTCGACGAACTGGCCGATGTGATTGCCGACGCTGGCTGCCAGCCGGAGCATGTCGCCGTCGTAATCGCGTCGTTCGCGCGCGAAGAGACAGACGACGGCGATGACTTCGCCGCTGATGGTGATCGGGAAACCAATGCCGCACCGCAGGCCCGCCCCTTCCGCACCTGCTCCGCGGACGAATTCGGGTGCGTCCGCGAGATCCGGCAGCCAGAGCACCTCATTCGAAGCGGCGATGGTGCCCGGAAGACCCTTCCCGTGACGAAACTGACGTTCGCGGGTTTCCTCCTCGAAGGTGCTGACGCGCGGATCCTCTTCGCTCCAGGAGGCGGAGTGGGTGACGGTCGTCGTTGCGGCGTCGTGGAGCCAGAACTCGCCGCAGGCCCAGCCGGTGCGCTCACAGAGCACTTGCAGGACACGTTCGATGACCCGCGGAACATCGCTGTCCGAGCCGCCGAGGATCAAGCCGATCTCGTATTGCGCGCGTTGTTTGACCTCGAGCAGCACGCGCGAGGTGACGTCGCGCGCGACGGCCTGGAATCCAACGATGCGGTCCCCATCGGTCAGCAGGGTCACGCTCTGGCCGACCCAGAACGTCGAGCCGCTCGCGGTCATGGCGGGAAACTCGAGATAGGACTGTGCCGTCCGCTCCATGTACTGCTGGGACAGGACGGCCCCCACCCCGTCGCGATGCTCCGGTGCGACCAAGTCGAGATAAGGACGTCCGATGAGCCATTCCGCGGAGTGGCCGGTGGCGGTGGCCATCTGCGGATTGACGTAGGTGAAGCGTCCCTTCGAGTCTGTGCGGAAGATGATGTCGCTGGCCGACTCGACGAGCTGGCGGTATTGCCGTTCACTTTCGAATTGCGCCTGGATGGCCGTTTCCCGCTCACGGGTGGCCGACAGCAGTTCCTCGGTGCGTTGCCGGACCCGCTCCTCGAGCTCCGATGCCAGCGCCTGCAGCTCCTGATTTGCGGCGACGAGCTCCAGGCTCTTGCGCTCCAGCAGCGATTCCGCCTCGCGCCGGGCCAGCGTCTCGCGCTCCAGGCGGCGTTGCGAGAGGGCCTCGGAGTCGCTCATGCCGCCGCCGGATTCAGCCGGAGAACGAAGGTCGCCGAGGTCGCGATCTCCCGTGGGGTCTCCTCATGCGGATAGGCCCCCACCGTCGTATCGCTGCCACCGTGCGATCCAGCCTGCTGGAGGATGGCGGCACACATTGCGTAGCCGTACTGCTTCTCGACCCTATCCATCAGTTCTGTGAAGACCGGTCCCTTCATCAACTGCAGCCCTCGCCGGAGAGGGAGTCCGGAATGTGCCTAAAAAGATACGCAAGCGAAGAAGGTTTCCTGGATTGACGGGCGCTGGAAGCGAATGAGCCATATAAGTTACGCAGCGGCGCAACACGTGCGATGAACGTATTCTTTCCATTATGCCGTCCGTATTGATTGTAGACGACGAGCCGAGCGCGCGGGCGGTACTACATGACCTTCTGATTCCCGAAGGTCTCGACCTGACCACGGCTGCCTCGGGGTTCGAGGCTCTGGAGATCGTCAAGCACCGTGTTCCGGACGTCATCATCACCGACCTCATGATGCCGGGGATGGATGGGCTGGAGCTCTGCCGGCGCCTGCGCGCCGAGGAGCGGACGCGCGGCACCCCCATCGTCGTGGTCACGGCTCTCGGCTCGCGCGAGGGCATGGCGCGCGCGGTCGATGCGGGGGCCACGGACTTCATCTCCAAGCCGGTGAACGGCACCGAGGTCAGAGCCAGGATCCGTTCGATGGTGCGCATTTCCACCGAGTACCGGACGTTGCAGCAGTTGCTGCAGCTGCGCACGGATCTGACGAACATGGTCATTCACGATCTCCGCAATCCGCTGCAGGTGATCTCGTTTTCCGCGGCCCTCATGCAGCGCTCGTCACCCGCCATTCCCCCCCCGCTACTGAGGATCCGCAGCCAGGTGGTCCGCCTGCAGCAGCTCATCGACAACCTGCTGCTGATCGCGAAGAGTGAGGCCGGCGTCCTGATCGCGCAGCGCGGCGAAGTGGATGCCGGTGCTCTCATCGAGTTGGTGCTGGACGACTGCCGTCCGGCCGCGGAGGAGGCGGAGATCGTGTTACACGCCGAGGTCCAGGCCTCCCGTCCGCTGGACGTCGACTCCGCTTTGCTGCGCCGGTGTATCGAGAACCTGGTGATCAACGCCGTCAAGTTCAGTCCTCATCAGACGCGCGTCTCGATCGTCCTGCTGCAGGATGGACAGGACCTGCAGATCGACGTGATCGATGAAGGAGAGGGGGTGCCGGAATCCAGCCGCGAGTCCGTCTTCGAGCGCTACGTGACCGGGAGCTCGAAGGACCGCAGGACTCAGCAGACGGGTCTCGGTCTGGCGTTCTGCCGGATGGTTGCCGAAGCGCACGGCGGCACCATCAAGGTGCTGCCAGGGGAGCCTCGCGGGAGTGTCTTCCGCATATGGATTCCCTCCGTTACGTGATGACGACCTTTCGCGTCGGTTCGGATGAACCGAGTGGTCAGCCGACGAGTCGTCGAGAGAAGGGGCGGGTGGTTCGCTCGACGCCTGGAAGGTTGACCGCGGACCTCCGGTCGGTTTGATCATCCTCGCGGGAGAAGACGGCGGATCGCTTCCTCCAACGACTTGTAGGAGACCGGCTTGGTCAGATAGTCGCTCGCACCGGCCGCGAGACAGCGTTCCTTGTCCAACCTCATGGCCAGTGCGGTGAGAGCGATGATCGGGAGGACCTCCATGCTCCCGCCGGACTTGCGGATGAGGCGAGTCGCTTCGAGGCCGTCCAGCACGGGCATTTGCACGTCCATGAGCACCAGATCCGGACGGTGCTCGTGGACGGCGGCCACGGCCGCGGCGCCGTCGCGGGCGATGATCACGTCGATCTCCATGGCGCCGAGGTAGCTCTCCATGAGATGGATGTTGGTCTGGTTGTCTTCAGCGATGAGGACGAGCGGCCGTTCGCGGGAACGCGTTCTCAAAGGCAGCGGAATGAAACGGACCAGCGTCGTCTCGAGTGTCTCGCGACTGATCGGCTTGACCAGATAAGCGGCGGCCCCCAGGGCCAGGCCCCGTGCGGCATCGTCCACCACCGAGACCATGATCACCGGAATCTCCCGGGTCTGCTCCGAGGCGCGGAGCGCCGCCAGCATCTGCCATCCATTCGTGGTCTCGAAGAGCACATCCAGGAGGATCACCGAAGGGTGGGTCCGCAAGGCCAGATCCACCGGCTCTTCCCTGCCGTTGGAAACGATCGTTTGCAGGCCGAGCTCCGCGCAGTAGCGTGCGATCTGTTCCGCCGCGGAGGGGTCGTCCTCGATGATCAGCAGCGGACCCTCGCGGCGGCGACGCGGGAGAGGGTCCGCAAGGACGGCCTCGGGAAGCCGTCGGTCGACTCCTTCGTGCCGCCAGGGCAACACCACGCTGAACCGGCTACCCTCCCCAATCGTGCTTTGCACATCGACGCTGCCCCCATGCAACTCGGCGAAGCGTCGCACGAGCGAGAGTCCCAGACCCGTGCCCGCGTACTGCCGCGTGAAGCCGCTGTCGGCCTGAAAAAACGGCGTGAAGAGACGGGACATCTGGGAGTCGGCGATTCCGATGCCGGTGTCCCGGACGGTGAAGCGGACCTGGTTCGACGGCTCGTGCCCCTCGACTTCGAGGCCCACCGACCCGCCGCCGGGTGTGAATTTCACGGCATTGGAGAGGAGATTGACCAGGATCTGCCTGAGCCGTCGCTCATCCGCATCGACAGTCTCCACCGCCGGGTCGAGGTCGAGGTCGAGGTCGAGCTGTTTCCGGAAGGCGGCCTCCCGGACCATGGTCAGACTGGCCTCCGCCACCGCCTTCACGGTCACCGGCTGCAGGTCGAGCTCGACCTTGCCTGCCTCGATCTTGGAGAGATCGAGAACGTCGTTGATCAGCTCGAGCAGGTGAGTGCCACTGGCCGAGATCACGTCCAGAGAGCGGTTCTGCTTTTCGTTCAGCGGGCCGTGGATTCCCTCGCGCAAGACCTCGGCCATTCCCAGGACGGCGTTGAGCGGGGTGCGCAACTCGTGGCTCATGTTGGCCAGGAACTCGTCCTTCATCCGCGCTCCCGCGGCCAGCTCGAGGCTCAGGGCGGCCAGCTCGCTGCCTCGCTGCCGTAGCTCTTCCTTCGCGCGCGTGCGCTCGCCGATCTCTCCTTCGAGCTGGGCGGTTCGCTCGCGGACACGGGCCTCCAGTTCTGTATTGAGCCTTCGCACTTCTTCTTCGGCGCGCGATCGATCGACCACTTCCCGTTGGGCGTCGGCAATGAGGTGTGCGTTGTCGATGGCGATCGACCCCAGCTGGGCCAGACGGGTGAGCAGTTCCACCTGTTCGGGCGAGATGCGCTTCGTGGGGTTGGCCTCGGCGATGCCGAGCACTCCCAGAACCTCATCCCCGGAAAGGATGGGGACGGCCGCCGCGGCGTGGATGCCGGGAGCCACGATGGTTCGTCCGGCCCAGGTCTGCACATCGTCCACGACCACCGGCTGATGGGTGTCGTGCACGTTGCCGATGAAGCCTGTCTCGGGCTCGATCTCCCTGCCCAGGTAGGGGGCGGAGATGCCGGTGGCGGCGACGATGCGCATGACCTTGCGATCGCGATCGAGGATCTCCACGAACGAGCCGGCCGCTCCGGTGAGAGCCGCGGCTTTGGTGGCGATCATGGTCAGCGTTTCTTCCACGTCGTGATGGGAGAGGAGGGTGATGGCGGTCTCGTTCACTGCCGCCAACAGCTCGGCATAGCGCTCGCGGGCGATCTCCTGCCTGCGTCGCTCGCCGACGTCGATGCCGACGGCGAAGACAAAATCGACCTGGCCCGTCTCCGCCAACACAGGGCGGGCGCGCCACTCCACGAGGAGGGCGCGGCCGTCGCGGGTCTGCAAGGGGACTTCCAGAGCGAGCGCCTCGAGCGATTCGGCCAGCACCCGAAACGCCCTGCCGGCTTCGTCGAGCGCCTCCGCCGGCACGATGCTGTCGAAGTTGCGATTCACGAGCTCGTCGCGTTCATAACCCAGGGCGGCGAGGAGGGCGTCGTTGACCACGATGATCTTTCCAGATGGATCGAAGGCCAGAAAAAACGCCGGTGAAGCATTCAGCAGAGTGCGGTTGAGCTCCGTCTCCCGCTCCAGCCGAAACTCGTCGCGCCGCTTGCCGGTGGTGTCGCGGGTAGTGCCGACCATCCGTGTGGCCTTGCCGGCCTGGTCCCGCTCGAGGACTCGGGCCACGGTCCGGACCCAGATGGTCCGGCCCGAAGGCAGTACCTGGCGGAACTCGGTCTCCAGCCGTTCGCCTGTTCCCAGGATGACTTGGGCGCCTTCCGCCAAGACCCGTTCCCGGTCGTCGGGATGCACCCAAGAGCGCACCACCTCCTGGGGCAGACTGGAGTCCCCGGGCGACAGATCGAACATCAGCGCAAATGCTTCGTCGAATCGGTACGTGGACGTGCGCAGGTCCAGCTCCCAGGCGGCCACACCGGTGGCGTCGAGCGCGGCAGCCAGCCGGGCCCGGCTCTCCCGAACCTCGTGCTCCACCGCCAAGGCCACGATCGGACGCTCGATTCGCCGGGCCACGAAGAGGCTGAGCGCGACGAAGAGGGCGATGAGCGACAGGAGCACTCCGCTTTGCACGGCGATGAATTTGCGCAGGGGGGCGAAGACGATCGCCGCGGGAACTCCCACCAGGACCCGCCATCCCTGCTCCGCGACATCGGCGATCCCGTAGACCCGGTCGACGCCTTCCACACCGCGACCGCGGAACGTGGTGGCGCTCGAGCCGAGGGCGAAACGGACCGCCTCCACTCCGGCAGGCTTCTTTCCGACCCATTTCTCGTGCTCGATCGTGCGGGCGATGATCGCTCCCTGGCCATCGATCAGCATGGCCATGGCGTTGGGTGACGTCGCGTCCAGTTTCAAAAGGTCGCGGTAGAGCGAGGCCCGTACCGGCACCACGAGCACGTTCTTGACTGCACCCGTGGAGTCCAGCACCGGCTGTGCTTGAAACACGACCCAGTCGTGAAGGATGGGGCTGACCTCCGGTCCGCTCGTCACCGCCTTGTGCGTCCGCATCAGGCGGTTGAACCACTCCTGGTTGCCGACGGTGATCCCGGGAGTCCACGGTGTGGCCGAACAGAGGGGAGTTCCGGTGAGATCGTAGAGCGCGATGTTCGCGTAGTGGGGAGTGCTCTCTTGGAATGTACTGAACCCGCAGTTCTCTTCGATGCGCGGGTCGCGGATGCCGGGACGGTGGGCCAATTGTTCGAGCAGGCTTCGGGCCGCGGACCGTTCCCCCGCCAGACGGCCGGCGATGGCCTGCGCCTCTTTCAGCGAGGTCTGCTCGGCCGTCTCCCGGAGCCTCCGGAGCTCGCTGAAGAACTGAATGAAGGTCAGGATGGCAAAGGGAAGCGTCGCCGCCACGGCCAGAAAGAACAGCCAGTGCCGGATGCGTCGGGGCGACCGAACCTTCGCCAAAATCTTCTCCCGGGGTACGGATTGTCGAGGGACGCGCCCGCGGTCGTTCCTCCTCGCGGGCCGCGCACAAACCGCTTGCCTTCCGTCAATATAGGGCCGATTCGGTTTCGGGTGACTTTTTGGATGAATGCCTCGGCCACGAGCGCCGGGAACGGTTCACCACAAAGGCCCTGCGCGGGCAGCGTCCGAAACGGAAGGCGATGCGCGCTCTCGACGATGAAGGAGCGGTTCGCCGTTGCAGACACACGGCGGCACTCTCGGAACTATACTTCCCGCTCCGAGAGAATTTGGTGATGCCACCGGAACCGACGAACGATGCTCTCTTTCTGCGCACCTTTGGCGAGCGTATTCGCGGCGAGCGTGCGCGCCGGGGGATGAGCCGGCGGCTGCTCGCGCATCATGCGGGAGTCTCGGAGCGCTACCTCACCCAGGTCGAGTCAGGGAAGGGCAACGTCTCCATCGTGCTCTTGCGCCGGATCGCCACCGCGCTCGGCTTGCCGGTGACGCGGCTCGTCGACGATGAGCCGGCCACCCCGGAGTTGACGCGGCTGCGGCAGTTGCTGGCCCGCCTGACTCCCAGCCAGCTCGAGGAGGCTTACGCCTCGCTGGCGGCCGGATTTGCATTCGACTCCGTCGCTTCGCGCGGCCAGCGGATTGCCCTGGTCGGCCTTCGCGGAGCCGGCAAGACCACCCTCGGCGCTGCTGCCGCAAAGGCTGTCGGAGTCCCGTTCTTCGAGCTCGACCGCGAGTTGGAGCGCATCTCCGGCACCTCCCTCGGCTCCATCCTCGAGCTCTATGGCCAGCGGGCCTATCGCCGCTACGAAGCGCAGGCCTTGCAGGAGTTGCTGGCAGCGCATCCCCGCTTCATCGTGGCCACCGGTGGCAGCATCGTCTCCGAGGCGGCCACGTATGAGTTGCTGCTGCGGAGTTGCTTCACGGTCTGGATCCGCGCCACCCCCGAGGAGCACATGCAGCGTGTGCTGGCCCAGGGCGATCTGCGCCCTGTGGCCCAGTCGGGCGCGAAGTCGCAGGCCATGAGCGACTTGCGGCGCATCCTGGCGGAGCGCAATGAGCTTTACGGCCGGGCCGACCTCACCCTGGACACGACCAACACGACCGTGGAGAAAGCGGTGCGGGACTTGCTGAAGCAACTCCCGTTGCGGGCGGAATTATAATTCCGAACCAACACTTGAGAGGACTCGCATGATTACTTTCGACCGCCACCCCGACTCGTACCGGCACTGGCGTCTTTCCTTCGATGGCCCGGTGGCCACTCTGACGCTGGACGTCGACGAAGATGCGGGAATCGACGAGGGCTACAAGCTCAAGTTGAACTCGTACGACCTGGGCGTGGACATCGAGCTGCGCGACGCGCTCGACCGCATCCGTTTCGAGCATCCGGAAGTCGGCGCGGTGGTGCTGGCCAGCGGCAAAGACCGCATGTTCTGCGCCGGCGCGAACATCTACATGCTGGGCAAAGCCAGTCACGCCACGAAGGTGAACTTCTGCAAGTTCACGAACGAGACGCGCAATGGCATCGAGGACTCCAGCGAGCATTCCGGTCTCAAGTTCCTGGCCGCGGTGAACGGGACGGCCGCCGGCGGCGGGTATGAGCTGGCCCTGGCGTGCGACGAGATCGTGCTGGTCGACGACCGCTCCAGCACGGTGAGTTTCCCGGAGGTTCCTTTGCTGGCGGTGTTGCCCGGCACGGGCGGACTGACCCGCCTCATCGACAAACGCAAAGTGCGCCGCGACCTCGCCGATGTGTTCTGCACCACCGCCGAAGGATTCGGCGGCGCGAAGGCGAAGAGCTGGGGCCTGGTGGACGAAGTCGTGCCCGCACGCGGATTCGCGGAGAGAGTGCGTGAGCGCGCGCTGACGCTGGCCAAGAAGACGGATCGGCCGGCGGATGCCAAGGGCATCACGCTCACGCCGCTGCGCCGCGCGGTCGACGAGAACGGACTGCATTACGAGCACGTGGATGTGGCCATCGACGCCGCCGCGCGCACGATCACCATCACGGTCTCCGGACCTTCGAGCGGCGAGGCCGACGAGCTCGACGCCATCGTCGAACGGGGGGCGCAGTGGTGGCCGCTGGCCATGGCCCGCGAGCTCGACGACGCCATCCTGCATCTGCGCACGAACGTGCGGGAAGCGGGGATGTGGATCCTGAAGACCCGGGGCGACAGGGACGCCATGTTGCGCCTCGACCGCGCGCTGGAGCGGCACGACGAGCACTGGTTCGTGCGCGAGACCCTGGGCTGGCTGCGGCGCACGTTTGCGCGCCTGGACGTTTCCTCGCGCAGCATCTACGCGGTCATCGATCCCGACTCGGCCTTCGCCGGCACTCTGTTCGAGCTGGCCCTGGCCGCGGATCGTTCCTACATGCTCCTGGCCGAGGATGCGGGGCCGCGGGTCGTGCTCAGCGGAATGAACTTCGGCCCCTATGCCATGGTGAACGGCATGACCCGTCTGGAGACCCGCTTCGGCGGAGAGGTCGATGGGTTGCGCGCGAACATCGAGAAGGACCTCGACGCGGAGGAAGCGTTGGACATGGGTCTGGTCACGTTCGCGCCCGACGAGCTGGACTGGGATGACGAGCTGCGCCTGGCCGTCGAAGAACGTTCCAGCCTCTCTCCTGATGCACTGACCGGGATGGAAGCCAGTCTCCGTTTCGGCGGACGGGAGACCATCGCCACCAAGATCTTCGGCCGGCTCTCCGCCTGGCAGAACTGGATCTTCATCCGTCCCAACGCCGTCGGAGAACAAGGCGCCCTGAAGCTCTTCGGAAGCGGGACCAAACCGAAGTTCTCGTGGGAGCGCGTGTGATGGAGAGCTGTTGCTGGTTGCTGGTTGCTGGTTGTCTGCGGGGCATCGCCCGGACGAAGCAGTCAAGTGATTCGAGCGAGAGTCGGCCAGGCGTAACCCCGCAGACAACCAGCAACCAGCAACCAGCAACGACTCACTGAAGCGAACGAGCGAGGAACACGATGCCCATCGACTACGAAACCAAGATCCCCAACAACGTGGAGCTCTCCACGAACAAGACCCTGCAGCGTGCGCTCGAGCACTGGCAGCCGCGTTTTCTGGACTGGTGGAACGACCTTGGGCCGGCGGTCTTCCGCAACAACGACGTCTACCTGCGCACGGCCACTTCCGTCGACCAGCAGGGGTGGGCGACCTTCGGGATGGTGCGCATGCCCGAGTACCGCTGGGGCATCTTTCTGGCCGAGCAGAAACCGGACCGCACCATCGGCTTCGGCGACAACATCGGGCAGCCGGCCTGGCAGGTCGTGCCGGGCGAGCACCGTTCCACCTTGCGGCGCCTGATCGTCACGCAGGGCGACACGGAGCCGGCCTCGGTCGAGCAGCAGCGCGCCCTGGGCGGCACCGCGCCGTCTCTCTACGACCTGCGCAATCTCTTCCAGGTGAACGTCGAAGAAGGCCGGCACCTGTGGGCCATGGTCTATCTGCTGCACGCCTACTTTGGCCGCGACGGACGCGAAGAAGCGGAAGGACTGCTGGAGCGTCACTCCGGCGATGCCGACAAGCCGCGCATTCTCTCCACCTTCAACGAGCCCATTCGCGACTGGCTCTCCTTCTACATGTTCGCGTATTTCACGGATCGCGACGGCAAGTTCCAGCTCAAGGCCCTGGCCGAGAGCGGCTTCGATCCGCTGGCACGCACCTGCCAGTTCATGCTCACCGAAGAGGCCCATCACATGTTCGTCGGCGACACCGGCATCGGCCGCGTGGTGCGCCGTACGGTCGAAGTGATGAACGAGTTGCATACCGAGGATCCGGCAAAAGTGCGGGAGGCCGGAGCCATCGATCTGCCGACCATTCAGAAGTACATGAACTTCTGGTTCAGCTCCGCGCTCGATCTCTTCGGCTCCGAGATCTCGTCGAACGCGGCCAGCTATTTCGCGAACGGTCTCAAGGGGCGTCCGGACGAATCGTTGTATGAGGATCACGTCGCGAACGGGGACTACGCGATCGATGCGCCGGACGGCGGGGGCGGAGTGAAGACCGAGACCGTGGCCATGCGCAACGCCATGAACGAGGTGCTGCGCAGCGCCTACATTCGCGACTGCCAGAACGGCGTGAAGCGGTGGAACAAGATCATCGAAAAGGCGGGCCTGCAGTTCGAGCTGCGCCTGCCCAGCTCCCGTTTTCACCGGACCGGAGGTCTGTGGTCGAACGTGCCCACCGATCCGGCGGGGAACCCCATCGCCGCCGAAGAGTATGAGGCCCGGCTCGAGGACTGGCTCCCCACGCCCGCCGACCAGGCCTTCGTGCAGTCCCTGATGCAGCCGGTGTACGAACCGGGCAAGGTCGCGGCCTGGATCGCACCCCCGGACCGTGGCATCAACAGCCTGCCGGTGGATTACGAATACGTGCGCGTGGGGTAGAGGGTCGGCGGGCGGGGCGAGGGAAGAGGCGTTCGCGCGGGCGCGCGCTGGGCGGGATGCCCGCGCCCCACCTTCGTCTGCGCGTGCAGTCTCTCTCCGGTGCCCGGTGCCCGGCGCCCGGCGCCGGACGCGTGCCCGGATCGCCTCGCAGATGGAGACTTCGGCCAGGCGAACCATGTCGCCGTCGAGGACCGTCGCGGTGGCAGTGGCCCCACAAAAGCTCGCGGACCGTGTCCAAAGCATTGCCGCGAGAGCGGCCGCCGCCCATTTCGTCAACCCAAAGGGCGGCAGCGATGAGGCCATCCGATGGACGCAAAGGAGCACACCTGACAGCAACGGATCGTGGGGGGTGCGTTGCGAAATGAGGGAAAGGGCGTAACGATGACCGTGAACACCGATCAGGTCTCTGTCAGTCTCGTGGCCGAGGAGACTGCCACGAGTTTCGTGGCCATCGACTTCGAGACTGCCAACCGCAAACCTTCATCGGCGTGTGCGCTTGGCATCGTGCATGTTCGAGAGGGCGAGATCTGCGAGCGCAAGATGCATTTGCTCAATCCTGGCGCAGTCGAGTTCGAGTTCACCAGCATCCATGGACTGACCCGCGAGAGCGTCGCCAAGGCGAATTCGTTCGAAGATCTCTGGCCGGAGCTCAAACGCGATCTGGAAGATGCTCCGTTCCTGGTCGCGCACAACGCCGCTTTTGATCGTCGTGTGCTGCAAGCGATCGCACGCCGTGCACACGTTCGACTCCCGCGACTGCGATTTCGCTGCTCGATGAATCTGGCCGAGGCGGTTTGGGGATGCCGGCCTGCGGACCTCGCGACGATGGCGCTTCGTCTCGAGATTCCTCTCCGACATCATGATCCGGTCTCTGACGCGGAAGCGAGTGCTCGGATCTTTCTGGCCGCGCATCGTGAAAGGTTCAAGCGCCTTGCGGCGGGGGAGCAGGGATGATTGGTGCCGGGTATTATCGATACTGGGGAAAAGCTCAACCAGGGCAGCCGGGAAGCGGCTTTCATCGTCTCGTCTACCACATGCTCGACACCGGAGCGGTTTGCAAAGAGTTTCTCGCGCACGACCGGATCATCGTCAGGTCAATCGCACAATCCACCGGCTTTGCAGAAACCACGATTCGAAGTGTTCTTCCCTTTCTCGTGACGCTCCACGATCTGGGGAAGTTCGCGGAGAGCTTCCAGGACCTCCGGGGTGATCTCGTCTCGACGCTGAAGACATCACGACCACAGGCCACCTATTCGATTCGTCACGACCGGATGGGGTACATGTTCTGGAGTGATCTCCTGAGCCGGTCGAGCTGGGATGATCGGTGGCCGTTGGCGTCGGTCGAAGATCCTTCCGATTGGGACTTCGACGTCTACCGCGACGCGCTCGATCCCTGGTGGCGAGGCGTCACCGGACACCACGGCGTTCCTCCCGGCCTCAGTGCCTACAAGCCTGCGTCGCAGTCCTTTTCCCCGGAAGCCCGGGTGGATGCGCTCCAGTTCGTTCGCGATCTCCTGAACCTTCTTGACCCCGTGCCGTTGTCGTTTCGAGACGCAGCATCGGCGGAGCCGGCACTCGTCGCTTCCGCGTGGTCCGTTGCGGGGTTGGTCGTCCTCTGCGACTGGATCGGCTCGAATCAAGCCTATTTCAACTATCGCCAGGAGATCGTGCCTCTGGATGTCTATTGGGCGGGAGCATTGACGAGTGCTCGTATGGCAATCGAGATGACCGGCGTACTTCCGAAGCGACCTTCGAGCGTGGGAGGCATGAGGGGACTCTTCCCAACGATCGCGGAGCCGAGTCCGCTGCAACGGCATGTCGAAGTGATGCCCGCCGCGGAAGGGCCGCGACTGGTGATTGCGGAGGAGGTCACCGGCAGCGGCAAGACCGAGGCTGCCATCGTGCTCGCACACCGATGGATTCTCGAGGGACTGGCGGACGGCCTCTTCGTCGCGCTGCCGACGATGGCCACCGCCGATGCCATGTTCCGGCGACTCGAATCGACACCTGCGCGGTTGTACACGGGTGGACCTCCCGCATCCATCGTCCTCACGCACAGCGCCAGGCATCTCGATGATTCCGCATCCGATCACTGCACCCTCTGGCTTGCAGACCACCGCAAGAAGGCGCTGCTGGCGCAGGTGGGGGTGGGAACCGTCGATCAGGCACTGCTCGCCGTCCTTCCGGCGAAACACAACGTTCTCCGGCTGCTCGGGCTGCAGCGTAGCGTTCTGATCGTCGACGAAGTCCATGCCTACGACGCCTATGTGAGCCGGATCCTCGAACGCCTGCTCGAGTTCCATGCGGCGCTTGGTGGCAGCGCCATTCTCCTGAGTGCGACGCTGCCGCGATCCATGCGGCAGCGCTACATCGATGCGTTCGCAAAGGGACTGGGAACCCCGCGCATCTCAGTCCGGGAGGATGCCTACCCTCTCCTCACCGAAGCAGGCCCAGGCAGGCTGACGGAAACGGCGCTCGAGACCCGACGCCACTCACGCAGGAGTGTTGGTGTCTCTTTCCTCGAAACGGCTGCGGATGCCGCGGCATTGATCGAAAGGGCCGCCAACCAAGGAAAGGCCGTTTGCTGGATTCGAAACAGTGTGAACGATGCCATCGAAGCCTTCGAGTCTCTGCGCGATCGAATCGGCGAAGAGTCCGTCACTCTCTTCCACGCGCGCTTCATGATGGGAGACCGCCGTCATAAGGAGGACGCGGTCATGAGCCGGTTCGGACCGCGGAGTGGGCGTGCCGAGCGTGCGGGGAGGGTGGTCGTGGCAACGCAGGTCGTCGAACAGTCGCTGGACCTCGATTTCGACGTGATGGTGTCGGACCTGGCACCGATCGATCTGCTGGTTCAGCGTGCGGGCCGCCTGCATCGCCACTCACGTGATGAGCAAGGAGCCCCGATCGATGGCAGCGATCGGCGCGAATCGCCCGTGCTGAACATCCTCGCCCCGCCGTGGAGCGACGAGCCTCCCGCGGGCTGGTTGCATGGCACTCTACCGCGTACCGCGCGTGTCTACGGGCATGCCGGACAATTGTGGCTCTCCATGAAGATTCTTCGTGAGAGGGGCCAGATCGCCCTCCCGGATGAAGCGAGACTTCTGATCGAGTCTGTCTACGGCGAAGACGCATGGGATCAGGTTCCTGAAGGGCTTCGAGCCGCCTCGGAGAGGTTCGAAGGCGAGCAACGCGCGAAATCTTCAGTGGCGGGCTTCAACACGCTCGTGGTCAGCGACGGATTCAGGAGCACGCCGACCCACTGGATCGAGGACACCGTCACGCCGACCCGTCTGAGCGAGCCAACGACCACGGTGCGGTTAGCCATCGAACGCGCCGGAGCAGTGGCTCCGCTCTTCGACCATCCCGCGCACTCTTGGGAGATGAGTCAGCTCTCGGTGAGGAGCGCGCAGGTTGCAAAACGAGTGACCGGAACCGCCGAAGCGGAAGAACGACTCAGAGTCGCGGAGGAAACGATGCGCGATCGAGGTAAATGGAGCGTGACCATTGTCGTGCAGCCGGCCGAATCCGGAGCATGGCGTGGGACTGCGGAGAACGCCAACGGCGGGAGAGTCGAGCTCCGGTACGACTCGCGAACCGGACTCGTCGTACAAAAGGAGCCGGCATGAGTCCGTACAATCTTCTGCACGAGCGTTGGATCCCGATCCGACGCAGATCGGGAGTGCTCGACTGGATTGCGCCATGGCAGATTGCAGACATCGATGATCCTCCGTTGCGTATCGAGAGCCCACGTCCCGACTTCGACGGCGCGCTGATTCAGTTCCTGATCGGGCTCGTCCAGACGGTCGCAGCACCTCAGCTCATGCAGGCTTGGCGGAAAGGGTACGAGCGTCCACCGGCCGACTTGAGAGACCGTTTCGAGACCGTAGTAGAGGCGTTCAATCTGGACGGCGAGGGTCCGCGTTTCATGCAGGACCTGACGCTCCATGCCGCTGAAGTCAAAGAGGCCAAGGCGATCCGAGAGCTGCTGATCGACGCTCCGGCGGTCTTTTTCGTGAAACCGGAGCTCGTGCAAGCGATCAGCTATCCGATGGTGGCCATGGCCCTCTTCGCATTACAGACGAATGCACCGAGCGGTGGTGTCGGACATCGCACATCCCTCAGAGGCGGGGGACCGCTCACGACGATCATCCTCGGCGACACGTTGTGGCAGACGGTATGGTTGAACGTCATGAGGGAGAGTGATTTTCTGGCCGGACCCGGAAATCCGGCTCTTCAAGATCTCCGTGACAAGTTCCCTTGGATGGCGGCGACGAGGACCAGTGAGGGAAACGGGGGTAGAACCACGACGCCCGACGATGCGCATTGTGCGCAGCACTTCTGGGGCATGCCACGTCGAATCCGAATCACCTTCGATGACCATGAAGGGCGGTGCGATCTCTCTGGAGCAATAGGCAGGATCGCATCGACATACATCACAAAGAATTACGGGACGAATTACGAAGGAGCGTGGATCCATCCCCTTTCGCCCTACACGGTGCAGAAGGACGGCGCGCCGCCGAACCCGAAGAAGGGTCAACCCGACGGGCTCCCCTATCGCGATTGGCCGCAGCTCGCGCTCTCCGGACCAGAACGTCTGCGGGCCCGGGTGATGTCCGCCTATGAAAGTGATCGGCGATTCGATCTGCAACTGTCACCGCGACTCTGGGCGTTCGGCTACGACGTCGATAACATGAAGCCACGTGGCTGGTATTCGGGCACGACACCAATTCTCCCTCTTCACGACCGTGAGCAGCAGCAGCGATACGCGGGGCGAATCCAACAGCTCGTGGATGCCAGTGAGGACGTACGTCGAACTTTGATGCAGCAACTCAAGGCGGCGCTCGTGAGGAGACCGCAGGACCGTAAGGGCGATCTATCCTTCGTGTCCCGCCAATACTGGTCAGAGACCGAGACGCCATTCTTCGATGCGGCGCGAGCCATTCACGAGGCGGTGCTTGGTGCAGGGGACGACAACCAGGTCCGCGAAAAATGGCTCGCCGACATTCACGGGGCTGCGCTGAGGGTGTTCGGGCTCAATTCGCAGGAGGCCGGGGAGTTTGCAGACGCCGACGTGAAGCGCATCGCGGTCGCCTGGAACAATCTTCTCCAGTTCGCTTCACCCCGCGGGCGAAAGCTTCGCGCACTACTCGATCTCCCGCCAATTCCGTCTTCACCGTTGCACGGAGGTGTTCATGCCTGAATCCGTCGAATCGAATTTACCGGTCGAAGCCCCCGCGCTCCCCCGACTGGAGACCGTTGCTCGGAGGTGGTGGGCAACTCTCGAGGAGCGCCGCGGTGACCGCGCGGAGTTGCGCCGTTGTCGCACACCCGAGGCCGTGGCGTTTCTTCCGTCGTATCACAGACTGCTCAGTGAACTGCGCAAAGCCGGCCTGAACGTCCCCAGCGAGCGTTTGGCGGTGATCGCCGGCGTGCTCTCGCATGTCGAGACGGATGATCGCTCCAACTCCTTTGCCGAGAACATGGCAGCGCAGCAGAACGGCAAGGCCCGCGTGAGCGGCCTGCGCTTCCGCCGCCTTCTGGCGATCGATGATTTGCCCGAGCTCTACACCGCCCTCGTTCGGATGATTCATCTGCTGGGTGCGACCGCTTCGGTTCGCGATCTTGTGCAAGCGGTTCTCTGGTGGAACGACTGGACGAAGAAGCGTTGGGCCTTCGACTACTACGCAATCGCGCCGAATGAAGATTGAGGCGCAACAGAGGAGTGGAGAAATCATGAGCGAATTCATCCAGATTCACGCGCTGACCGTGTACCCGCCAGGCAATCTCAACCGCGATGACCTCGGCCGGCCGAAGACGGCGATCTTCGGCGGCGCCCAAAGGCTGCGGGTCTCTTCGCAGAGTCTGAAGCGGGCCTGGCGGACGTCCGCGATCTTCTCAGAGACGTTGGCTGGGAGCGTCGGCAAGCGGACCAAGGACATCGGCAACTATGTCTACCAGAAGTTGATCGAGCAGGGGGTGGGGGACGCCGAAGCAGACCAGCACGCCAAGAAGATCGCCGGTGAGTTCGGAAAGCTCAAGGCTGCAAAGGACGGAGAAGGGAAGAAGCCGTCCAAGGGCTCGAAGGAGGTCAAGGGGCTGTCGCCGGAAGGACGTCAGATCGAGCAACTCGCCCACATCGGAGCGGCTGAGCTGGTGATGCTCGATACGCTGATCGAGCGCATTGCCGCGGGGAGTGCTCCGACCGATGCCGAGTGCGCGGCGCTCCTTTCGAACGCTCATGGCTCGGCGGACATCGCTCTTTTCGGAAGGATGCTGGCCGCCAAGCCTGAGAGAAACGTGGACGCGGCGGTGCAGGTTGCACACGCCATTACGGTCCACAAGGTCACCGTCGAGGATGACTACTTCACCGCCGTCGACGATCTCAATGATGGATCTGAGGATGCAGGCGCGGCGCACATCGGCACGACGGAATTTGGTTCCGGCGTCTTCTACCACTACATCTGCATTGACAGAACCCTGCTCGAGGATAACCTCGGCGGGAATCGTGAGCTCGCCAGTCTCGCGCGCCGGGGGCTCATTGAGGCCTGCGCGAAGGTCGCTCCGTCGGGGAAGCAGAACAGCTTCGCCACGCGTGCCCGCGCCGTCTACATGCTGGCGGAGCGAGGCCAGGAGCAGCCGAGGAACCTTGCCATGGCGTTTCTGAAGCCGATCGGCGGAGACGATCTCCTGCGCTCCGCCATCGAGGCGCTCGAAGAATCGCGCGACCGGATGGACAAAGTCTACGGCCCCTGTGCCTCCGAAAGGCGTTCGTTCAACGTGGCCTCTGGGCAAGGATCGCTTCAGGACATCCTCGATTTCGTCGGGAAGTGAGGCGCTGATGGCGAGCTACCTTCTCTTTCAACTCTTCGGGCCAATGGCGGCATGGGGCGATATCGCGATCGGGGAGAGGCGGCACGTCTTCTCGCAGCCCACCAAGTCGGCGATCCTCGGGCTCGTCGCGGGTGCACTGGGACTGCGGCGAACCGACCAGGAGAAGCTGTCCGCCCTTCATGGCGGCTACGGTTTCGCGAGCCGCGTCGATTCCGCCGGGATCCTCCTTACCGATTTTCACACGGCCCAGACTCCACCAACCCGGCGGGGAATTACCTTTCGGACGAGGCGCGATGAGCTTGCGGGACGAAGAAGCGATCTGGAGACCATTCTCTCGTATCGCGACTACCATACCGATTCCTTTTCCGTCGCTTGCCTGTGGGCGTTGCACGACGCTCCCTACCCGATCGAGCATCTCGCACTCGCATTGCGCAGACCCGTCTTCGCACCCTACCTCGGGCGCCGCTCCTGTTCTCCCTCACTTCCGTTGGATCCGAGGCTCGTCGAAGCACCGAACCCGATCGATGCACTGCGGGGAGCCGCCTTCCCTGACGACGGAGCGTTAAGGGGAATGGTGGACTCTGCCCGCAGCTACTACTGGGAGGGCGATCAGGGCAGCGCTCTCAAACCGCTGCAGACGCTACGCCGTCGCGATGTCGCGCGCAGCAGGATTCAGTGGCAGTTTTCCGAACGAAGCGAGCACCACGCGGTGGAGGAGGATGCGCATGTATCTCAGCAGGATTGAGCTGCGCGACGATGCCGGGAGAGCCGGCGCGTTCTGGAAAAGGATCGCCTCTCTCGACGATGTCCACCGGGTGGTCTGGTCGTGGTTCGGTGACCGTCCGGATCGAGAGCGGGATTTTCTCTATCGGCTGGAGGGGGAAGGATCCAAGGCGCGCTTCTTCACACTCTCGGAGCGTCAGCCGGTCGATGGAGACGGACTATGGCGGATCGAGAGCAAGGTCTTTCAGCCGAAGCTTGCGCCGGGCGACCGTCTCGTCTTTTCTCTGCGCGCGAACCCTACGGTGCGAAAAGCCAGCGGGCCGGCCAAGGGAAAGCGGCACGACGTGGTGATGGACGCGAAGGTCGCCGCCCGTGCCGGCGGGGACGAGCGGTCCATGACCGAGCTTGTGGAAGGCACGTGTTTCGCGTGGCTTTCGGCGCGAGCCGAGCGATGCGGGTTCGAAATCGGCGTAGGGGATGTCCGTACTGAGGGGTATCGGTCCGCCAGGTTTCCCCGCGGACGTGGACGAGACGACGCGTCCATCACGACGGTGGACTTCGCGGGATGTCTTACCGTTCGCAACCCTGGCGCTTTCGTTGACGCCCTGGCGCATGGGATCGGTCCGGCCAAGGGCTTCGGCTGCGGCTTGATGCTCGTTCGGAGAGCTTGATGCTCCCGCCGCTCAAGCCGATCGCCATCAAGGAGCGCGTCTCGATGATCTTCGTCGAGAAGGGACAACTGGACGTGCTCGATGGTGCCTTCGTGGTCGTCGACGTGAACGGAGTGCGGACGCACATTCCAGTGGGAAGCGTGACCTGCCTCTTGCTGGAGCCGGGCACGAGGATCTCGCACGCCGCGGTGGCACTGGCGGCGCGGGTGGGTTGCCTGCTGGTGTGGGTGGGAGACGCGGGAGTGCGGTTGTATGCCGCGGGTCAGCCGGGAGGAGCGCGGGCGGATCGGTTGCTGTACCAGGCCAAGCTCGCCCTTGATGATGCCGCGCGGCTGAAGGTCGTGCGAAAGATGTATGCGCTCAGGTTCGGCGAGGAGCCTCCCCAGAGGCGAAGCATCGAGCAACTCCGAGGAATCGAAGGAGCGCGTGTGCGGGGCATGTACGAGGCTCTGGCGCAGCGGTCCGGAATCACATGGCATCGGCGCAACTACGATCCCGAAGCGTGGGATGTCAGCGATGTACCGAACCGCTGCCTCAGCGCGGCGACGGCATGCTTGTATGGTGTCACCGAGGCGGCCATTCTTGCGGCGGGCTACGCTCCCGCGATCGGCTTCATTCACACAGGGAAGGCGCGATCATTCGTCTATGACGTGGCGGACCTCGTGAAATTTGAAACGGTGGTTCCGGCGGCCTTCCGTGTCGCCGCTCGTGGCGAGATGAACGTCGAACAAGCGGTCAGGAAGCACTGCCGCGATTCGTTTCGGGCCACGAAGTTGCTCTCGCGTCTGATTCCGATGATCGAGGACGTTCTCGCAGCGGGAGAGCTCGAACGGCCCGAACCGCACGAAGAAGCGATGCCGGTGGCCTTTCCTGAGCGTGAAGGCGTGGGCGATGCTGGTCATCGTACTTGAGAACGTTCCGCCCCGCCTTCGCGGGCGTGTGGCCGTCTGGCTCGTCGAGGTTCGAGCCGGTGTCTACGTGGGAGACGTGTCACGGCGTGTGCGCGAGATGATCTGGGAGCAGGTGGAGCAGGAGTTGGGGGATGGCAACGCGGTGCTTGCCTGGTCCGACAACTCTGAGGCGGGCTTCGACTTCCTGACCGCGGGTGCCAATCGACGCATCCCCTGTGAGATCGACGGGGCCAAATTGGTCTCGTTTCTCCCTCCGCTCCAACCACCAGAACCTCGGTGATTTCCATCGCCGCTGCAAGTTCAATGGAATCTGTCGATTAGAATTGGTGCGTTCCCCACACGCGTGGGGATGAACCGG
>JBDTOZ010000208.1:0-5626 GCA_039932995.1 Acidobacteriota bacterium | reverse complement strand
CCCCCCCTCAAACGTACATGTCGCGCAGCAGCTCCGCCGCGGAGGCGTCGAGGCGTTCGTCGCGGCGGATTTCGTCGAAGCGGCGGATGAGGTCCTCGGCGCGCACGTGGCGGCGGTGCGCGCCGGCGTAGTCGGCGTGGATGCTGCCGTGATTCATCATCACGATGCGGTCGCCGAGGGTGGCGGCTTGCTGCATGGAGTGCGTCACCATCAGTGTCGTCAGGCGCTGCTGCGACACGATCCGTTCGGTGAGGCGCACGATCTGGTCGGCGCTCCTGGGGTCGAGGGCGGCGGTGTGCTCGTCGAGGAGCAGCAGGTCCGGGCGCCGCCAGGTGGCCATCAGCAGAGTGAGCGCCTGCCGCTGACCGCCGGAGAGCGTGCCGATCGGATTGTGCATCCGCGTCTCCAGTCCCATGTTCAATGTCACCACGCGATCGCGCAGCTCCTGGTGAATCCGCGCCGGCAGCAGCCGGCCCAGGCCGCGCGGGAGGCCGCGTCGCGCGGCGAGGGCGAGGTTCTCGGCCACGGTCATGCTCGGAGCGGTACCGCTGAATGGATTCTGAAACACGCGCCCCACCATCGCCGCCCGCCGGTGCTCGGGCCAGCGCGTCACGTCGTTCCCCGCGATGGCGATCGTCCCGCGATCCACGAGAAAGCTCCCCGCCACCGCGTTCAGCAGCGTCGACTTCCCCGAGCCGTTCGTGCCGATGACGGTGACGAACGATCCTTCCTCGATCTGCAGCGACACGCCTCGCAACGCGCGCACTTCGTTGGGCGTGCCCGCGAAGAAGGTCTTCTGCAACTCACGCAGTTGGAGCATGACTCTTCACTTTCCGCAGCAGCGCCGGCAGGAGCGTGGGCAGGTATGTCGGCAAGACAAGCGCGCCGAAGACGAAGAGCGCAGTGACGAGCTTGAGGTCATTCGGATTCAGGCCCCAGCGCAGGGCCAGGGCGATGATCAGACGAAAGAGCACCGAGCCCAGGACCGTTCCGAACAGCGCGGCGCCGACGCTGTCCGTGCCGATGAGGGCCCGGCCGATGATGACGCTGGCCAGGCCCCAGACGATCATGCCGATGCCCATCTGCACGTCCGCGAAGCCCTGGTACTGCGCGAGCAGCGCCCCCGCGAACGCCACCAGGCCGTTGGAGACGCAGAGGCCGAGGACGATCATGTTCTCGACGCTGACGCCGAGGGCGCGGATCATCTGCTCGTTGTCGCCGGAGGCGCGCATGGCGCTGCCGAGGTTCGTGTTGAAGAAGATCCAGGCCGCGAGGGCGACCACCACCACGATCGCCGCCACGAGGATCAGCGATCCGACGTCGCGCGCGCTCACCGGCCACCCGAGGAGCGTGGCCGAGTCGTGACCGGTGATCCAACGGCCGAGGCTCTGCGCGTAGCTGGTGATGGTCGTGACGGAAAGCAGCGGCACGTTGCTCGAGCCCATCACGTGCAGGTTGATCGAGTACAACGCGGTCATCACCAGGATGCCCGACAGCAGTTGGTTGATCTTGAACCGCGTGTGCAAAACGCCGGCGCAGAATCCCGCCAGGCTCCCGGCAAAGAACGCCGCGAGGCTGGAGGTCACCGGATTCACGCCTCGGGTGAGCAGCGACGCCGCCACCGCCGCGCCGAGCGTGATCGAGCCGTCCGCCGTGATGTCGGCGAACTTGAACACGCGATAGCTGATGTAGACGCCGAGGGCCAGCAGGGAGAGGATCAGTCCGATCGTCCAGGCGGAGAGCAGCAGCGTCACGCGGCGCCTCCATTTGCGATGGGAAAGATCCAGCACGCTCCGCGCTGGAACTCGCTCTCCCCTGCTCCCTCGATCGACCGGCCGTCGCGCAGGAGGTGAACGACGGAGAGCACGCTCCGCGGCTGCAGCCACTCCGCGACGACCTCCCCCACCGCGAGCTTTCCTCGGGGTAACGACCGGAACGCGGTCACCACGGCGTGGAAGTGTCCCTGCAGCTCGTCGTGCTTCTCATCGTGCTTCTCATCGTGCTTCTCATCGGTAAGGGGCCTGAGGAACGGCGCGAGCGACGGGGATGGCGAGGACGAGGCCACGCCCACCACGAGACCGCTGAAGCGCGCGAACTCGCGCTCCGGCGTGAACGACAGCCACTCCCGCACGGCGGGGAACTCGAAGGGCACGGCCCCGTTCGCAGGAGAGCGGCGCAGGCGCGCGCAGACCAGGCCGGCGATGTCCGCGGCCATGACGATGCCCACCGTCTCCGTCCCGGCGAGGGAGGCGGACGCGCGCACGATGTCGCTGAGGGGCACGCCCGCATCCGGCGTGTGCGCCTCGAAGCGCAACTGGTACGCCGGCGCGCCGCGAAACGCGATCGCATAGAGAGCGTGAACGGTCGGCACGAGGCCTACGGCGCTGAGCATGTAGTCGGGGGTGGCCGTTCCGTCCGTCGGCATGAAGGCCGCTCCGCCGGCGGCGGCCGCGAACTCGCCGAAGGCGTCGCGGCACTCCTCGTGGCTCGCGCCGAGCGCGCCCACCCCCAGCGCATACACGTCGCGGAAGATCGAGAGCGGCGAGGACTGGCCGCGCAGGTCCGGATTGCCGGTCAGCGAGAGCTCCGACTTGCGCCCGTCGAGCACGCGGCTCTCGTACGTGGCACGCTCCGACTCGAGCGGCATCGGCATCGACAGCGTCTTGCGCGAGGCCGCCCCGCCGCTCGCGCCGGCGATGAGCAGCTCCACGAAGCCCATGGCCCGGAGCGTGTTGCGTGCGCGCTCCGAGGCGGCGGAGATTTGCAGGGAGCCGTGCAGGGCGGCCGCATCGCGGTGATGCTTCATCAGCACGGTGGCGCCGGCCGAGCTGAGATAGGTCACGCCGGAAAAATCGAGCCGCACGTGCCGCGCCCCTTCCCGCGCCACCTCGGACAGCGTCTCGTCGAGCGACTGCGACCAGTGGTTGTCCAGGCGACCTGACAGACGGAGAAGCACGACGTTGTCCGAGAGCTCCTTAGCGATTTCCATGGGACTCTCCGAGCACTTCCTTCGCCGACCGGATCAGCGCGGGCGGCAGGGTGATGTCGAGCGCGCGGGCGGCATCGAGATTCACGACCAGGTTGGTCTCGCCGAAATCCTCGAGCGGAATGTTCTTCGGGTTCTCGCCGCGGATGATGCGGGCGGCCAGACTGGCGGCGAGACGGCCACTGTCCCGATAGTCGCGGGCCACGACCACCATCGCGCCGCCGATGGCCTGCGATTTTTGAAACGCGAAGATCGGCACATGCGCGCGGCGGGCGGCCTCGCTGAGACTGCCGAAAGCCGAGGCCGTGAGATTCCCGGGGATCTGCAGCACCGCGTCGATGTCGCGCGACATGAGGGCCGCCGAGGCGTCCGGCACGTCCGTGGCCGTCTCCGCGGGGACGTAGACCACCTCGAAGCCGGCGCGCTTCGCGGCCACATCGAGGCCGAGCTTGTACTGCACCATGTTCGTTTCCGCGGGGCAGTAGAGCGCGCCGAGCTTGCGGATGGTGGGAAAGTGCGTGCGGATGAGCGCCAGCGCTTCGTCATTCGCCGGCAGAAGACTGACGCCGGTGACGTTCGGCGCGTGGTCGGTGTTGCTCTTCCCCGCCCCGGCCTTGAGCCCGTTCGCGACGTAGTTGAAGACGACCGGCACATTCTGCGCGCGACGCAGCGCGGCCTGGAGCGTGGGCGTGGAGAACGTGATCAGCAGGTCGGCGCCGCGCGTGACCGCCGCGTCGATGAGCGCCGACACCGTGGCCATGTCCCCCTGCGCGTTGAGGATCTGGATCTCGTAGTCCCGTCCGTTGACGAGCCCCGCTTCCGCGAGCCCGTCGCGGACGCCGCGCTCCGCATCCTTCACGTCGATGACGTCGTTGTACTGGACGAAGTAGATCTTCCAGGTGTGCTTCTTCGCCAGGGCGGCACGGGCCGCGGCCCGCTCGCGATGCTGCAGATCCGAGAGCAGCAGGATGGCCGAGGCCACGGCCACGACAGCGATGCCGAGAGCGATTCTGCGGATGGAGGCGAGCACGGACGACGCGTATGGTCGTCGCGAGGGTGGGGGGTGTCAAGGGTGGGGATGGCGGTGAAGGGAACGCTCGCGAAGTCGGCTCGCGGGACTCCATGGGGATCTCATCCCTCGGCATCGGGCGATGATTGTCCCCGATAGACATCGATCTGGAACCCGGCGGCCCAGGCCGTAGACTGTCCCCATGGCCAGAAAACGCGAGAGAGTGGTCATGACGGCGAAGAACACCTGGATTCTCACGAAGGCCGCGGCATCGTCGTGGGTCGACGACTACGCACAGAGCATGGGGGCGGCGCTGGCGTATTACACGATGCTCTCCATCGCGCCGTTCCTGCTGATCGTGATCTCGCTGGCGGGGATGATCTTCGGCGTCGAGGCAGCGCGCGGGGAGATCGCCGCGCAACTGCGGGGTCTGATGGGCCGGGAGGGAGCCGAGGCGGTGCAGAGACTGCTCGAGGGCGCGAGCAAGCCGGCCGAAAGCATTGCCGCCGCGGTGGCCGGACTGGTCCTGCTGCTGGTCGGAGCGACCTCGGTTTTCGCCGAATTGCAGGATTCGCTCGATCGCATCTGGCGCGCCCCGAAGCGGCCCAGGACGGCAATCTGGAGACTGCTGCGCGCCCGCCTGCTGTCGTTCGGCACGATCGCCGGCATCAGTTTTCTGCTGATGGTCTCGCTGGTGGTCAGCGCAGCGCTCGCGGCGTTAGGGAAAATGTGGGGACCGCGCTTTTCCGATTGGCAGTCGCTGGTCGCCATCGTCAACGTCGTCTTCAGCTACGCCCTGACCACGACGGTCTTCGCGATGATCTACAAGGTGATGCCCCGGGTGAGGGTGGCGTGGACGGACGTCTGGATCGGCGCGACCGTGACCGCGCTGCTGTTCACGATCGGCAAGTCGCTCATCGGGCTCTACATCGGCAGGAGTGGCGTGACGTCAGGGTTCGGCGCGGCCGGCTCGCTGGTCATGGCCATGGTGTGGGTCTACTACTCCGCGCAGATCTTTCTCCTCGGAGCGGAGTTCACGTGGGCCTATGCGCTGACCTTCGGCTCCCGCAAGGAGCAGAAGCTGCCGGGCGCCGCACCCGCGGTCCCGAGCAAGGCCGCCGGCAAGAAGCCGGACGCGAACATGCTCGAGGCGAAGGAGGCGGCCATCGTTGCCACCGAATCGGCCGCGGCAGAAGATGCGGCATCGTCGTAGCCGGGCACTCGCGGGGCACCAGTTACCTGTGATGTAAACCAGGGCGTGGTTCCTTGACGCGGGTCGCTCATCCGGGCGACTTTCGTCAATCTGAAGCTGTTAAAACGAACAGATCCACAGGAAGCGGAATGTTCTTCGGGTTCTCGCCGGATGATGCGGGCGGCCAGACTGGCGGCGAGACGACCACTGTCCCGATAGTCGCGGGCCACGACCACCATCGCGCCGCCGATGGCCTGCGATTTTTGAAACGCAACCTCAACGCCCCACCAGCCGCTTCACGATCTGGATCTGTCCCGCGTGATAAGTGTCGTGCGCGGCGACGCCATACAGAAGTCGCAGTTTCTTCGCGTCTCGCAGGTCGGCGTCGGAGAGCGACGCGATTGCGTCACGCAGGAGACGGTGCTCCTGATCGAGAAGC
>JBDTOZ010000207.1:0-2659 GCA_039932995.1 Acidobacteriota bacterium | reverse complement strand
CCGTGGCCATCATGCGTACCGTGGCCGGCACCTCAAAGGAAGTCTGGGGTGCGAGCGTGGTCGCGCTGTACAGCTCCGGATGGGCGCTTCGTCCCGTCACCACCAGGCAGTCGCCGTCGATGCGCACCTGTTGGGTTTTGTCGGGAGTCATCGCCGTAAAGTACGTCGTCTTCAGCAACATCGTGCTCTCTGTGTATTCGTAGAGCTTGTCGCCGAGGACGAAGAGGCGACAGGTAGACGCAGCCAGAGAGGTGGCGCCCGCCGGCGCGGCGATGGCCAGCACCTGCGACGGCTGGCGCGCGTCGGCGATGTTCAGGATCCGCACTTCGGCGGGGAAGTCGAAGAGCGCATAGGCGCGCGTCCCGGCCGTGACCACGTCCTTCACTCCTCCGTTCAGCGACGACGTGACGGCCAGCGTGGCCGGGTCCAGGACGAGCGTCTTCTGCTGGCAGCCTCCCGAGAGACATCCCTTGGTGAAGGAGACCCACACCGCGTGGCCCGCGACGCGGATGGCCAGCGGCTGCGCGTCCGCACCTTCGTTCAGGGTCACTTGACGGAGCAATGCTCCCTGCGGCGAGTACGCGCTGACCATGCCGGATGCGGAGAGCGCAAAGAGACCGTCGTCGGAAGCGGCGATGTCCAAGGTCCCGCCCAGCGGGACGCCGGTCACGTATTGCCCGTCGAGGGTGAAGATGTCGATGGTCCCCGGTGCGAAGAGGTACAGCCGGTCGGCCGCGGCCGCAAACCGCGTGTAGAAGGTGCTCGTGAACGGAATGTCTGCTTCAGGCTGCTCTCCCAGGTACGACACAGCCATCGTGCCCTCGGTCGTGGCCAGCACGGCCAACGAAGGCTGCGCGTCCAACGCCACTCCGTCCGCGGGCAGGAACTGCTCGCGCACGAGCGTGCGGGCGTCGTCGTAGACGAAGAGCGTCCGCTTGTCGAGGAACAGCAGGTCGTCGCCGGAGAAGGCCAGTTGTCTGGGAATGGTGCGGTTCGACCCCGCGATGACCCGAACCGCGCCGCTGGCCAGGTCGACGATCTCCACGCCGCGGAAGGTGAACACCGCCGCGCGGGTGGCATCGAGAGCTACCCGTCCCGTGGCTACGCCGTCGAGCGTGAACCGGCGCGGCTCGGCCCCGAAATCGCCCGCGGGGTAGTAGTGCAGGACCGTCTTCCCCTCGTCGCGCGTTTCGACGAACAGGTACCCCGAGCCCGCACGCACGAGCTGTGCGATGAGGGGTAGAGCGACTTGCTGCGGCGCCGCGCCTCCGATCCAGACCGTGCCATCCTCGAGCAGCGCCACCGGCCCGCCCGTGCGCACCGCGGCCGACCGGACGGCGCCGCGAAACGTGAACGTGGAGGGTACGGGCGTTGTTGGGCCGAGCTGCCAGGAGGTGACGGTTTCGGCATTCGAGGTGAGCAGCTCCGTTCCCTCCACGTCGTGCACGATCGTTCCGCCGTTCCAGGTGCGCACGTTCGTCAGCGCGATGCCGGTCGAAACGATCTTCTGTTCCGAGATCGTGCCCGTGCCGTCCGCGAACCAGGCCCGATCGCCGGAGAGGACGGTGCTGGTGGTGGCGGTGGTGCGGTAGCTGGCCAGCGGGTAGGGCGGCGCGAGTGCACGGATGTCGAAGATGGCCAGACCGATGTCCCCGGCCGCGACGTAGAGCGTGGTGCCGGCGCGGGCCATGGCGTGAATCACGTTGTCCGTCCCGCCCGTGGGGGACAGTTGATGCTCGAAGAGCTCCTTGAGCGTGGTCGTGGAGGTGAAGTCGACCGCGCGCAGCGTCCGATCGGGCCCGGCCACGAAATGCACGCCATTGGCCGCGGAGGCGAAGGCATTGGCGCCCACCGGTAACCGTCCCGTGGCGGTGGTGCCCGCGAAGACGTCAGTGTTTTGTCCGAAGGCGTCGCTGACGAGGAGCGTGCCGTCGGGTGCCGCATGAACGGCCGTGGCGCGAACGACGGACGCCAGCTCACCGGTGTGTTGCGGGAGGGAAGGGATGGTCAGGCTGAAGACTTCCAGGGTGGCATCGCCGTCCGCGGCATAGAGCTTCGTTCCGGACACGGCCAGAGAGGTCACGTTCGCCGAGGAGGTCGGCAGCGTCCCCTCGTTGCGGACGGGATTGGCGGGGTCGAAGATCTGGAAATGCGTGAGCCCGGCGGTCGTGGCCACGAACAGGGACTGGTCGACGATGAGGATGTCGTTGATCGGTGCGCCCGCGTCGGCGAAGCGGAGCGCCTGGATCGTAGTCCCCTCGCGGCGGAGGACGTACAAACGCGAGCCACTGCCTGCGTAGGCGAATCCTCGACCGTCCGCGCGGATGACCCGCGTGTTGCCCGGCAGCGCCGCGGCGTCGGCGACATGCGTTCCCTGCCCGTCGAGAAGCTGAATGCCGTACCCAGTGGCCAGCCAGACCAGACTGCCGTCCACGGAGAGATCGAGAGCGGAAGTCCGGAAGCTCGCCGATTGCCGCGGCGTCCAGTTGCATTGAGGAAAGACCGGAAGGGAACCGACCAGGAACAGGAGAAGGATCGCAACACGCCCACGCATGGGTCTTAGTTTAACGCCGCCCGGAAACTCGCCCGCGAAGAACCGGAGGGAATGGCTCATCGCGCCAAGGCACTCCGGTAAGGGGCCGCGGGCATCCTGCCCGCG
>JBDTOZ010000206.1:0-3464 GCA_039932995.1 Acidobacteriota bacterium | reverse complement strand
GCCTTGGCGCGATGAGCCATGGGGCGCGGGCATCCTGCCCGGCGCACTTCCCGCGACCAATGGCCAAACTCCAGAGCGCCCGCCAACCGCCAACCGCCAACTGCCAACCGGACTCGGTTAGAATCCCGCGCCATGAGCAGTCAGGGTGTGGAGCGGCGCGAGTTCCAGCGACTTCCCCTCGCTTCCCCGATCGCCGGGACCTTCGGTTCCGTGGAAGTCTCCGTCGTCGACGTGGGCATTCTCGGAGCGCGCATCGAGCACGCCTCCCCCTTTGCGGAGCCCCGGGGCGAATTGCAATTCTCCTTCGAGGGGAAGTCCGTCGGCATGCGCTGCGACGTCACCCGCACCACCGGGAAAGACACGCAGCTCGTCTCCGGTCTCCGCTTTCTCGCGGCGGTGGGCGACTCCGGTGACCATCTGCGGGACATGCTCCTGCGCCTGGTGGCCTCGGCGCTCGAGACGAGGCACGACACCTCCGTAACGCGTCTGCGCATCCGCTCGGTCGATGGCGACAAGACGGTCCGCGGCACCGACGCGAACTTTCTCTCTTACCGGCTGGAGAGCTCCGTTTGGCGCAAGCGCCACGTCTTTCTTCCGGAACAACCGGCGCTCGGATTCACCGTGGCCCGCAACGAAGACTCCGTCGAGATGCAGCGCCTCTGCGAAGTCTACGAAGCCTCGGACGAAGAGGGCCGCCGGCTGATCCGCATGTTCGCGGAGCTCAGCGTGAGCGACGTCCTGCAGATTCCGCCGCGAATGTGAGCTCGCGCCCCTCCTTCGCCGAGGCATCCACCGGCAAGGTGAAATGGAAGTCGGTGCCGCTGCCGGGCTCACTCTCCACCCAGATGCGGCCTCCGTGCGCCTCCACGATTCCTTTGGCGATGGCCAGACCCAGTCCGGCACCGAGCCGCTCCGCGCGCTTGGCCTGCCAGTACGGACTGAAGATGTCACCGAGGTTCTCTTTCGGAATGCCCAATCCGGTGTCGCTGATGGTGAACGTCACGTCCTGGCCGGTCAGGCTGGCGCGCACCCCGACGCGCCCCTCGGGCGGCGTGAACTTCAACGAGTTGCCGATCAGATTCGAGAGCACCTGCATGACCCGGTGCCGGTCGGCACGAACGGCGGGAAGCGGTCCGTCCATTGCGCAGTCCAGGATGACCGCCAACGCATTGGCCTGAGCGCGGAACAGCTCCTCGGCTTCACGCAACAGCAGCGCCGGGTCGACCGAAGTGACTTCGATCGGCAGCCGTTTGCCTCCTTCCAGGCGGGTCACGTCGAGCAGATCCGCGATGAGCCGGTTCATGCGCCGCGCCGCGGCCTCGATCGTCTCCACCTGCTCGCGGTCCTCGTCGTGCAGCGTGTCGGACATCTTCATCAGCGACGCGCCCAGGCTCACCGCGCTGAGCGGATTGCGCAGGTCGTGCGAGACGATGGCCAGCACCTCCTCGCGCGCTCTCACCGCCTGCTGCGACTCGAGGTAGAGCCGCGCGTTGTCGATGGCCAGCGAAGCACGGCGGCCCAGCTCCGCGAACAACGGCAGGTCGTCCTCGGTGAACGGCTTGGCGGTGGCGGAGACCGCGGACGCCAAGCCGATCATCTGTCCGCGACTGACGAGAGGCATGAAGATGATCGTCCGCCCCACTCCGTCCGCCTCCCCCGTGATGTATTCGTAGAGTGGGGAGGAGGACGCGATCAGCGCCGGCTCGCCCGACTCGAGGATGCGCGCCAGCGCCTCCGGCAAGTCCCGCCGCTGCGTTCCCACCTGCACGTCCAGACGGGCCTGGTCCTCCGGATTGCGATGCTTCGCCGAGACGCGCCGCCACGACGTGTGCTCTTCCTCGGCCACGTCGACCACCGAAATCTCCGCGAGGTTCGGCACCATCAGCCGGGCCAGCGCGTCGATGGTCTGGTCGTAGTCGAGCGACGCCGCCAGCTCCTGTCCTGCCGCGCTGAGGAAGGCGGCCCGCCGCTCCTCCCTCTCCGCCGCTTCGCGCGCTCCCTGCGCTTCCCTGGCCTCCCGCTCCGCCTCCAGCCGCCGGCCCATCGCTTGGTGCGCGAGCAGCCGCATGTGCCGGCCCAGTCCTGCCACGAGGAGCGCCGAGGTCAGGGCCAGCATGGCCAGGACGATCGTCAGCCAGAAATCGAGACGCTCCGCATCGCGAATCTCCTCGAGACGTGACTCGATCGAGGTCTGCAGTTCCAGCTCGAGCTGCGATGCGGACAACAAGGACTTCTCGTAGACCGGGTGGCTCTCGTAAAGCCGCATGAGCAGCACTTCGTGGGGCAGCGAGCGGGACATGATCTCCCCTCGCGCCACCGCCGCGTGCCACGCGCCGGTGTGGACGGAAAGCGCGGTGAGGTTCCCGCCCAGGTCCTCGTCCAGGTCCGGCAGGAGCCGGGCCAGAATTCTGCGGTTCGCTTCCTGGCGAGCCACCAGCTCCAGGTATTCGCGGCGATAGCCGTCCTGTCCGGTCACCTGCCAGGCGATGATCTTGTCGAGCTCCCAGGAGAGATCCGTCTGGATCTGGTTGGCCGAACGGCGTGCCGGCTCCGCCACGCTCGAGATCTGCTTTCGCATGCGAAGCGTCTTGCGCGAGACCACCACCGGCAAGATCACCAGGGAGAGCAGAGACACGATGATGAACACGACCGGCAGGACAGTCGTCCAGGTACTCTCCGGCCCGACGCGCCAGATGCTGCGTCGCTCGCTGTGATTCGACGGTTCCAACCCCGATTCCTGCATGAGTGCCAGCAAAGTGCTTACCAGCGAGGGGCTGGGAGCCTGTCCCACATCCTCACGCCGCAGAGCAGACCTTCAATTCTCTGTCGCGAGATCATGCCATCGATATATCGTGCCGGGGCCAAATGTTGCCCGACGACCGCCGAGAGTTTCAGCGTTTGAGACTGACCAAGCCCATTCTGGGCGTCATGGATGGAGCGAACACGCTCATCTTGGACGTGGGAATGGCCGGCGCGTTTCTCGAGCACTACGGTGCGGTCGAGCCGGGCAAGCGTTTTCAGCTCTCCTTCCGCTGGCAGTCGGCCGACGTCGCGTTTCTCTGCGAGGTCGTGCGCACGACCGTCGTGCGGCAACCGGGCGGCGACGGCAAGAGCGCGGTGTCGCACACAGGCGTCCAGTTCGTCGAAGCCATCGGTGATTCCGCGACGCTCCTGCACAGCCTCATGGCCGATTTCGTCGGCCGCATCGTCGCCGCCCAACGCGCCAACGCCGCCGGCGAGCCGGGCGCGGTCGGCGAGACCGTCCTCTCCACCATCGGCGCCGCCCGCCGCAAGCGCACCAAGGGCTACATCAGCTACCGCCTCAAGGAGGGAACCTGGTGGCGCGTGCCCACGGAATCCACCCGCCAGCCGGAAGATGGCTTCACGGTCCCCGCCTGGGAAGACGAAGTCGAGCTCGACACCCTCTGCCGCACCTACGAACAGAGCGACGACGAAGGCCGCAA
>JBDTOZ010000205.1:0-4064 GCA_039932995.1 Acidobacteriota bacterium | reverse complement strand
ATCTCGACCTGCTTGCGCGCGATGAGAGGCCGCGCGGTGGAGGTGCCCAGCAGGTAGTCGTGCTCGTAGATCGCACCGGCTTTCAACACGGGAAAGAGATAGTCCGCCGCGAACTCTTCCTTGGCATCGACGAGATGAAAATCGATCGCGCCGGTCGAATACGCCTTCTGCGCCAGACCGGTGGTCTCCTCGGCCTGGCCGACGTCCACGGCCACTGCCACGACGTCGCAGCCGTAGTTCTCTTTCAGCCAGGTGATGATGATGGAGGTGTCGAGACCTCCCGAGTAAGCCAGCGCTACTTTTTTCAATGGAGTGCTCCTTCGTGGACGGTTTGCGTGCTGCGCGGTGCCAGCAGTGAGGTTGCTGGTTGCGGGTTGCTGGTTGTCTGCGGTGCTGCGCCTGGGGCGGACAGCGCTGGCAACTCGATGGCAACATGCGACTCAGTAGCCTTCAGCGTTTCTTTGAGTGCGGTGATGAATGCTTTCAGCGCCTGCTTGGGGACGATGTACGGCGGCAGGAGGCGCAGGACTTTCTCCCGCGCGGTGCCGACGACGAAGCCTTTCGCGAGCAGCTCGCGTGCGACGGGAGCGGCCGGGCGATCGAGCTCGATGCCCCACATGAGGCCGGAGCCGCGGACGTCGACGACGTTGGGGAGCTTGGCCAGCTCGGCGCCGAACCAGGCGCCGAGGGCGTTGATCTGGGGGAGGAGCTTCTCGGTCTCCTCCAATACGATCGCGCCGAGGCGGCAGGCCACGGGGTTGCCGCCGAAGGTCGTGCCGTGATGGCCGGGCTTGACCACGCCTTCGATGGCCGGGCCGGTGAGCACGGCCCCGAGCGGCAGGCCTCCGCCGAGCGGCTTGGCCAGCGTGACGATGTCCGGATGGATGCCGCTCTTCTGGAACGCGAAGAGAAATCCCGTCCGTCCGAGGCCGCACTGGATCTCGTCGAGGACGATCAGTGCGCCGTGACGGTCGGCGATGCGCCGCGCGGCGATGAGGTAGTCGTCCGTCAGCGGGATGATGCCTCCCTCGCCCATGACCGGCTCGAGGAAAATCGCCGCGGTGTCGCCGTCGACAGCCGCTTCGAGCGCGGCGATGTCATTCGGTGCCACGAAGCTGACGCCGGGCACGAGTGGCTCGAACGGGGTGCGATAGGCGTCGTGTCCGGTCAGCGACAGCGAGCCGAGGGTCCGTCCGTGAAAGCTCTCGTCGAGCGCGACGAGCTTGGTCTTCTTCGTGGCCAGGCGCGCGAACTTGATGGCCGCTTCGTTGGCCTCCGTGCCGCTGTTGCAGAAGAACGCGCGCAAGAGGCCCGAGGCGCGCACGAGCTTCTCCGCGAGGAGGCCCTGCGCGGGGTGATAGTAGAGGTTGGAGACGTGCAGCAGCGAAGTGCTGGCCTCACGCAGTGCTTTGCCCAGCCGCGGATGCTTGTGCCCGAGCACGTTCACGGCGATGCCGCCCAGGAGATCCCAGTAGGCACGGCCGTCGGCGTCGTACAGGCGCGCGCCCTTCCCCTCGCGCGGATGGAACGGCGTCCGCGCGTAGGTCTTCACCAGGAAAGCGTTCTCGCGCTCTTCGACGGCGAGCGGGGTTTCGTCATGCAGCAACAAGGGTGGTCCCTCCTTCGGTGGGCGGTTGCGCGAGCGTGGTTTGCCGGCGTCCGGTGGTCGGGGCGCCGATGGTCACTTCCGCGACGCCTTGCCGCAGTGCGTTGAGTGCGGCTTGCAGTTTTGGTTTCATGCCGCCGGTCACGCTCTCGATGAAGGTCTCGACGTCGGCGGCATGGAGCCGCGGGACGACGTCGCCGTTCGCGTCGAGCAGTCCCTCCACGTCGGTGAGGAACCGGAGCTCGTTGGCATTCAGCGCCGCGGCGATTGCCGCGGCCGCGGTGTCCGCGTTGACGTTGAACAGGGCGCCGTCTTCGCCGATCGCGACCGAGGAAATGACCGGCATCACACCGCTCGTGAGCAGGGCCCGGATCATGCCGCGGTTGGCGTGCGTCACCTGTCCGACATGCCCGAGGTCCACTCCGTCGATGGGAGGATGTTGCTCGGCCACCAGCGTGGCACCGTCGCAGCCCGACATTCCTCCCGCGCGCACACCGAGCTTCGTCAGCTCCGAGACGAGCATCTTGTTGACCGAGCCGGCCAGCACCGACACCACGATCTCCAGCGTCGCGTCATCGGTGATGCGCAATCCGGCATGGGTCTTCTTCGCAATGCCTGCGCGCGTGAGGGCGGCATCGATGTGCTTCCCTCCGCCGTGCACGAGCACGATCTGTTCGCCGGCATGCCACCGCTCCGCGATCTTTTCCAGCGCGGCCTCACGACGGGAAGAGTCATCGAGGAGCGAGCCGCCGAGCTTGACCACCGCCAACCGCCAACCGCCAACCGCCAACTTCTTCACAGCAGCCCCTCCTCTTCCGCGTTGCCGGTCATCCGATTGAAGTTCTGCACGGCCTGCGAGGCCGCGCCCTTCAGCAGGTTGTCGATCACGCTCACCACCACCGCCCGCCGCCCGCCCTGCAGCAGCGTGAAGCCGATCTCGGCGTACGGCGTGTTGACCACGTCCTTCAGCTCCGGCACTTTGCCGTGAGGCAGCACGCGCACGAAGCGCTTGTCGCCGTACGCGTCCTTGTAGAGCGCCGACACTTCCTCGACGGTCACCGGGTTGGTGAAGCCGACGTGCATCGTCGAATAGATGCCCCGCACCGCCGGGAGCAGGTGAGGGACGAAGACCAGCGTGGCCCGCTCGCCGAGGTGCAGACCCTGCCGGATCTCCGGCTCGTGCCGGTGATGGCCGATGCCGTAGGCCTTGAAGTTGCCGGAGAGCTCGGCGAAGGAGAACGCGAGGTCCGCCTTCTTGCCCGCGCCGGAGACGCCGCTCTTGGAGTCGACGATCACCGGCTGCGTGCGGTCGATGAGATACGTCAGCGGCCGCAGCGCGAGCAGGACGGAGGTGGGATAGCAGCCGGGATTGGCCACGAGCCGGGCCGTCTTCAGCTCGCCGTTGCAGAGCTCCGTCAGACCGTAGACGGCCTCGCCCAGGAGCGAGGGATCCTCGTGCGAGAAGCCGTACCAGGCCGGATAGAACGTCGGCTCGCCCAGCCGGAACGCGCCGGAGAGGTCGATGACCCGGATGCCTTGCGCCAGGATCTGCGGCACGAGCTCGGCCGAGGTCTCATTCGGGGTGGCCAGGAACGCGATGTCGGGCTTCGCGGCGAACAAGGCCTCCAGCGAGAAGGACTCGCTGGAGAATGCGCCCACGACCTCCACGTGCTTGTGGCGTCCCAGCAGTTTCATCAACTCCGCGCCGGCATAACCGGTCGCGCCGGCCACGGCCACGCGGGTGGTGGCCGGTTGCTGGGGGGTCGTCTGAGGCCCATGAACCGGACCCGAAAGCTCCGGCGAGGGGCCTGCTTCCACCGTCGGCTTCTGATCGAGACACGTATCGTATTCAAGAGTATTCATGGGCTGGCTCCGGGAAAATCCGTCGCTCGCCTAGGCGAGCGTACGTGAGCGTCGCGGATTCAATCCGGCGACATCGTGGACGCGCTGCGCGAATGACTCGGCGGCGGCGGGAGTGCGAAACGCAACGAAGATCGTGTCGTCGCCGCCGATGGTGCCGGCGACGCCGTCCAGGTTCATCGTGTCGATGGCGCTGGCCAATGGCTGAGCGGCAGCGACCGGCGTCTTGACGATCACCAGATTCAACGCCGCCTCGGCGGAAATGACACTGTCCTTGACCAGTTGCTCGAACCGGTGCTCCATCGTCGCCCGCGGCGTGAACGTGGCCACGGGGGCAATGGTCTCGGTGGAAACGTACCCATTCGGAGTCTTCACCAGCCCCAGCTCTCTGAGGTCGCGGGAGAGCGTCGGCTGCGTGACCGTAAAGCCATGCGTGCGAAGCGCGGCCATCAGCTCGTCCTGAGAGTGGACGGCGGAAGCGCGCACGATCCGGAGGATTTCCTCCCGTCTGCGCATGGCGTCTCCGGATGCATAAACATTCATCATGGCGAATACTTATGCATGAACCAGGCGGTGTCAAGTTCTATTTCGGCTGGGG
>JBDTOZ010000204.1:0-2531 GCA_039932995.1 Acidobacteriota bacterium | reverse complement strand
AAGATGTTGTGGTCGAACATGTACTCGGCGGCCTCGCCGAGGTTGATGATCCACTCGCCGAGCGGCGGAGTCTTCACGCCGAAGGCCATGTTCTGCGCATAGACCGCGCAGGTGGCGTGGTTGTCGCCGCAGATCCCGCAGATGCGGCTGGTGATGAAGTGCGCGTCGCGCGGGTCCTTTCCCTTCATGAAGATCGAATAGCCGCGGAAGATGGAGGACGTGCTGTAGCACTCCGCCACCTCGCGATTCTCGAAGTCGATCTTCGTGAAGATGCCCAGACTGCCCACGATCCGCGTGATCGGATCCCAGTTCATCTCCACCAGGTTGCGCTTGCCGCCCGTCCCGCTCTTCGGGGTCTCCGGAGCCGTAATGGTCATGTTCGTCCTTTCACTGCGATCCCTGCGAGGATGTCGTCCCTCAACGCCGTGGCCCTACCGCCCTCAAAACGACTTCGGCTCGTAGCCGGTGGTGAGGCGGTCGCCTGGGTGGCGCCAGCGGGGCTCTTTGTTCATGGTCTTGTTGGTGATCTTGCGCAGCATACGGATCAGCTTTCCATACGCCCCGATGATGGAAGAAGAGAGGTGCGCACCGGGGGGCTGGTCCATGAAGGGCATGAACTTGTCGGGAAAGCCGGGCATCGTGCAGCCGATGCAGATTCCGCCGACGTTGGGACAACCGCCGATGCCGCGCATCCAGCCGCGCTTGGTGACGTTGCAGTTCACCACCGGTCCCCAGCAGCCGATCTTCACCAGGCATTTCGGTGAGTTGTAATCGGCGGCGAAATCCCCCTGCTCGTACGAGCCGGCCCGGTCGCACCCTTCGTGCACGGTCGTGCCGAAGAGCCAGGTGGGCCGCAGCTCCTTGTCGAGCGGAATCATCGGCGCCATTCCCGCGGCCTGGCGGAGGAGATAGAGGAGCGTCTCGGTGAAGTTGTCCGGCTGCACCGGGCAGCCGGGCACGTTCACGATGGGGATGCCGGCTTTCGACTTCCAGTCCCATCCCAGGTAGTCGGCCAGACCCATGCAGCCCGTGGGATTGCCAGCCATGGCGTGAATGCCGCCATAGGTCGCGCACGTGCCCGCACCGACCACGGCCAGGGCCTTGGGCGCGAGCCGGTCGATCCACTCCGTGGTCAGGATGGGCTGCCCGGTCTCCGCATCCGTGCCCATGCCCGCCCAGTAGCCTTCCTTCTTGATCTTCTCGTTGGGGATCGAGCCTTCGATCACCAGCACGAACGGATCGAGCTTTCCGGCCACGCCGTCGTGAAAGAACTGCAGAAACTCGCTCCCGTTCTCATACGCCAGGACCGGGTTGTGGAGATGCACTTTGGGCAGACCCGGAATCGCTCCCAGGAGGATGTCCTCGATGCTCGGCTGCTCGGCGGCCGTCACAGAGACGGAGTCGCCGTCGCACCCCAGGCCGGCCGTGATCCAGAGAATGTGGATGTCCGTGATCGCCAAAGCGTCCTCCTCAACAAATGCGCGGCAACTGCTCCCCGAACAAAACGTCGACGACGCGCGTGCCGCCGATTCTGGTGTTCATCAAAACCATCCTGGGGTGCTCACTCACCACCCGGCCGATGATGCGCGCCTGCGCCCCCAGCGGATGCGCGTGCATGGCGCGCACCACGGCCTCGGCTGCTTCCGCCGCCACGATGGCCACGAGCTTCCCCTCGTTTGCCACGTAGAGCGGATCGAGTCCGAGAATCTCGCAGGCGCCCTGCACGCCTTCCGTGACGGCGATGCTCGTCTCCTCGATGACCATGCCCACATTCGACTGCCCCGCCAGCTCATTCAGCGTCGTGGCCAGCCCCCCGCGCGTCGGGTCGCGCATGCAGTGAATCTCCTTCGAGACGTCCAGCATGGCCGCGACCAAGCCGTGCAGCGGCGCGGTGTCGCTCTCGATGGCACTTTCGAACTCCAGACCTTCCCGCTGCGACAGCACGGCCATCCCGTGATCGCCGACCGTCCCGCTGAGCAGGATGGCGTCGCCCGGCCGGGCCGCACTCGCGGAAATGTGCACGTCGTCGTCGAGGACGCCGATGCCGGTCGTGGTGATGAAGAGCCGATCCGCCTTGCCCCGGTCCACGACCTTCGTATCGCCCGCCACGAGCTGGACGCCGCTCTCGCTCGCGGCCACGCGCATCGACTCCACCACCCGCGCCAGATCCTCCATCGGCAGCCCTTCTTCCAGGATGAACGAGGCCGCCAGATACAACGGACGCGCGCCGCTCATGGCCAGGTCGTTGACGGTTCCATGCACGGCCAGCTTCCCGATGTCTCCACCGGGAAAGAAGATCGGCGTGACCACGAAGGCGTCGGTGGTGAACGCCAGACGCGCGCCTCCGATCGTGAGCACGGCCTGGTCCTCCATCCGCGCCAGCACCTCGTTGCGAAACGCGGGCAGGAACATCTGCTCCACCAACTCCGCCGTCAGCTTGCCGCCGCTCCCATGCCCGAGCACGATCTGCTCGCGACGCCGGATCGGGGCCGGACACGACCCCAGCAGGATGTCGTTCGTGTCCGTCATGC
>JBDTOZ010000203.1:0-25945 GCA_039932995.1 Acidobacteriota bacterium | reverse complement strand
GTGACGTCACCTACGGCACCAACAACGAGTTCGGCTTCGACTACCTCCGCGACAATATGAAGTTCGACCTGGAGGCGATGGTCCAGCGCGACCCGTACTACGCCATAGTGGACGAAGTCGACTCCATCCTCATCGACGAGGCCCGCACTCCGCTCATCATCAGCGGACCCTCCGAAGAGTCCACCGACAAGTATTACGTCGCCGCGAAGATCGTCCCGAAGCTGGACAAAGAGAAGGACTACCAGGTCGACGAGAAGCAGCACACCGCCGTCCTGACCGAAGAAGGCGTGCTGCACGCCGAGAAGCTCCTGGGCGGGATCGAGCTGTACGACCCGGCCAACATGGACATGCTGCACTCGATCAACCAGGCCGTGCGCGCGGCCTCGCTCTACAAGAAGGACGTCGAGTACGTCGTCAACGACGGCGAGGTGATCATCGTCGACGAGTTCACCGGACGGCTCATGCCCGGCCGGCGCTGGTCGGACGGTCTGCACCAGGCCGTCGAAGCGAAGGAAGGCGTCCGGATCGAGTCCGAGAACCAGACCCTGGCCACCATCACCTTCCAGAACCTCTTCCGCATGTACGAGAAGCTGGCCGGCATGACCGGTACGGCCGACACCGAGGCGGCCGAGTTCGACAAGATCTACCGGCTGGAAGTGGTGGTCATCCCGTCCAACAAGCCGAACGTCCGCGGCGACGGGGCGGACCTGGTCTACCGCACCGAGCGTGAGAAGTTCGACGCCATCGTCGAGGACATCAAACAGCGTCAGGCGGATGGCCAGCCGGCCCTGGTCGGCACCATCTCCATCGAGAAGTCGGAAGCCCTGGCCGCGGCCCTCAAGCGGGCCGGCGTGCCGCACGTCGTGCTCAACGCCAAGTACCACGAGCGCGAAGCGGAGATCGTGGCGCAGGCCGGACGCAAAGGCGCGGTCACGATTGCCACCAACATGGCCGGCCGTGGCACGGACATTCTGCTGGGCGGCAACCCCGAGTTCGCCGCGGCCCAGCGCACCCGCGAGGTCGAAGATCCGGCCGAACGGAAGCAGCTCGAGACCGAGATTCACCGGCAGTGGGACCTCGATCACGAAGAAGTGGTCCGCCTGGGGGGACTGCACATCGTCGGCACGGAGCGCCACGAGTCCCGCCGCATCGACAACCAGCTTCGCGGCCGTTCCGGCCGCCAGGGCGATCCCGGCTCTTCCCGCTTCTATCTCTCCCTCGAGGATGACCTCATGCGCATCTTCGGCGGCGACCGGATCATGGGCCTCATGGAACGCCTGGGGATGGAAGAAGGCGTGCCCATCGAGCACGGCATGGTCACCCGGGCCATCGAGCGGGCGCAGAAGCAGGTCGAAGGACGCAACTTCGAAGCCCGCAAGCACCTGCTCGAATACGACGACGTCATGAACAAGCAGCGCGAGTCGATCTACGGCCTGCGCCGCTCCATCCTCGACGGCCGGGAGGGGAAGGAGTACATCCTCAACGCCGCCGACGAGATCGTCCAGTACCTCATCGACACGCACATCCCCGAGGACAACCGGGAGGAGCCGAACGAGCCCGAGCTGAACGCGGAGCTCTACGACTTCTTCGGTCTCGACCTCAAGGCCGTCGGCGCGGACCTCGACACGCACGGTCGCGAGACGATCAAGGAGATGCTGCTGACCGCGGTCCATCAGCGGTACGAAGAGAAAGAGTCGCTGATCGGCGCGGACAACATGCGCCTCAACGAGAAGTATCTCCTGCTGCAGGTCATCGACCAGCAGTGGAAGGATCACCTCCTCAACATCGATCACCTCAAGGAAGGCATCGGCCTCCGCGGCTACGGCCAGCGCGATCCACTGGTGGAGTACAAGCGCGAGTCGTTCGAGCTCTTCCAGTCGATGATGGAGCGCATCCAGGACCGCGTGGTGAAGGTGCTCTGGAAGGTGGAGCTCGTGGGCGGAAACCGCGAAGGCGAGCGGGAAGAGTCGCAGCGCGTGCAGCGCGCGCTCCCTCCCCAGCCGCCGCGCCAGCAGCTCACGTTCTCCGGCGCGCCGAAGGAAGCACCGGCGCCCGTGAAGCGCCAGATGGCCAAGGTCGGACGCAACGATCCCTGTCCCTGCGGCTCGGGGAAGAAATACAAAAAGTGCCACGGGATCAACGCGGCATGATCACAAGGGTGCAGGGCGCAGGACGCAGCGGGCAGAGGAAGGACGCGGCGCTGCTGCGCTGTGCGACCTCCGGCCGCTGTTCTTCGTCATGAGAACCATCGGGTTCATCGGCGGCGGCAACATGGCCGAGGCCATGATCCGTGGACTGCTCCGCGGGAAGGACTTTGCGCCGGCGCAGGTGTCGGTCTCGGGTCCCCGTTCCGAGCGGATGACCGAGCTGCGCGAAAAGTACGGCATCGAGGCCACGACCGACAATCGTGTCCCGGCCGGAGCCCAGATCGTCGTGCTGTCGGTGAAGCCCCAGATCCTCAGTCGCGTGCTGGAGGAGCTGGGGGAGGCCATCAGCGCAGAAGCCCTGGTGATCTCCATCGCGGCGGGGGTTCCGGTGTCGGCCATCCAGTCGCGGCTGGCCGCCGGAACGCGGGTGATCCGGGCCATGCCCAATACCCCGGCGCTGGTGGATGCCGCGGCCACGGCCATCGCCGGAGGAGAGCATGCCCGTGAATCCGACCTGGCCGAGGCCAAGAAGATCTTCGACGCCATTGGGATCACAGTGATCCTCGAGGAATCCGCGCTCGACGCGGTGACCGGTCTCTCGGGCTCGGGGCCCGCGTATGTGTTCCTGATCCTGGAGGCGCTGAGCGATGCCGGCGTGAAGGTCGGCCTCTCGCGCCGCACCTCCCAACTCCTCGCCGCCCAGACCCTCCTCGGCTCCGCCAAACTGCTGCTCGAGACCAACGAACACCCCGGCCGCCTCAAGGACATGGTCACCTCCCCCGGAGGCACCGCCATCACCGGCCTGCACACCCTCGAGCATGGCGGCGTGAGAACCACTCTCATGAATGCGGTCGAAGCGGCCACACGCCGCTCCCGCGAGTTGGGAGAGGCCCTGCTGAAGAAGTAATGGGGTCGGGCGACCTGACGACTCGACCGCCAACCGCCAACCGCCAACCGCCAACCAGTTACAATCCCCTCCGCGTGGACGGTGTGGTGAGCGAAGCGATCGACGAGGTGGAAAAGGAATTGAACGAGGCGACGCGGCGCGCGTGGGCACTCGTGCAGTCCACGGACGGACGGCTGTTCACCGTGCGGCCGCAGCCCAGCCGCTGGTCCGCGGCGGAGTGTCTCGCCCACCTCAGCCTCTCCACGGAGCTCTTCCTGCCGGTGATGCGCAAGGCTCTCGATCGCTCCAGGACGGCCAAGCCGGCGAAAAAGCCGAAGATGGACGTCATCGGCATCGTCATGCGCTGGTTCCTGGAGCCTCCCACCCGGCAGCGCATGAAGACGAGCGCTCCTTTCGTGCCGAAGTCCGTCCGTGCAAAAGCGGAGGCGTTCAGCGAGTTCGCGTCACTGCAGGAGAAGGTGATCGAGCTCCTCCGGGAAGCGAGAGAAAAGGACCTCGGTCAGAAGATCGTCTCTCCGTTCGACAAGAGGATCCGCTTCAATCTCTTCTCCGCCTTCCGCATCGTGGCCGCCCACGAGCGCCGCCACCTTTGGCAGGCCGAGCAGACCGTGGCCCAGTTGAGGAAGTGAGCGGGACCAGAACCCCGGCCCACCCTTTCACGTCCCAGTCTGGACGCAAGCCCGCGAGGTGACAGTTCTGCATCCGCTCCCTGCCGCCCGCCTCTTGCGATCCGTCCCCTGGGTTAGGATGTGCGCCGCATGAAATCGATCGTCCTCGCAATGTGCATCGTTTGGGCTGGCGCGACCTTCGCCCAGGAAACCCGCTACCGGCTGGAGCGGATCATCGTCGAAGGGTCCAACGTGGCCGAAGAGATCATCCGCGGGGAAGCGCGGCTCGATGAGGAGCGCACCTACACGGAGGAGGATTTCCGCCAGGCGGTGTACCGCATCCGCCGGCTGCCGTTCGTCACCGACGCCACCTATCGCATCGAGCCGGGCGTCTCGTCGGGCGGCACGGCCCTGATCGTGAAAATCCTCGACACCGCGCCCATCTTCTACGGAGCCGACCTTCAGGCCACGCGCCGCTCCGACGGCGAGACTGTGAAGGACGGAAGCCTGCTTTTGGGAGGCCGCTGGCTTCTCGACAACCTGGGCGTCCTCGAAGGCGCCGTGCAGAAGTCCGACAACGACGACGGCTTTCTGGCCGGGGTCGCCTACCGCGCCTACGACATCTACGGCACGGGAGCCACCGGCTCCATCGCCATCGCCCAGCGGTTCAAGGCCACCGAGCGGGTCTATGACCCCCAGGCCGTCCTGACCCTCGGCTGGCCGCTGACGCAACGCCAGACCGTCACGTTCACCGCCTCGCGCTCGAAGTCCCGCGTGACCCGCAACTTCGACGTCAACGGTGACGACGATACCGACCCCGAGACCATCACCGACATCGACGACAACCTCGACCTCACCAATCGCGATCGCTTCACGTTCGCCGAGTTGCGCTGGGCTTACGAGAGCATCGACGATCCCCTCGTGCCCACCCTGGGCGTCTCCGCGTCCGCCGGCCCGCGCTACTTCAACACCGAGAACATCGTGCAGACCTACGACGGCACCACCAAGAAGATCGTGGGCACGGAGCTGAAGGCCAATGCCTATGGGCTGGTCCTCGACCTGGCCGCCTATCGCACTCTGTTCGGACGCACCGTCGGCTTCGCGCGTCTCAACGGAGACGCCAGCCAGACCGACAAGACCGAGATCGATACCCGCACGGGGATCGCCCAGGCCGGCCTGGCCTTCGACCTTCACCGCAACGTCGCCGGCGCACTGCGCCCCTTCAAGTCCCGTTTCGAAGTAGGGGCCGGCTACCGCACCTACAGCGTCGAGGGTCCGGGCAACGCGGAATTCAAGGACGACGGCGCCTTCGCGCAGAGCTCCTTCGTCCTGCGCCACCGCTGGGGAACGATCCGGCTCACCGGCACCTACACGTTCGAGTGACGGGTTGTTGCGGGCATTCTGCCCGCGGTGGACTCGAGTCCAGTGGAGCGGTGGACTTGAGTCCACCGGGCACTCGCGAAGAGTGAGCCGTGAGTCGTGTGAGTTCTCTCGCCACGCTCGTGTCGAGAGCCGCGAAGAGGGGCCAATCCTCACGAGCGCCGGGCAGGAAGCCCGTGCGCATCACGCCTTCTTCGCCCGGGCCCGCGCCCGCAGGTACTCGATGACCCCCGGCAACAGCGAGACCAGCACTACGACGATGATCACGGTCTCGATGTGCTCTTCGGTAGCGGGGAACATCGTCACCAGCAGGTAGCCCAGCATGGTCATCGAGAACACCCAAGCCACACCACCGATGATGTTGAACGCGGCGAACTTGCGGTAGGACATCCCGGCCATCCCCGCAACCACGGGAGCGAACGTACGGATGACTGGGACGAAACGGGCCAGGATGATGGTCTTGCCGCCGTGACGCTCGTAGAACTCGTGCGTGGCCACCAGGTGCTTCTTCTTGAAAAGCATCGAGTCTTCCTTCCGGAAGAGGGTCGGGCCCAGCTTCTTGCCGATGTAGTACCCGGTGGCATCGCCCGTCACCGCGCAGAACATCAGCAGCAGGTTCAGGTAGACGATGTTCAGGTCGCCCTTGGCCGCGAACAGCCCGGCCGTCACCAGGAGCGAATCGCCCGGGAGGAAGAAGCCGAGCATGAGCCCGGTCTCGGTGAAGACGATGATGGCCAGGGCGATGTAGCCGCCCGCCTGCACCAGGCCGCGGACGTCTGTGATGTAATGGAACCAGTCTCGAAGGGTGTCCATGAGGAGCGCGAGATCCTAGCATGCCCACTATGGAAGACCACTACGACGTCATCATTCTCGGAGGCGCTTTCAGCGGGGCCTCCGCGGCCGTCCTGCTGCGGCGGGAGAAGCCGGAGCTCCGCATTCTCATCATCGAACGAGCCGTCCAGTTCGACGAGAAGGTGGGCGAAGCGACCACCGAGATGTCGGCGATGTTCCTCACCCGCCGGCTGGCCATGTGGCGCCACCTCGAGAACGAGCAACTGCCGAAGGAAGGGCTGCGCTACTGGTTCTCCAACGACAAGGTCACGGGCCACGTGAACGCCAGCGAGACCGGCGGCTTCATCCGGAGCACGGTGCCGGCCTTCCAGTTGCGACGCGACGCGCTCGACGAGCACATGCTGGCCACGGCCATCGCCGAGGGGGCCGAGATCTGGCGGCCGGCCCGGGCCACTGATGTCGTCACCGGCGATTTCGAACAGAAGCTCACGGTGATCGTCGGGGAAGAGACGCGCCAGCTCACCTGCCGCTGGCTGCTGGACGCCACCGGCCGCGCGAACTTCCTCGGCCGCAAGCTGAACCTCATCGAGCGCAACGAAGAACATCCCACGGCCGCCATCTGGTGTCGCTGGAAGAACGTCCGACACATCGACGACCTGGCCGTGCGCCTGGGGATCTCCCCGGCCAACGTCAGCTCGCGGCGCCTGGCCACCAATCACTACACCGGCTACGGCTACTGGATCTGGGTGATCCCCCTCGGCAACGGCGAGACCAGCATCGGCGTGGTCTTCGACAAGCGTCTGGTCGACCTGCATCACAGCAAGGACCGCGCGACGGATTTCATCGCCTTCCTCAAAGCGATCCCCTCCCTGGCGGAGCTCATCGACGAGGCCGAGCCGCGCATGGAGGATCTGCGTTTCTATTCGCACCTCCCGTACGCCACCAAGCAGTACATGGGCCGCGGCTGGGCGATGGTGGGAGACGCGGCGGCCTTCCTCGACCCCTACTATTCGCCCGGCCTGGACCACGCCTCGTTCAGCAGCGAAGCCACCGTGGAGATCGTCAAGGAAGACTTCTCGGGCAAGGACGTCACGGCGCGGATCGCCGAGCACAATGAGACGTTCCTCCGTTCCTACTGGCGTTTCTTCCGGGCCATCTACAAGGACAAGTACTACTACATGGGCGAGAGCGACCTGCTCAGCGCGGCCATGCTCATCGACACCGCCCAGTACTACATCTTCGTGGTCATCCCCGCCTACAAGTTCTTCAAGCGCTTCCACTGGATGCCCGTGCTCGGTCCGAAGCCGGCCTTCCTCAGCTACCGGATGATGCTGATGTACAACCGCCGCTTCAAAGCGATCGCCGAGAAACGCCGCGCCTCCGGTCACGGAGGAGATCTCAACGACGGACGCCGCGTGAAGGCCTACTTCAACCTCGGCCTGGCCCCCCTGCACATGGCCGCCCGCGGAGTGAAGCTCTGGCTCAAAGCAGAATGGGGAGCCCTCTTCCTCCGCCCCCTCGAGGCAAAGGCCCCGATCCCCGAGCCCGCCGTTGTGGAAGTGCGCCAGGAGTAAGGAAGAGCCGGGCAGCGCGAGGGTGTCACCGCCCTGCGGTTTGCGCCGCCCGGGAGGAAATGCGGCTACAATCGGCGCGGGTTCGATGGGTCACGACACACGTGTGCGGCGAGAGACAGCCGAAGTTCGCAAGCGTGCGAGGCAGAATTACCTTGCGAGCATGCTCCTCAACGTCGTCATCCCGTTGCTTCCCATCATTTTAGAGCTTATCTTCTATCGAGGCGTCAAAACGAGCACTTTGCTGATTACGGCCTTCGTGTATTTGGTCACCGTGGCCGGTATTTCGCAGAGTGTTTTCATGACAGTATCGTTTTTTGCTATAAGTGGTCTGTTCGGTGTGCTTTATGGGTCCTGGATCTCGGCGTCCCATCCCTTTCCTGATGGTGAGTTCTGGATACGGCTCAGCGTATGGGCCGCCCTCGGCCTCGCCTTCGTGACGCAAGCGCTTGATCGGTGGAAGGTTCACGTAGAGAACAACGTTCCCTGCTTCGCGTTTCAGGAAGGCAAATAATCATGGAATCATTCATTGCCGTGGCAGCCGTGCTGGCGACAGTCGCTGCCCTCGGAGGCGCGATCGAGAGCTATCGGTCTCTTCGTCGGGCTCGAGCCGCGGTGTCGTTTGCCTGCGAGTTGATCTCCCGGAACTCCCACCTGCAGAAGGAGTTGCTCGACTCTCTCTCGAAACGCACCGTCGGAGAGCAGACGCTCACCAACCTCGAATCTCAGGTGACACGCGCTCTGTCTCAGATGCCCGCAGAGTATCGACGTCCCGTATGGGAAGCCATGAACCAGCCGTCGTCGCGCGGCCGGCGAGACTACATGCTCAAGCTCGCGAGCAGTGAGCGGGCCCACGGGAATGCACTTTGAAACGTGCCGGGGTCGCCCACCGTCCGGGGTGGTCAGCCTTCGGCGCCGTCGAAATGACAGCCTCCTTCTGCTGAGTGAGGCACATTCAGAGCGCGGCCAGCGCCGCTCTCTTCACTTTGCCCCGCTCGTCGACCGGCATCTGGTCGATGAGTTTCACGATGCGCGGGACTTTGTGCAGGGAGAGGCGTTGGCGGCAGAAGGCGCGTACCTGTTCGCGGGTGACGTCGGGGGTGGCCACCAGGACCGCGGCCACGACTTCGCCGCGTGCGCCGGCGGGCTCGCCGTAGACGCGCGCTTCGCGGACGCCTTCGATCTGTAGCAACACGGCCTCGACTTCGCGCGGATTCACTTTCTTGCCGGCGGTGTTGATCTGATCCGAGGCGCGGCCGGAGAGGGCCAGCTCGTGATCCCGAAGTTCGACGAGGTCGTCGGTGACGAACGCACCATCGACGAAAGGCTGGAACGTGTGGGCGTCGAAGAGGTAACCGGAGGCGACGGCGTCGCTGCGGACGAACAGGCGGCCGGAGTCGATGGAGAGGGACACTCCGTCGAGCGCACTGCCGACCGTCCCCCGCTCCACCGCCCCTCCGCTGCGATCGTAGGTGATCCCGCCGCACTCACTGCAGCCGTAAAGCGAATGCACGTCGTGCTGGAACCGCTCCCGAAAACGCCGCGAGGTGGAAGGAGTGAGCGGTGCTCCCGCGGAGATGAAGGTGCGCACGGTCTCGAAGGATCCCTGGGCGGAACTGATGAGGTACTCGAACACCATGGGGATCAGCGGCGCCACTGTGCAGCCGTAGCGATTGGCCAGCTCGATCAGTGATTGCGGCAGGTAGTCGTTCGAGACCACCACCGGAGTCCGGTTCGTGAAGATCGGGGTGACCAGGTTGGAGAAGCCGTAGGAGTGGGAAAAGGGGATGGCGCCCAGGTTGAGGTCGCCGGCGCGAATGTCCATCGAGCGGCAGATGTGGGCGCAGTCGGCCAGCAGATTGGCGTCGGAGGCGACGATTCCCTTGGGCATCCCGGTCGAGCCCGAGGTGAGCTTGATCATGCGCGTGTCGCCGGGGACTTCCGGGCGGCTGGAGATCTCCCGCGCCGCGAACCCTTGCCGGTGGAGCAGGCCGCGGATGGCGAAATGCGTGAGGATCGAGGTGACCTCCGTGTCCGTGGCGTCACGGTCGATGGGCGCGATGATCAGATCGAGCTTCACGGCGGCCAGGATGGTGGCCACGAAATCGACGGAATTGGGGAGCTGCATGGCGATCGCGTCGCGCGGCCGCAGTCCGGAGGTCGCGAATTGCCCCGCGAGCTCATCGGCGCGAGCCAGGAGTGCCTCGCGACTGGTGACCGTTCCGGTGGCACCGTCGATCAACGTCGCCGCGCGTGGATCTTCCTGAACCAGGGAGAGAAATTGTTGGAGCATGGGCCGTTGGGAGAATAGTAGCTGAAGGGAGCGTCTGAAGGCTTCCCGCGCGCACAGGAGCTCCGGGCCGGAGGGTCAGCGCTCACGCCCGCCGCTCCCTCGGGTAAACTCTCCCGCGAATGACGACCACGGAATTGAAACGAAAGCTCAAGGAGCTGCTCATCGAGCGGCTGAAGTTCGAAGACATGACCCCGGACGACATCCCGGACGATGATCCCCTCTTCGCCGGCGGCCTCGGCCTCGATTCCATCGATGCCCTGGAGATCGTGGTGATGCTGGAAACGGAATTCGGGATCAAAGTGAAGAACGAATCCTCCGCACGCGAGTCGTTCCGCTCCATCGCCACGCTCGCCGAGTTCGTCGAGAGCCGGCTCGCCCAGGAGCAAAGCGCGTAAAACGTTGCTGGTTGCTGGTTGCTGGTTGTCTGGGGTTTTTCGCCTGAAGCTGCACTCACAGCGTTCTTCGACACCATTGTTGGACGAGCGAACAATGCCGTTGCTGGTTGCTGGTTGCTGGTTGTCTGGGGTTTTCGCCTGAAGCCTCACTCACAGCGTTCTTCGACACGGCCTGTTGGACGAGCGTTCGAATGACAACATTGCTCCACAAGCAACCAGCAACCAGCAACCAGCAACAAAAGCAACGAACCCAAACCATGTCCTGGCTCGCCAACCTCCCTCACCAGATCCCTTTTCGGGCGGCCAGCGCGGTGCGCTCGATCGACGACAAGACCGTCGAAGGGGTCTACCTCTGCACTGCCAATGACGTGATGCCGGGTGGAGTCATGGCCGTGGAGGCGATGGCGCAGTTTGCCGGGGGGATGGTGTTCCGGGAGAAAGGGTTCTTCTCCGGCATCGATCGTTGCGAGCTCGTTCGCCAGGTCGAGGTGGGCGAGGTCATGGTCTGCACGGTGACGCTCGAGGCGGAGTTCGGCGGTACGTACCGTTTCTCCGGAACCGGCAGAGTGGACGGAGTAGAAGTTCTGCGGGGCCGGTTCTATCTGTCCGCTCATGCGCACGCCTGACCTTGCAACGCGGATCGCCGTCACGGGCGCCGGAATCATCTGTTCCATCGGCCGCAACAAGGACGAGGTCTGGCAGTCGATCGTCGAGTCGCGGGCAGGCATGACCCGCCTCACGCGCTTTCCCGGCGAGACGTTCCCCACCGACATTGCCGCCGAAGCGCAGGAGAAACTGCCCATCGGCGGGCGTGCGGCCAAGCGGCTCTCGCGAACCGACCTCCTGGCGTTGTTCGCGGCGAAGGAGGCCATTGCCCAGGCGGGGGACATTCCGCTGGAACGGGCCATCGTCTCCACCGGCACCTCCACGGGTGGATTGCTGGAAGGGGAGGATTACTACTTCCGCCGGCTGGTGCGCGGCCGTCGCCGCACGGCCACCTCGAAGGTCCTGCAGCAGCCGACCTCGGGTCCCGCGGACGCGGTTGCGCAGGCGTTCCACCTCGGAGGGGGAGTGATCTCGAACGCGACCGCCTGCGCCTCCGCGGGCGCCGCGATCGGCATGGCTGCCGACTATCTCCGCGCCCACCATGCAGACGTGGCCATTGCCGGGGGCAGCGACGCGCTCTGCCGCCTGACGTACAGCGGGTTCAATGTCCTGCAGGCGGTCGATCCGGAGCCGTGCTCCCCTTTCGGCGCGACCCGCAAGGGCATCACGCTGGGTGAAGGGGCGGGCTACCTGGTGCTCGAGCGCTGGGACGACGCCGTGGCGCGAGGAGCGACCATTCTGGCCGAGCTCTCCGGGTACGGAGCCTCCTGTGACGCCCACCATCCCACCGCTCCGATCGAAGACGGCAGCGGCGCGGAGGCGGCCATGCGCGGTGCGCTGGCCGAGGGCGACCTGTTGCCGGCGCTCGTCGACTACGTGAACGCCCATGGCACCGGCACTTCGCTCAACGACGCCGCGGAGACGCGCGCCATCATGGCCGCTCTCGGCAACGACGTCCCGGTGTCGTCGAGCAAGTCGTACTTCGGACACACCCTCGGCGCGTCCGGAGCGGTGGAAGCGGTCGTGACCGTGCTGGCTCTGCAACACCAGATCGCGCCGCCGACCCTGCGCCTCCACGAGAATGCGCCGGAGTGTCCGCTCGACTACATCCCCCTCACGCCTCGGCCCATGGCCCTGACGAACGTGCTCTCGAATACGTTCGGCTTCGGCGGGAGCAACGTCTCGCTGCTCTTCCGGCGGGCATGATCCAAGGCCGGGGGCCCCTGCCGCCCGCCCCCTGAGCCCTGCCCCTGGGCCCCTGCGCCCTGCTCCAGCGTGCTATAACGCGCCCGCGTGACCCGTATCCCCATCACCGGAATCGGCGTGATTGCGCCGGGAGCCATCGGCGTCGCGGCTTTTCGGGCATTGCTGGCTCTTGGAGAGAGTGCTTCGGCCGACGTCGTCCGTTTCGATACGACCGGCCTCTCCGCGCACAAGGCGGCCCTGGTCAGCGACTTCCGGCCCAAAGAGTTCATCGCCCCCATGAAGATGAGACGCATGAATGCTCTCTCGCGGATGGCGGTCTCCGCGGCGAAGCTGGCCATCGAGGACAGCGGCGGAGTGATGCCCTCCGAAACGGGTGTGGCCATCGGCACGACCTTCGGACCGGTACAGACTTCGGTCGAGTACATGGAGGCGTATGTGGCCCGAGGCCCGGCACTGGCTCCGCCGCAGCTCTTCGCGGAATCGGTCGCCAATGCACCGGGCAGTCATGTGGCCATCGAGTGGGGGTTGCGTGGATTCAACGTGACCATCACACAGCGGGAGTCGTCCGCGTTGGCCGCGGCCATGTACGCGGCCACGCAGATCGCGAAAGGGAACGTCCGCGCGGCCCTGATCGGAGGAGTCGAAGAGGCCAACGAGATGCTCTTCAGCATCCTCGACCGCATCGGCGTCCTGGCGCACGCGGAGAACGGATTGGAAGAGGCAGCGCGGCCATTCCATCCCGACCGCAACGGCATTCTCCTCGGCGAAGGAGGAGCGATGCTCGTGGCGGGCACCGGCACACGCAAGCCCTATGGCTGGCTGGCCGGCTTTGGCATCGCGCGGGACACGACAGCCACCGTAACGGACTGGGGCCATGACCAGGAGAGCGTGATCAGGGCCATGAAGGCGGCCATTCACGACGCGAACCTCACGCCCGCGGCAATTGATGCCGTCTACGCTTCCGCGAGCGGTTCGATTCGTGGAGACGAGTTGGAGCAGCGCGCTCTGCGAGGGCTGTTCGACGGGACGCCTGTCGTCACCACCAAACAGATCTTCGGCGAATACTGCGCCGGAGGGGCGTTGCCGCTCGTGTCCGCATTGCTGGCCGTGGACGAAGGGAGATACCGGAACGTGCTCGTCAACTCGGTCTCGGCCGGTGGCGGCATCGTCTCCGCGGTCGTGACCCGGGAGGCCTCGTGAACGAGCGGATTCTGGCCGTCATCCCCTCGTTGAACGCCGAGTGCACGTTGGCCATAGTCGTCGAAGAGACGCGCCGGCAGATGGAGTCGGTGCTGGTCATCGACGACGGCTCCAGTGATCGCACGGGCGAAGTAGCCCGCACCGCGGGAGCGATCGTGCTTCGTCATGAAGTGAATCGCGGCAAGGGCGCCGCGCTCAAGACCGGATTCGCCTGGGCCCTCCAGAACGGATACGACGCGGTGATCACACTCGACGCCGATGGACAGCACCTCCCCTCGGAGATCCCGAAGTTCCTCGCCGAGCGCGAGCGGGGGAAAGCAGACCTGATCATCGGCGGACGCGCGCACCTGTTCGGGCAGATGCTGCCCCGGCGTCGCAACGCCAACCGCTTTTCGGCCTGGTGCATCGCCCAGTGCTCGGGACTGACCATCACCGATTCCCAGAGCGGGTTTCGCCTCTACTCGGCGGGGCTGATGCAGGGCCCGAAGCTCCATGCGAACGGCTTCGACATGGAGAGCGAAGTGATCGTCCGCGCCGGCCGCGGCGGATTCCGCGTGGTCACCATCCCCATCGAGCTGGGCTTCGTCGACGGCCTGGCCACCAGCCACTACAAGCCGCTGAAAGACACGCTCCGCATCGCCCGCACGGTCACGCGCGCGCGTCTGTTCGGCTGAGCGGAGGCTCGAACGGCTGTGAGGCGTGATCGGCGAGGCCACCGGCAGGCTTACATGGGCGAGGCCATCTCCACAAACCTGCACAGGCCATTCACGAGCTTCATCTGTTTCGGCGTTTTGCAATGCACGTCGAGGAGGCGGGGGCTGGCCACGACGATGGCCAGACAACGCGCGCGGGAGATGGCCACGTTCAGACGGTTGCGGCTGAAGAGAAAGTCGATGTCGCGCGGGAGCTCCGTTCCGCTCGATGTAGCCATGCTGAAGAACACGACCGGCGCCTCGCGCCCTTGGAACTTGTCGACCGTGCCGACCGGTACATCGTGTAAACGGTGCGCGTGAAGCGCCCGATTGAGATGACGCACTTGCGCGTTGTATGCCGCCACGACGAGAAAGCTCGACGAGCTCAAGGGCGTGGTCACGCCTGCGGAGTTGGTGAATGTCCCGCGCACCATGCGCGCGATCTCGGTGGCGATGCGTTCGGCTTCTTCGTCGGACGACTGCGAATTGCCCTCGTGCTCGATCGCGATGAAGCGGAGACCCGTTTCCCGCACGCCATCAACCGTCACGGCCTGATTGGCGCAGCTCGCGTGTGACCGGAGCCGCGACTCATAAACGACTTCAGAGACGAACGCGCACACGCCGGGATGCAAGCGCCGCGTGTGCTCGAGAAAAATGCCTCGGTCAGGTGGAACGGTCGCGTGCTGGCCGAGAAGATGATCGAGCACGGAAAGGCCCGTCCCGTCCGGATGCGAGCCCTGCGAGACCTGCGCGAGTTGCAGCGGATCCCCGAGGAGCACGACGTTGCGAGCGGCGGTGGAAACGGCGAGCGCGTTCGCAAGCGATACCTGTCCGGCCTCGTCGATGAAGAGACAGTCGAGAGACTGGTCCATGGAGGCGTCGGAGAAGAGCCACGCCGTTCCCGCCACGAGGCGGATCGCAGGATCGGCGCAATCGGAGGTCTCTCCGGTCGATTCGATCATCGGATTCGGCAAACTCGACGCGTACCGCGTGCGCTCGTCATTGCCCTTCTTGAGTCCGCGGAACCAGTAGTCCTCCTGTCGCGCGACGTCCTCGACCGCGTGGAGCAGATTGTGAATCGCGGCATGGGAGCTCGACGTCACGCCGACGCGCCTGCCCGCTCGGAGCAGCTCAACGATCGCGTGGGCGCCATTGAATGTCTTGCCAGATCCGGGAGGGCCCTGGACGAACAGATAGGACTGGTCGAGTCGCTGCGCGACGTCGGCTACCTCCCGCAAACCCTGCTCGCCGCTGACTCGGGGCGCCCGCGCGAGAAGGATGTCCATCGCGGCGCGATACGAGGTCTGGTCACCCGCGGAGGCAACCGACTCGGCAAAGCGCCGCAGTGCGGTGCGAATGGGGCCACTGTCGACCGACGGCCTCGCAATCAGCGCGTCCGGATGGGGCAGAGTTTGGAGCGACGGGCCACGCTTCAACTGAAGCAACCCAAGTCCATCGTCGATCGAGACGATCTCGCCGGCGCGATTTACACGGTCGTGCACGCCGTCGCCTGGGTCGAGCTTGTGCTCCTGTGGTGGGAATCGGTACGTGAAGATGACCGACTTCTTCTCGATCATCGGCGGCACGCTCTCGTCGAGCCGCAACCCGCCGATCGGTTCACTGTCGTCTAGCAATTCCTCGTCGGTCATCTTCTCGCGCCGGTCGAACCACCGCCACCACGCCGGCCGTTCCTCGCGCCGGTGGTAGTAGAGAAGGTGCGCGAGCAGCGGCTGCCCCTGCTGCAATTGCTTGTAAAGCACGTCGTTCTTCTGATCCTCTTCGATGCGATCGTCGCTGAGCGTCTGGGGTTCCGGCGGCTCCTTCCAGGCCACGTCGTCCGGACGGATGCCGGCCAGCCAGCGGCGCATGCCCACGATCGAGAGACAATCCTCCCGGTTGTACCGTTGGATCTCGCCGAGCATCTCGCCGTCATTCGTCTCGAGCCACTGCTCGTAGGCCAGAATCGCGCCGCCCGCATCGGCGACACCTTCCGCCTCGCGGTGGAAATAGAACGTCTCGACTTTCTTCAAACCATAGCTCGAGTGAGAAATGCGCATGCTCTGGCGGACGATCGCGGAGAGGTCGACGAATGCCTGGCGTCGGAGCAGATCGTCGAGCTCTTTCTCGCGCGTCGCATGGCGGCCCGCAAGCCGCTCCAGCGTGGACCTGTCCATCGCGCCGTAATGATAGACGTGCGCATCCGCATTTGCATGACGGCGTGCGACGAGAAAATCCATCACCGATTCGAACTCCGCGCGCTCTTCGGCGGCGTCATGCGCCCACCAGGCCCGGTATTCCGTCGCTCCGCTCTCTTCCCACGCCGCGCCGAACAGATACGTGAGCCCTTCGCCTGCGAACGGGTCGCCTTCCACGTCGAGGAAGACGTCGCCGGAGGACGGCCGAGGCAGACGGAAGAACCCTCGGCCCTGTTCGCGTGGCAGCAGCTCGAACGTGTGCTGCCCGGTCTGCCGTTGTTGCAGTTGGAGGCGTGCCTGATGATGGAGCGCATCGAACGTCTCCTCGGGAATCTTCCTGACCGTCGCCGATGCTTCGGCGAGCTCCGTCAGCGTCCGCACGTCGCCCCGCTCGAGCCGGTTCACCTGCGTTCGCCTGATGTTTGCGACGAGCGAGAGATGGTCGATGTCGTTCCAATGCTTCGAGCAGTGTGCCCACCAGGTGCAGAGGGCGCAGAACTCGACGGGATACGGCGGTGACCCGTGGCCACGCACCACGAAGCGATCGAGTGAGGCGCGCACGTGCCGGGAATACGCGACGAAGTCATGGACCGGAAAGGAAACGCGCTGCTTCGTCCCGAGCACGACGTGCATCGAATCGGGGACACAGCCCTGCAGGCGGGCAAGGTGATGGCTGTAGTCGGAAAGCTGCAGGAGGAAGTGCGCGCGAACGGAGCGGGCCAGCTTCGTGTCTACGACTTCGTAGCGATGCGGTCCCAGGAGCGGTGAGGGTTGGTCGACGCGCTCGAGCAGATCGGCGTAACCGCTCCACCGTCCGTCGAAGAATGCGGCCTGATAGACGTAGTCCGCGCCGCTACGCATCGCCTCGAGCGTCTCGGCCTCCGCACGGTGGAGGGCGTCGAGGCCCCAGGGCGCTTTCTCGATCGTCACGACGCGCTTGCCTTCGGCACGGAGTTGCTCGACATATGCGTGCTCGTGCTCGTCGCCTTTCCGTGCGATGAGCTCCGACATGCGGGAGGGCGGTCGATAGGCCAGCGGAGTGATGGTGCCGCTCTTCGTCCCCTGATCGAGGAACGTGGCGTGCTCGCACTGAACGAACTTCGTCAGATCTGTGGTGGCCAGAACGAGCGTCGGACCGATGAAGCGCATGACCTGTAGACACGGCGCCTCGGCCATTGTGGTGGGTGACACCACATTCTCCGCCGGACCGTGTCCACTATGACAGTGCGTTGCGATTTGTGGAAGGACGTAAGGATTTTCGCTCTACCATTGAGGCGAGAGCAGTAGCGGTCCAACTTCAGCGGGTGATCCTTTGGCCATTGGAACGGAAGAGGCGCTTCCTGGCGGTGTCGAGCCGCAATTCGTCGTGGATGTGTCGGTTGCCAGGTCGGCGTATCGGTCCGACGGACGACCGAGCTCCATCGACGAGTTGACCGCGACCCTCCGTGCGGCCGCGAATTACACCTCTTCACGAACGGCTATCGCCATCCTCACGGCAGTGGCCGGATGTCTCGCGATGTTGGTCAAACCCCTGGTGCTCCTCCTGGTCTTGCCGGTCGGCATGGTGCTCCTCCTCTGGGCGACTGCGCGCGAAAGGCGGCGGAGCCGCGTCGCGGTGCGCTATCGCCTCGACGAAGACGCGGCGCGAGTCTTCGGGTCGCTCAGCAACGGGGTGGGCTGGCTCTCGGCCAGCCGCGCGGTCTGGCGCATCACGCATGAAGAGCTCGCGCTAAGGCCTGCGAACACGACCTCGGTGGTGCGAGCCGATGCCACGTCCGCGCGCGGAACGGTCGCCAATCTCGTGACGAACATCAGCGTTCCGTCCGTGGCCTCGGACGGCGAGACGATGCTCTTCATGCCCGACGTCTTGTTGATTCGCGATCGGGCCTCGAATGTCGTGGACGTGCCGTATTCCTCCCTCCGTGTCGATGTCGAGACGATGCGTTTCAGCGAGTCGGGCTTCGTGCCGAGCGACAGCCAGAGCGTCGGCGCCAGCTGGCTTTACGCGAACAAGGACGGCAGCCCCGATCGCCGTCGCGCCAACAACCGGCAGATCCCGGTCCTCGAGTATGCGCGGGTCACTCTGTCGTGGCGCCGCTCGGGCTCCGTCCTTCTGGTGTCGCATGTCCCGGCCGCGCGTCACTTCGCCAAGGCATTGCAGGAAATGGCGCAGTGGCGCGCGCGGACGCCGGTTGTTCCCACAGCACCAGTCCAGGAGGTGAGGATGCGATTGCCGCCGCCGACAGCACCGACCGAGCTCGAGCGCGTCTTGCAGGCGTCGATCGACCAGAGGCGACGGCGCGCGGAGCTCGAACGGGCAACCGCGCCGGTCGATCACGCGAGACGCGTCGAGCCCGGGATCGCACCGACCCGCGGGGAATGGCTCGCGCAGGGCCGTAGTGCAACCGTTCATGGATTCGCGACCGGCCACTTCGTCTACGTGGGCAACCAGCTCCGATCCCTGGCCGGCTATGGCGTCGAGTCGTCGCTGATCGACCCCGCGCTGCCGGTCGATCCGGCGGTGGCCAGCACCGCAGACACCGGATATTGGCCGTCGTACTCCAGCATCCCGGCCTCGAGCCGGCGCGCGTTTCTCCAATGGCTCGCCGGCGGGCGCAACGATCCGGACACGCCCATCGGTTTCGTCTTCATCTTTTACAGCGGGCTGGAGCGACGCGTTTACGAGTATGTGAGGGACCGCGGCCAGAACGCCGACGAAGTGTTGGCCATCGCCCGGGAAGTGGCGCGACTGCTCGACCTGTACGCGCGTGTGAGCGAATCGTTCGCCTCCTACGCCGGCGCGCTGCTCGATCTCATCGCCACGATCGAGCCGCGGGCGCACGACCTGATGCGCGACCTTGATGGCAACCAGTACGGACCCACGCATCGCCTGAAGCTTGCCCTGGGAGAGCTCTCCCTGGCCGGGAAGCCGATCCCGGCCGCGCTGGCGCTCGAATGGGTGTGCTCTTCTTCCTCGCTGAACACGCCTGCCACGCGTTGCGCCGGCGAATTCGAGCTCCTCTTCCACATCCGCTACGCGCGGGAGTTTGGCGCCGGTCTGATCGTCAAGCCAAACAAGGCCTACCTCGGTCTGACCTACCACCCCGCGAACAAAGGATTGGAACCGCTTGCGGTGACGCGGTTCCAGCTCCCCGACATCACGCAGCTCACCCGTCCGCTCGCGAAGCTGATCGAGCTGGCCCTGGAGTGCACGACCGCCCTCGATCCTTTCAGCCGTTTTCTCGGCAAGAACGCCGAGGGCCGGCAGTCGCTGTCGGGGTTTGCGCTCCTGCCGGATGATCTCGTCGAAGCCACTCCGTCCACTGACGCCTCATCGCTCGCATCGCTGGTGCGCTCACGGCTCGATGCCGATGGTCGCGCGCATCTCGGCGCCGGCGAGCTGCTGCCGTATGTCCGCCTGGCGAAGCCCGAGAAGGTCTCGAAGAACGAGGCCATGCTGCTCGCGCAGGCGCTGGAAAAGCTCGGCTACGGCATCGAGCCGGACGTGCGCCTCGGCGGGCCGGTCTACGACGTCGACGGGTGCGTGGTCGTGTTCCGTCGTCTCCCCGATTGTCCCTCCGCGGCATCCGAGGAATACGCGACCGCCACGCTCTGCATGCGCCTCGGCGCGGTGGTCAGCGCAGCCGACGACGAGGTCTCGGAGGTCGAGCGCGCGATGTTGCAGAAGCACATCGCGGACACGCTGCAACTCTCCGCGGGCGAGAGGCAGCGGCTGGCCGCGCATCTCTCATGGCTGCTCGAAGAGAAGCCCGGCACTCAGGGACTGAAGAAGCATCTGGCGGCACTGACCACCGCCAGCCGTCATCACATCGGCCACCTCCTCATCACCGTTGCCACGACCGACGGCCGCGTCGATCCGCGCGAGATGAAGATGCTGGAGAAGCTGTACGACCTCGTCGGACTCGAGAGCGCCGCGCTCTACGCCGACATCCATGCCGCGCTGGCGACGGACGACGAGCCGCTCGCCGTCGACGCGCCGCCGGCCTCGCCGAGAGGCTTCGCCATTCCCGTCAGGCCCGCCCCGCCGGCGACGACCGCCTCGGGCATCGACATGGACCGGGTCCGGCTCAAGATCGCGGAGACGCGCCAGGTTTCGACGCTCCTCTCCAGCATCTTCGCCGAGGACGAGGCCGTCGTTGCCGTTGCCGCGAGGATTGCGGAGACCAACACCATCGGTACGCTCGACGCCGCACACTCCGAGTTGCTGCGCCGGCTGTCGGCGCGCGCGAGCTGGCCGCGCGACGAGGTCGAGCGCCTTGCGGACGAGCTCTCCCTGCTGCCCGATGGCGCGCTCGAAACGATCAACGACTTCGCCTATGCCACCGCCGACGAGCCCCTGTGGGAAGACCACGACCCGGTGACCATCAACTCGCAAGTAGCCATGGAGCTCACTGCATGACCACGACGCAGACCATCAAGCCGAAGCACCGCGAAGCCATCATTCAATCGTTGCGCGCCGGCGTCGTGCCGCGCGTCGGCCAGCAACACATCCAGGTGGGGCGGCACGACGAAGTCAAGGCCCTGGTCGCGGACATCGACCGCATCGCCGACGGCGGCTCGTCGATCCGCTTCATCATCGGTGAATACGGCTCGGGCAAGACGTTCTTCCTGAACCTGATCCGCTCCATCGCCCTGGAGCGGAACCTGGTGGCCGTCAACGCCGACCTCTCGCCCGACCGGCGACTGCATGCGACGGGCGGACAGGCTCGCTCGTTGTACGCGGAGCTGATGCGCAACATCGCCACGCGGTCGAAGCCGGATGGTGGCGCGATGGCGAGCGTCGTCGAGAAGTTCGTGAGCAGCGCCCTGGCCGAGGCCCGGAGCGGCGGGGTGGCGGTCGAGGAAGTGATCCGGACGAGACTGGGCTCGCTGCAGGAGCTCGTGGGCGGTTACGACTTCGCGCACGTCATCGAAGCGTATTGGCGCGGCCACGACAGCGGCAATGAAGACCTGAAGGAGTCGGCGCTGCGCTGGCTGCGCGGCGAGTACACCACCAAGACCGATGCCCGCACGCACCTGGGTGTCCGTACGATCGTCAGCGATGCGAACGTCTACGATCAGTTGAAGCTTTTCGCGCGCTTCGTCCGTCTGGCCGGCTACGGAGGCATCCTCATCGTGCTCGACGAGCTGGTGAACCTCTACAAGCTCGCCAACACGCAGGCCCGCAACAGCAACTACGAGCAGATCCTGCGCATCCTCAACGACGTGCTGCAGGGCACCGCGGAAGGCATGGGCGTTCTGCTCGGCGGCACGCCGGAATTCCTGCTCGATACGCGCCGTGGACTGTACAGCTATTCGGCGCTGCAGTCGCGGCTCGCGCAGAACCAGTTCGCCACCAACGGCCTGGTGGACTACGGCGGCCCCGTGCTCTCCCTCTCGCAGCTCACGAAAGAAGATCTCTACGTGCTGCTCGCGAACATCCGCAACGTCTATGCATTTGGCGACGCAGAGAAAAATCTCGTTCCCGACGAAGCGCTGGAGGCGTTCATGCACCACTGCTCCACGCGCATCGGGGATGCGTACTTCCGGACGCCGCGCAACACCGTGACCGCGTTCGTGAGCCTGCTGTCCGTGCTCGAGCAGAACGCCCAGGCGAGCTGGCGCGACCTTCTCGGCGCGGTGAACATTGCCACGGAGCGGAACCCCGATCTCGACGGGGAGATCGAAGACGACGTGACCGCCGCCTCGCCTGTCGCCGCCACGGACGAGGATGACGATCTTGCCTCCTTCCGCATCTGAGGCCTCGTCGTCGTTCGGCCTCCTTCACGAGCGCGTGCGCCGCTGGATCTGGGATCAGGGCTGGTCCGAGCTCCGGGACGTGCAGGAGCTGGCCATCCGCACGATCCTCGAAGGCGACGGCGACGCGATCATCACCGCGGCGACGGCGGCCGGGAAAACAGAAGCGGCGTTCCTCCCGATCTGCTCCACGCTGGTGGATGACCAGGCCTCGACCGGCGTTCAAGTGCTCTATGTCGGTCCTCTCAAGGCTCTGATCAACGATCAATGGCGACGTCTCGACGACCTGTGCCAGTCGCTCGAGATTCCCGTTCACCGCTGGCATGGCGACGTCACCGCCAGCGCGCGCCAGAAGCTGATCCGGCAGCCGGACGGCATTCTCCTCATCACTCCCGAATCGCTCGAAGCGCTTTTCGTCCGCCGCGGGAGCGAAGTGGCGCGGATCTTCGCCGGACTGAAGTTCGTGGTCATCGACGAGCTCCACGCGTTCATCGGCAGCGAGCGCGGAATGCAGTTGCAGTCGTTGCTGCACCGTCTCGAGCGGGTCCTGCACCGCAGAGTGCGGCGGGTCGGCCTCAGTGCCACGCTCGGCGACATGACTCTCGCCGCGGATTTTCTCCGCCCCCTGAACGGCCGGACCTCGGCTGCGGCGATCGTGAAATCGGACGAAGCCGGTACCGGCGCGAAGCTTCGCCTCTACGGTTTCTGCCGTCCCCTTCGCGAGCGGAAAGTCGTCGAGAAGGAAGGCGAAGACGTCGACGAGACCGCACACACCATCGCCCAGCACCTGTTCAAGAACCTCCGCGGCTCCAACAATCTCGTCTTCGCCAACGCTCGAAGCGAGGTCGAGCTCTACACCGATCACCTGTCGCGCATGTGCGGGTCGATGAACCTGCCCCAGGAGTTCTTCGCCCATCACGGCAGCCTTTCCCGCGAGCTGCGTTTCGACGTCGAAGATCAGTTGAAGCGGGGCGATCGGCCGCTGACCGTGATCTGCACCAGCACTCTGGAGATGGGGATCGACATCGGAGCGGTCAAGAGCGTGGCCCAGATCGGTGTTCCTTTCAGCGTGGCTTCGCTCCGTCAGCGGCTGGGCCGCTCCGGCCGCCGCGGCGAGCCCGCCATCCTGCGCATCTACATCCAGGAAGAGACCGTGACCGACCGCTCGCCGCCGCAGGACGCCATCCGTGCGGGTCTCGTCGAGAGCATCGCCATGGTGAACCTGCTCCTCGAAAAGTGGATCGAGCCGCCGCCCGGCGAGATGGTGCACGGCTCGACGTTCGTCCAGCAGATCCTTTCGCTCATCGCGCAATACGGCGGCATCACCGCCGCCGATGCGTACACGATGCTGTGCGAGAGCGGTCCGTTCCAGCACGTCCCGCGGGCCATGTTCAAGCCGCTGCTGAAGCAGCTCGCGGCGCGGGATCTCATCCGCCAGGAGTCCGACGGCCTGCTCCTTCACGGAACCAAGGGGGAGAAGCTCGTCAACCATTACGACTTCTACACGGCATTCGTCAGCTCCGACGAATACCGCCTCATGACCGCGGGCCGCCAGCTAGGGACGCTGCCCATCGTCAATCCCGTCGCCGAGGGCTCATTCCTCATCTTCGCCGGCCGCCGCTGGCGCGTCGTCTCGGTCGACGACGAGAAGCACGTCATCGACCTCACTCCCGCCGCCGGTGGCCGCGTGCCGGTCTTCGACAGTGGTTCGCGCGGCACCGTCCACGATCGCGTTCGCCGCGAAATGTTCACCCTCTATACGACCGAGGACGTGCCGTCCTACCTGGACAAGGAAGCCGCCGACCTTCTCTACGAAGCGCGCCAGAACTTCGCCCGCTTTACCCTCGACCGCACCCGCACCATCGTCTGTGCCGACGGCGCGCTCCACTTCCCTTGGACCGGCACACTGGCCATGAACACCCTGGTCCAGCAGCTCGCCGCTCGCGGCGTGGCCGTCTCCAGCGAAGGCCCGGCCATCGTCGCGCACGGCATCACCCCCGGGGCACTGCGCGATGCCGTCTCCGCGTGCGAGCTCGAGCGCCCCGTCGATACGATCGCACTGGCGGCGAACGTGAAGAACAAGATGGAGGAGAAGTGGGACTGGGCGCTCGACGAGGCCACGCTCTGCGCGTCGTACGCGAGCCGGACGTTGGAGCGGAACCCGGCGCGGACCATTCGCTGACCATTCGCTGACGTTGCGGTTCGCCCTTTTCTGTTTCGCGCGAGCCGGGAAGGTATCATCGGCCCGGTGTTCGATCGCCCCGCAGGCACCTCGACTCCGGAACTCTCGGTCGTCCTTCCCCTCATCGATGATCATGGGATGGCGGAGCGCTGCATCGAATCGTGGACCCGGCAGACCTGCGCCCAGCGGCTGCAACTGGTCATCGTCGACCACGGCATCGGCGGGCGTCGGGCGGCGCGGCTCGAGGCGCAGCTCGGCGGCGGAGATCTCTGGATCGATGCGTCAGCGGAGCGCGGGGAGAGCGTTCTCTATGACCGCGGTGCGCGTGCGGCCACCGCGCCGCTGTTGCTGTTCACCGAGGCGCACTGCGTGGCCCGTCCCAACGCCGGCGAAGAGATCTTGCGAAGTTTCCGCGATGACGACCTCTCCGCGGCCGTCGTGGGGGGCGGCTATCTCGAAGACGACCATCCGCTGAGCCGCCTGCAGGCGGCCCTGGAGCAGCAGTGGGCAGCGACATGGCCGGAGGGCCATTTCCGTACGATCTCGTTGCGCGGGTTCGCCATGCGACTGGACGCGTACCTCGCGCTCGGTGGATTTCAGAGCACGCACGGACGCTTCTGCGAAACGGCGATGGGGATCGCCCTGGTGCGTAGTGGCCGCCGCATCGGACGCACCGCTCCGGCCATCGATCACGCGAATTGCAGACGGATCTCCGACCTCGCCGCCTCACTGTCCGCGTGCGCGCTCGGGCAACTCGCGTGGCGCGACGAGATGGATGCACGGATGCCCGGCCTGGCCGACGAGTGGCTTGGCGAGGTGGGAATCTGGATGCGTCGGAACACGCTCGCTCCTGCCTCGGCGCGTGCCCTGCTCCGCGTGATCGCGGTATCGCTGATCGCGGATCTCGGGCGACCTCGATGGGTTGCGAAAGCGGAAGGAACGCTGCGCAAGATTCCCTGGCTTCTCGTTGGAGCGCTGCCGAAGGGCCTCGGCCTTCGCTGCCTGGCCTATCTTCGGACCTCCAGAGCCGCGCTGCGCTGGTGGATCGCGCGCGCCACCGGCGCGCCGCTCGAGCCTCGCTACCTCGAGCTATGGCGGAGTACCTTCGAGAGCGGCTACTTCGAGTACCTGAGCAGGTACCCGCTCGCTCCCCAGTGGGAAGAAGTCGCGGACGGTCGATCCATCGCCGAGTTTTCGGAAGGTGCATTGGCAGGCGTCCGTGCCGAGGAGCATCCCACCGACACCCCGTCGCGTCGCTGGACAGGGACGGCCGCGATCGTGCGGCTTCACTTCATGCCCGCGGATCTCACCTTGCGCCTGTCGTGGCATCTGCCGCGGCCCCTCGAGGAATCGTGTCTCACGGTGTTCTTCAACGGACGGCGCGTGCCGCCGGACGCGCTGTGCACAGACCGTCAGTCGCTCGAAGTGCGGGTGACCCGCGCGGAGTGTCATTCCGACGGACGCCAGGAACTGTCGTTCACGTGTCGCAGCTTCCCCTCCGGCCCAGCCACACGCGAACGGCTCCTCGGTGCCTCGCTTTCCGGCCTCACTGCCCGACCTGCGTAGCGAAGCCGACCATCATCCGTCTGCGCAACGCCCCCTTTCGCGTCGCAAGGTGTCTCATGCGGGGGAAACATCCTCATGAAATTCGGCATCCGTACCCCTTCGCTGCGGAAGCGCATCGCCGCGCGGACGTCATTGAAGCGCGTCGTCCGGCACTCCCTCGGCCTCAAAGCGCCGCGCGGCTGGGGCTGGCTCACCAACCCCAAGCGGGCCGCGTATAACCGCATCTACAACAGAACCACCGTCGGCTGCGTCGTGCTGCCGATGATTGCACTGCTGGTCATCGCAGTTGCCGCGATGTTGCTGTGAGTTTGCGGTACGCCGTCGCCGTTCACGAACTCCCTCGCTGTCGCCGAAGCTCGGCGATCTCCGCGACGGTTGCGCAGCGCGGACTGGGCCCGCAACCCAAGGAACGCCGGCGTCTCGCCGGCTGGCTGTGCGGCGTCCTCGC
>JBDTOZ010000202.1:0-2169 GCA_039932995.1 Acidobacteriota bacterium | reverse complement strand
GAGGAAACGACGCCGTTACAAGGCCGGAAGGGCCCGGGCAACGCCACTCTGAACGCTGGCTCCACGGCTTTGTGACAATCCGCCCGAAACCTTGCACGGACTACAAACGTAATCCATACTGATTACAGTCGTAGTCAGAAAGGAGCCCCATGACCCGCACGCCGCCGATCACCGATGCCGAATGGGAAGTGATGAATGTGCTGTGGGAGCAGTCTCCCGGCACGGCCCTCGACGTCGCGGAGGCTCTCCGCTCCCGCACGGACTGGCACACCAAGACCGTCAAGACGCTCCTGGGACGGTTGGTGCGCAAGGGCGTCCTGAAGTTCCGGGAGGACGGCAACCGCTATCTCTACACGCCGGCCATCCCCAGGCAGCGCTATGTGAAGGAAGAGTCGGCCTCGTTCATCGAGCGCGTCTTCGGCGGCGAGACCACGCCTGCCCTCGTGCATTTCGTCAAGAGCACCCCGCTCACGCAGGACGAGATCGAGGAGCTGCGGCGCATCCTCGACGAAAAACAGGAGGGCGCTTGACCGCCACGCTCGCGCAATGGCTGGTCACGGCGACGTGGAAGGGGACGCTGCTGATCGCCATCCTGCTGCTCCTGCACCGCTTCTTCCGGAACCGCGTTCCGGCGCGCTGGTGGTGTGCGCTCGTCCTGGTCGCGATCGTACGAACGTTGATCCCCATCGCGCCGGCCGCCCGTTTCAGCGTCTTCAATCTCGTGACCTCGGCCCGCGCGGGTGCACCCGTGCTGGTCGTCGCCAACGATGCCACGCCTCCTCCGCCCGCCGGAATGAAGCGCGCATTTCTTCGGTCTCCCGCACCTCCCGCCCCCGCACCATGGGTGGCGGGTCTTTTGGTGGCGTGGGCCGTGGGCGTGTCGTTTCTTCTCGGGCGGACGGCGTGGCAGCTCTATCGCTTTCGCCGGCAACTGGCCGGCAGCATCGACGTCGTTCGCGACGATGTCCTGCTGCTGGTCGAGGCCTGCCGGACCCGCCTCGGTGTCCGCCGCCGGGTGCGCATCCTTTCCACGGGCGCCGTGGCCACCCCTTCGTTGTATGGATGGCTGCGTCCCACTCTGCTTCTACCCCAGGGGTTTCTGGAGTCCTTCACGCGCGAGCAACTGCGCTACGTGATCCTGCACGAGCTCGCGCACCTTCGCCGTTCCGACGTCCCGCTGAACTGGCTGGCCACGCTCGCGCGAGTGCTGCACTGGTTCAACCCTCTCGTGCATCTTGCGGTGCTGCGTCTCGCCGAGGAGCGGGAGCTGGCCTGCGACGCGCTGGCACTGGCGGCCCTGGAGGCCGAAGAGCGTCCCGCGTACGGCGGCACGGTGCTGGAGATCGTAGAGCGCCTGCGCACGGGGCCGATGGTGCCGGCCGCCGCGGGTCTCACCCTGGGGATGTCGGCCACGCCTCAACAACTGAAAAGGAGAATCGTGATGATTGCATCATTCCGCCGGCCTTCCCGGCACTCACTCGCTTTTGCCGCACTGGTCCTGGGCATCGGCCTGGTCACGCTCACGGACGCCCGCGCCGGTGACGTCGTTTACATGCGGCATGCCGCCGAACCGCTCTCGCCCGCCACGAAGATCGTGGTGGACAGCCTCGAACAGACCATGAACGTGGAGCTCACGGCCGCGTCATTGGATGAGGTGCTGCACGCGGTCTCGAACGCCACCGGCACCACCATCAAGATCGCCGATGGAGCGGTCGACGATGCTCAACGCCAGTCCCATGTCACCCTCAAAGGAACGAACGTGCCCGCGCATCTCGTGCTGATGGAAACGCTGTCGGCCTTCGAGCTGGCCGTGAAGTTCAGCGACGCCGGCGTGGAGGTGATCAAACCGAGGGAGGGCGATCACGGCCCGATGCGCATGCGTATCGCCGGACCGGCGCCTGAGGAGGGCGCCCTACCCCGGAAGGTAATGATCGTTCAGGAAGGCGGAGAGGGCGAAGACCTTCCGGGCGGCCCGATCATCGAGAGAAAGCTGGACATCAAGACAGACGGCCAGAGTCCCGACGGAGGGCGCAAGCACAAGGTGACGTTCCGCAGCAGCAAGGACGGTCAGGAGACCGAGGGAACGTTCGAGATCGAAGTCACGCCCTGAGTGGGCCGGTGTTTGCCGGCCGGAGGTTGTCTGCGCCTGGACAGGCGCAGACAACCGAT